>JALSLK010000071.1 GCA_026988355.1 Flavobacteriaceae bacterium
TTAATGCTAAAATAAAAGGGTTTAGAACACAATTAAGAGGAGTCAGAAAAGTGGATTTCTTCATGTTTAGATTACAAAAATTATTTGCCTAAATATAAAAATCCCACAAGTTTTGAGACTGTTCCGTAACAACCTGCCACCCTGCATTAAACATCATTGACCAAGGCGATTCTAGTCACGGAGGAGGTACAACAGGAGATGGTTCATCAAATAGTAGCACTCCAAATACCGACAACTCAAACGATAGTAATGATATTGTAATTGGAACCTCTCCTTTTGAAGGAGAAGGGACTGGACGAAGAAAAGAATGTAGGAAAATTAAAAAAATATTAGAGAATAATAATTCATTATATATGAATAAAGTTCGTGATTTAAAAAACAAAGACACTTTAACATACGAAACTTCTGTCGCTATTTTTGATGATAATTCTATTGGAGAGTATCAAGGTGTGGCAAATAATTCAACCGTTCAAACATTACCTACCTCACCATCATCAGATTATATTTCTATGGCTCACGTACATAATGAAAATGCTACTATAAAATCATATTCTGTGCCTTCACTTGGCGATTTACAATGGATTGCAAGACGCTATAAAGATGGTTATTTAAACACCTCTGAATTTACTGCTTTTTTAGCAACCGCAGATGGCACGTATTTTGCTTTAACTATAAATAACCCAACAAAATTATGGAAATTCTTTAGATATATGGATGCAGGAAATTTTAACATTACAATTCAAGAAAGAATAGAAGCTTCCAAAAAATTAAAAGAAGTATATAAACCTATTTTAAAAAAATATTATTACGACGAGCAATCTGCTTTAATACAAGAAAATGCACAAGGAGCAACTAACAATGAACAACAGCTTAGATATTTTATGCAATTCTTAAAAGAGGCTGATATTGGTATAACAGTTTTTGAAAGCAATGAAAACTTTAGTACTTTTACAAAACTTAGTATAAAGGGCTTTGATGTTAAAAGAAGTACAACTCCTTGTACTTTATAATAAACTTAAAAATATAAAATAATGAAAAATTTAATAATAATAACATTTTTAATATCAAGTATAGCTCTATTTTCACAAACACAAAGAGATGATTTTTTAGGTATTTGGGAGTGGCAAAATAATAATCAAACTTTTAGAGTAAACTTTTTTAATGAACCTGATGGAGACGGAACATTTTCCTTAGCAGGACATTTTACTATGTTAGAGACAGATGTTAGTGGAAATGAAACTATTCTATATACTTCCGATAGATTTATAGAAACTACAAATGAAAGATTTATACCTATGATTAATGGTGGTAGGTATTGTGATTGGATTGATAGTTTTAGATTTTCTTTAATGGATAATACAACAACAAAAACTCTTTTATTAGGGGTTTTAGATTTAAAATTTATTAGTATCTCTCTAGGAAATCCATTACAAATTACTTGGAAATTAAGAGTTGATGGTATGGCTAGTGTAGGAGAAGTATTTAATGTTCCAACAGATATTACTTTAACAAAACAATAATGAAATATAGTTCATCTTATTAAAAAAAGAATGTCAGCAATGGCGGTCTATAATTCCTTTGTTATACCAATTCAATTATAAAATACGCAAAAGAGCACCAAGAAAATTTGGTAATTCGTCTAATTAGATTACAGATTGTACAAACGCTTTTACACTTCCTTCTAAATCGTTATTTTTTGACAATGCTTTGATAAAGGCACTACCAATAATTGCTCCTTCTGCGTGTTTACATGCTGTATCAAATGTTTTTTTATTGGATATTCCGAATCCTATTAACTTTGGATTTTTAAGATTTAGTTTGTTGATATGTTCAAAATAATCCAATTGATTTTGTTGTATATCACTTTTTGAACCCGTAATAGCAAAAGACGATACTATGTATAAGAAACCTGAACTTTCGTTGTCTATTAATCGTATTCTATCGTCGGTAGTTTGTGGTGTAATTAAAAATATAAAGTCCAAATCTAAATGTTGAAGTATCTGTTTGTATTTTTCTTGGTAAATTGCTAATGGTAAATCTGGAATTATAAATCCGTCTACTCCTACAGCTTTTGCTTTTTCAAAAAAGGCTTTATCTCCATATTGTAAAATTTGGTTATAATATCCCATCATTAGTATTGGAATGGTTACTGTTTTTCGAATTTCTTCAATTTGTTTAAAAATAAGTGCTAGTGTTATTCCATTTTCAATAGCAACTTCACTACTGTGTTGTATCGTTGGCCCATCTGCTAGTGGATCTGAAAATGGCATACCAATTTCAATCATACTCACTCCATTTTTTACCAACTCTTGTACAATAGGAACGGTATCATTTAATTTTGGAAATCCAGCTGTTACGTATATGTTTAGTATGTTTTTTTTTGTTCTAAATAATTCTTCTGTACGTTTCATTTTTTTATTTTATCAGTCAGCACTTCATTTAAAATGAAATTCTAACTATTTATTAATCCATCCTGTTAATATAAGTCTCCATATCTTTATCTCCTCTTCCTGAAAGATTTACAACGATATTTTCGTCTGGTTTACACGTTATTTTTTTTAGTACTGCTAATGCATGTGCCGACTCTAATGCTGGAATGATACCTTCTAGTAGCGTTAATTCAAACGCTGCATCTAAGGCTTCTTTGTCTGTTGCTCCAATAAATTTACCTCTTCCTGTTTTAAATAAATGTGCATGTAATGGTCCAACTCCTGGATAATCTAATCCTGCTGAAATGGAATATGGTTCGGTTATTTGCCCTTCGCTGTTTTGCATCAATAGGGTTTTACTTCCGTGAATTATACCTTCGCTACCAACTTGTGTGGTTGCTGCGGTTTTACCTGTTGCTACACCTAAACCATCTGCTTCTACTGCTATTAATTCTACTTTTGTATTGTCTAAATAATGGTAAAATGCTCCTGCTGCATTGCTTCCTCCTCCAACACATGCGATAATTTTATCTGGATAATCTCGCCCTGTTTTTTCTTGTAATTGACTTAACATTTCTTTACTTATTATCGATTGAAATCGCGCTACCATATCTGGGTATGGATGTGGTCCTACAACAGAACCAATCAAATAATAGGTATCTACTGGATTTGCAATCCAATCTCTAATCGCCTCATTTGTTGCATCTTTTAGCGTTTTACTTCCAGAAATGGCTGGTCTTACTTCTGCTCCTAACATTTTCATTCGTGCCACATTTGGCGCTTGTCGTTTTATATCTACTTCGCCCATATATACAATGCATTCTAAACCCATTAATGCACATACTGTTGCTGTTGCTACTCCATGTTGTCCTGCGCCAGTTTCGGCAATAATTCGCTGTTTCCCCATCTGTTTCGCTACTAAAATCTGACCTATTGTATTGTTTATTTTATGTGCTCCTGTATGGTTTAGATCTTCTCGTTTTAAAAATATATTGGTGTTGTATTTTTTAGATAAGCGTTTTGCATAATACAAAGGTGTTGGTCTTCCAACGTATTCTTTTAACAAATCTTTAAATTCTTTTTTAAATACTTTGGAGTTAATTATTTGTAAATAATTCTCTTTTAATTCATTGGTGTTATGGTATAACATTTCTGGGATAAATGCTCCTCCAAATTCGCCATAAAATCCTTGTTCGTTACCCTTGTAATTCATTATAAAATGTTTTTATGTTTTTTATATTTTTTAGTGCTGGTTCTATTTCGAATCCGCTATTTATATCTATTCCTATAAATTTTAGATGTTTTATTTTTCTTATTTCGGACGCCATTGTTGCGTCAATTCCGCCACTAAGTAAAAAAGGTATTTTTCCTTTATAATTTTGTAATAATTTCCAATCGAATACAACTCCATTTCCTCCTGCTTTTTTACCAAATGCATCAAATAAAAAAAGTTCGCAAGTAGGTTCGTATTTTTTTAATCGTTCAAAATCAAAACCTTCTTTTATATTAAATGCCTTTATTACTTTTAGATTTTTATTTTTAATTTTACGACAAAACTGTGGGGCTTCTTTTCCGTGTAATTGGATATAATCTAATTTAAAATTTTTTGTTTTTTGCAATATAAAATCTATCGTTTTATCTACAAATACGCCTACTTTTTTTATCGTTTTTGGTATTTCCACTTCTGGTTTTACGAGTACATTACGGCTTGATTCTTCATGAAATATAAATCCAATAAAATCTGGTTGAACTTGTATTAGTTCAACTATGTTGGTTTTGTTTCTCATGCCACAAACTTTTAATTTCATTGTTTTTTTATTTTTCTAATAAACTCCATACACGCTTGTTCTGGCGATGTTGTTTTCATAAAATTTTCGCCTATTAAAAAACCTTCAAATCCGTATTTTTTTAGTTCTATAATATTTTTATAATCGCTTATACCACTCTCTGCTATTTTTATTGTTTCTTTTGGCAATTGTTTACTGAGTTTAATGGAGTTTTCAAAATCCACTTCAAAAGTTTTTAAATTTCTGTTATTTATTCCTACTAAATTTATTTCTGGAATGTATTTTTCTAGTTCTTTTTCTGTGTGTACTTCTAATAAAACTTCTAATCTTAATTGATGTGCTAAATTGGTATATTGTTTAATTTCTTTTTTGCTTAATACTGCTGCTATTAATAATATTACATCTGCTCCTATTGCTTTTGCTTCCAATATTTGATATTCCGAAATGATAAAATCTTTTCTTAATATTGGACATGTATTTATTTTTCTAGCATTTAAAATATCTTCATTTCGTCCTCCAAAAAAATGGGTATCTGTTAATATAGATAATCCTGAAACGCCTGCTTTCTCATACCCTTTTATTACATCTTCTACTTTTGATGTTCCATTAATTAATCCTTTGGATGGTGATTTTCGTTTAAATTCTGCTATTATTCCGCTTTTATCTGTTCTTAATATAAATTCTTTTAAGGATTTTGTTTCGGATTTAAAATACTTACTTTTCTCCAATTCTTTTACGGAAAATATTGCTTTATTTTTTAGAACTTCTTTTCGTTTATATGCTATTATTTTATCTAAAATTGTCATGCTCTATATTGTTTTATTCTTTTTCATTCAACTATTTTTTGTAATACTTGGTATGCATTTCCTGAGTCTATTGATTCTTTTGCTATTGCTGTACATTCTGCTAAAGTTTTGGTTGGTTCAAAATTTCTTATTGCAAAGGATGCATTTGCTAGTACTACATTTTTTTGTGCTGCGGTACAGTTGTTCTTTAATATTTCTACAAATATTTTTGCTGAGCTCTTCACTGTTGAACCTCCATATATATCGGATTGTTTGTGTGTTTTAAATCCGATATCTTCTGGCGATAATAATGCTTCTCCTTCATTTGAAAACGCTTTAAACTTTCCTGTTAAGGAAATTTCATCATAACCGTCTAAACTATGCAAAATGGTATATTTTTTTTCAGAATCTTGTATCAAGTAATTATATATTCGTGCTACTTCTAAATTAAATACTCCTACCAATTGATTTTGTGGAAAACTTGGATTTACCAATGGTCCTAACATATTAAAAAAAGTTTTTATTCCTAACTCTCTACGTATTGGTCCTACATTTTTCATTGCTGGATGAAATAATGGCGCATGCATCATACAAAAATTTGCTTCATCTATTTGTTTTTTAAGAATGGTCTCATCATTTGTAAATTTGTATCCTAAATACTCTAATACGTTTGATGATCCACAAGACGATGACACTCCATAATTTCCATGTTTTGCTACTTTATATCCAGCTCCAGCGATTACAAATGCCGATAATGTTGAGATGTTAAACGTATCTTTACCATCGCCTCCTGTGCCACACACATCAATGGTATTAAAATCGGATAAATCTATTTTTAGGCATAAATCTAAGAGTGCATTTCGGAATCCTTTTAATTCGTTTACCGATATATTTCGCATCAAATATACCGTTAAAAAAGCAGCTATTTGCGATGGATTAAACTCTCCTTTTCCTATTCTTGTTAAAATTTTATATGCTTCTTTTTCAGAAAGTTCTTGATGTTCAAATAATGTATTTAGTGTGTTCTTCATATCTTATATTTCTAAAAAATTACGAATCATTTTTTTTCCGTGTTCGGTTAATATCGATTCTGGATGATATTGTACGCCATACAGTTGGTAATCTTTGTGTTTTAAAGACATTATTTGTCCATTTTTTTCTTTGGATGTTATCTTTAGTTCTTTTGGAAAATTTTCGATTGCTACAACCCAACTGTGGTATCTTCCGACATTAAATTCTCTAGGTAAATCTTTGTATAATAGGTCTTCTTTTTCTATTACCTGAATTGGTGTTGCTACACCATGAAATACTTTTTCTAGATTTTTTAATGTTCCGCCATAAACTTCTCCTATGGCTTGCATTCCTAGGCAAACTCCTAGTATTTTTTTTGTTGCCGCATATTTTTTAATGACTTCTTTTAATATTCCTGCATCTTTTGGTAATCCTGGTCCTGGCGATAAAATTATTGTATCGTATTTTGTTACTTCTTCTATGCTTATTGCATCGTTTCTATATACTTCTACAATTGCGTCGGATTCTTCTTTTATATAATGTACCAAATTGTAGGTAAATGAATCGTAATTATCTAATACTAGTATTTTTTCCATAACTTATATTGTTTCTGCTAATTTTAATGCTTTTTTTAATGCGCCTAACTTGTTATTGACTTCTTGCAATTCATTTTCTTCATTAGAACTTACTACTACTCCTGCTCCTGCTTGAAAGAATAAGGTATTGTTTTTACTTAAAAAACTACGGATTGTTATTGCGTGATTTATAGATCCATCAAATCCAAATACACCAATTGCTCCTCCATAAAACCCTCTATGTTGGTTTTCGTATTCGTTAATTAATTGCATGGCTCTATATTTTGGTGCTCCTGATAATGTTCCTGCTGGAAAGGTATCTGCAAAAATTTGTAGGGAATCGGAGTTGGATTCTAAATCTGCTTCTACTTCAGATACTAAGTGAATTACATGACTGTAAAATTGTGTTTCTTTATAGGTTTTGACCGTTACATTTTTTCCATGTCTACTCAAATCATTTCTTGCTAAATCTACAAGCATGGTATGCTCTGCATTTTCTTTTGGATCTTTTGCTAGTTCTTCTGCTAATTTCTTATCTTCTATATCATTTCCTGTTCTTTTAAATGTTCCTGCTATCGGATTTATAATTGCTTTTGCTTTACTCACTTTTAATTGTGCCTCTGGCGATGAACCAAATAGTTTATAATTCCCAAAATCAAAATAAAATAAATATGGTGATGGATTTACCGATCGTAATGCACGATACACATTAAAATCATCTCCATTAAATTTTTGTAAAAATTGTCTTGACATGACTATTTGAAATACATCTCCTTGCTGACAATGTTCTTTCCCTTTGGTAATTAATTCTTTAAAATCATTGTCTGAAATATTTGTTGCTATCTCTCCTTGCAACTTAAATTGGTACTGTGGTCGACTATTACTGCTAACTAAATCTGTAATTTTATCTATGTTTGATACTTCTCCTTCTATCAAATTTTCTAAGATTGTCAACTCGTTTTTAAAATGATCTATTTGTATAATATATCTAAAAAAGGCATAATGCATTTCTGGTGTATGGTATTTTTTATCTTTGGAAATATTTATATCTAATGTTTCAAAATATTTTACTGCATCGTAATTTGTATACCCAAAAAGTCCATTTACTGCATTGTTATTTTTTATATCAAAACTACCTAACAAGGTTTGTAATTCTTTAATTACTTGTTTCCTTTTTGTTATTTGTATGGTATTTTCTAAAGTAAGTCCTTTTATATTTATTGTTTTGTCTTCTACTATAAATGAGACTAATGGTTCTAAACAAATAAATGAAAAATTATTTTCGGTTGCATGATAGTCGGAACTTTCTAACAAGAATGAATTGTGAAATTTATCTCGTAATTTTAAATATAAACCTACTGGTGTAACCAAATCGGATAATGTTTTTTTTGTTTTTAGATTAATTTTAATTTTTTTCATTGTGTTTATTGCATAAAAAAGGCTTGTCGTAATCGACAAGCCTTTATAGAGTATTATAATGGATTTTTAGATTACGTTTTTTAAGTAAAACGAATCCACCACCAGTTTGTATTTTTTGTTGTATTTATCATTTGTTTAAACAAATATATATAAAATTAATTAATTAATTCCAATTTTTTTCAATAATTGTTTTTAATTGTAATGCTGGTACAACTCCAGATTGTCTCCAGACTTGCTTTCCTTTTTTAAATAAAATTAAGGTTGGCACTCCTCTTACTTGGTATGCTGCCGATACTGATGGGTTTTTATCTACATCTATTTTTATGATTTTAATTTTATCTTTTAACATGGACTTTATTTCCTTTAGAATTGGTAACATTGCTTTACATGGTCCACACCACACTGCTGAAAAATCGACCAATACGGGTACTTCTTGATTTATTATTTCTTTAAATGAAGCCATTTTTATAATTATTTAAAATACGACGACTTAAGGAGGACAAATAAAAGGCAATTTTTTTGAATAATTTTTAATAAATAACAGGTTATTCCTTAAAATTTATTCTTCAAATCTCACCATTTCTTCATTTTCTGTAAATAGAAATCTTAGTCGAACTTTATTTTATATGCATTAATTAATCGTTACTCATTTTACCTGTTGCACAACTTACAAATGATTTTGCTTTGTGCATCACTGTATTGGCATCTCCAACTTCTGGATATCCCATTTTAGATAATTTTTCTTTTACTTCCATAAAAATTTCTTCTGATACCTCATTTATTTTTATTTCTGATTTTTCTAAAGTTACTTCTACTTCATTTATACCTTCAAGAGAAAGTAATCCTTTTTTAATAGTATTTGCACATCCATTACATTTTAAATTTAATATATTTATTGTAGTCATTTTTTTTATTTTTAGTTACTGTTTTTTTTGTTGTAAAACTTCTTTTGAGTTTACTACTGGTCAAATATAATTAATTTCTTGTTCCGCCATGTCCTTTTGCAACCACAAAAAGTATTTTTGTATTAAGGTATAGAAATCTAAAAAATTGCACTATCCAATTTTTCATCATAAATCGTTGTGTTTTTGTTATTTTCTGAGCCATATTAAATGTTTTTACTTTATTTATTCTGGTATTAACCACCAAAATGGTTTCATTTTTGCTTTGTATATAAACATATAGTGCAATGCTAATTTCACCCAATGTCCGGCCAATCCCATATCGCCAATTGTATCGTTTAGGTTTCTACCTGTTTCTGGATATTTTTGATAATCTGGTACAATTGGATTTACGGTCATGGTAACTGCGGAACCTTTTCCTAATCCAAATCCAGAAGATGCAACACAAGCTGCTCCCATATTACCCATAGAACCTTTGTGTAATTTGGCATTCTCTCCATTTTTTATCAATTCGATTACGTTATCTACTACTACTTTTGCAGATATTCCAGATGGCATTCCTGTTCTTGGTGGTGCTGGAAATATAGCTGTTCCATTTTTACTTGTTCTCGGTTTAGATATGGTATGAGGTGGTGCAAATGCAATTCCTGGTGCAAAAATATTTTTGTACGAAGGGTTTTGATAGGTTTCCGGCCAATCTTGTACTGTCCACTCTTTGTATGGTTTTTTTGTATAATCTGCATCTACAATCATAAACCCTTTAAATAATTTTTCAGTAATATCTCCACCGTTTTTATCGTACGCTTTAAATCCATGTCCAGAAAATGCAGGAATTAACATTCCGAAATCAAATTTTTCTGTTTTGTATTCTCCTTCTAAAGTTTCGTAATGTACAACACCATCTTCTATTTTATATACACCTGCTCTTTTAATCCATCTAATTCCTCTATCTTCAAAAAGCATTTCTGCTAAATCTTGCCCTGTCATTTTTTTACCACCAACTTTGAGTGTCATTCCATCCATTCCAAAATCTCCCAACTCATATTCGTTCGAAATCCATGTAATTTCTGCTTTATCTCTAACTTTATATCGGTTTAGTTCATGTTCTACATTTAATATATATTCAAATGCAGCTCCTTGGCAGGTTGCTTTGGCATGTCCTGTACCAATTAATATTTTTACATGTTCTCCATTTTTCATTCTCGTTATTAACGCTTCAAGATCTTTCCAAGCATGTTGTGCATGGTCATAGGTACAAACGGAAACGGTTTTATTTGTTCCTGGCATTAAACCTTCGGTAGCTCCAAAATTAAGTTTAGGACCTGTAGCATTTATTAAATAATCATAATCTATTTTAATCGTTTGACCTTTTTTACCTCCTAATACATATTCTGCTAAAACATAGCCTTTATTTATTTCATTATCTCCTTCTGGATAAAAAGCTGTACCCTTTGCTTGTATGTATGTAATTCCTTTTTTCTTATATAAAGGTGCTAATGGAAACACCGTTTGTTTTGCTTTCATTCGACCAACTCCTATCCATATATTTGATGGAATCCATTGGTAATTACTATTTGGTGACACTACAACTATTTCGTGTTTGTTGGATAATTCTTTTTTAAGATAGGATACTGCAGTATGTCCTGAAACTCCTGCTCCTAATACTACTATTTTTGCCATCTGATGTTTCGTTTTATGTAATACAAATTTACATGGTATTTATATCGTTTGGAGTAACTTAAGTTACTTATAATTGAGTTCTGCCTAAAATTCAATTTACAGAAATTACATCTAGTTGAAATTTGAAGAACAAAATTATATTTGTTTATAAAAAAATCCATTCTAACTATAAACGAATTTTAGGTTGAAATCTGGTTTATAATGTTGTTCTTATTATCCTTATTTATTCCATAAAAAAATCCTTAAAATAAATATTTTAAGGATTTTTTATTTTGTAGTATACTCCTATTATTCGTTAAATGTAACAGCTAAAACTCCTCTTAAATTTCCTACTTTAAATCCTGTTGCTTTGTCATTAGGATACAATACTTTTAGTATACTATCTGTTTTGGAAGTAATTTGCTCTCCAACTACTCCATGACACATTAAACATTTACCTTCTGCTATAATTGGCGCATAAAAATGCACTTTATTGTCCTTTTCTTTTTTAACTATTGGCTTTAATTTTTCTCCTTTAGTTACCAATGATAAATAGTGTTTAATAATAGCCTCCTCTTCTTGGTTTGGTTTGTTTTTTTTACTCCTAATTTTATGTGATGTTCTTTTTATAGAAACCTTATATTTATCTGCTATTTCTGTTGTTAATATATCTGCTTTCACATTACAAAAAGGTATTGCTTCTTTCGTACCTCCTGTTTTTATATGATACATCAAATTACTTCCTAATTTTTTTAGGGTTGCTTTTCCAATTTCTTTTCCTTTAACAATATATACTTGTTTTTCTTTTTCGGAAAATTTATCTGAATCACAACTTGTTATTAATGCTACAATAAAACTCAATAGAAATAGATGCTTCATGTTATTTTACTGCTTTAAAACCTTTAGCAGACCATCCCATAAATCCGCCATCTAGGTTTACTACATTATATCCTTCTGCTTTTAATTTCTTTGCAGCTTTCATACTTCTTCCTCCTGATCGACAATATACATATACAGGAGTATCTTTTTTATATTTTGCCATTTGCTCCATAAAATTTTTATCAAATACATTTACATTTTCTGCATTTTCAATATGTCCTTCATTAAACTCGTTTGGTGTTCTTACATCTACCAATTGTACCTCTTTTCCTTCTGTTTCTGTCTTAAATTCTGTTGCATTTACTCGTTTTATTGGATTCTTCTTTTGTACTGGTTTTACAGTAGTTTCTGCTACTGAATTTGTTTCTGTAGTTTTTACTGTATTTTTTGCGCAACTAGTTGTTGTTACTATTGCTACTAATAACACTATTAAAATATTTAGATTTTTAATTTTCATCATTTCTTTTTTGAATTAATAATATTACAAAAGTAGCTTTTAAATAAGGTTTTTTATGTAATATTTGTTACAATTATTTATTTTAATACATTTTTCCTCTCAATTTTTAAGTTATTATTTAGTGATTTATCAAATTTATTTTTTATATTTGTGATATATCGATGCCTTCCTTCCCCTTACATCGTGTATTATTTAACAAAATGTTTAACTTAACAAACCATTAAAATGAAAAAAATGAAATTTATTTTAGGTGCATTTGTGCTGTTTTTTGCCGCATCGTGTACTCAAAACGATTCTATCGAAGAAATTAATTCTAATGAATCATCACAACTCAAAGCATTAACTCTTGATGAAGTTAATAACCAGATTACCAAAATTATACTTGACAAAGGTTCTTTTGATTGGTCTGAAGCTAGCGACCATTTATTATGGAGTGCTTCCATTTATGGAGACAATCTTTTAACTGTAGGTTATGGAGATGAAGGAGAGAGTTTTAGGGCTGAAAAAACAGAAAGATTAACTTCTATGAAAGATGAAATTATTCAATCTATTAAAACTTCGCCATCTGAAAAAGGAAAAAAAGATGTTGTGGTTTTTGAAGACAATACATTGAACTTAATAGATGTTAAAGTAACTGGCATATCAACTATTAAAATGTTAAGAGAAAATCCTAATGTAAGGTATATTGAACCTGAAGGGTATGTTTATTCTGGCGAATTATTAGCACAAGACAAATCTGCTTCTGGTTGTGATAAATCTGGAGACAGTATTAGTGGATACGATTATAGCCATGTTTCTGGTTCTAATGCTCATTTTCCTTGGAATTTTTACGATCATAAAATTAACCAAGCTTGGAGTTATAGTAAAGGAAGAGGTGTTGGTGTTGGTGTAATCGATACTGGAGTTTCACAATACCAACAAAATTTAGGTTATAAATTTGATGATTTTTATTCTGGTAGATATATTGTTAAACGTGGAACTTATGTAGATTCTTGGAAATGGTGGGCTACTAATACAGATGGTTCGCACGATAAATGTGGTCATGGTACAAGTACTGCTGCTGCTGTTGGTGCTCCAAATAACAATAGCCATCAAATGGTTGGTGTTGCTTACGAATGTAATTTAATAACTTATAGAGGTACTAGTGATGTTGTTTTAAATGGATACCACGAACGTAAAGGTGTTGCAAGAGCACTTACGGAATTAGGTAATAGATCGGATGTAAAAATTATCTCTATGTCTATTGGTTATCCTTGGTCTATTGGTAGAATTAAAGATGCTGTAAGGTATGCTTATTCTAGAGGAAAAATGATTTTTGCTGCTGGTGGTACTTCTACAAGTTTTACAAATTGGTATGGTGTTATATTCCCTGCTTCAATGAGCGAAACTGTTGCTGTAACTGGTGTTGAAGAGAGAAGCTATTATAATGAATGTGATGTTTGCCATACAGGAAGTAAAATTGATTTTACTTTTGTAATGGAAAGAAGTAATAATCATCATCAACCTGTTTTAGGTTACTACAACAATCAATCTTCTTATTTTGGTGGTTCATCTGTAGCGACTGCTTCAACTGCTGGTATTGCTGCTTTAGTTTGGTCAAGATATCCTTCTTGGTCAAGAGCGCAAGTATATGCTCGTTTAAGATATGCTGCTCATTTCTCTAGTAAGCATAGCGACTTTGGTTATGGTAATATTAATGCTTTGAAAGCGGTTAGAGGTTACTAAACAAATTATAAATGATGTGAATTACATCGTTATCTATAATAAAAAAGCCCTTAAATTTTAACAATTTAAGGGCTTTTTTTATTTATATCGTATTCTCAATGTAATTACGAAAAAGTTGTTGGACATACAAAGTCTGTCATTGGTGCGTTAGTTTCTTTTAAATCTTTAAAACCTCCTCTAACATCGGTTACATTTGCTACGCCATTTGCCATAAAAATAGAAGCTGCTATTAAAGAGCGATATCCACTTGCACAATGTAAGTAATATGCTTTATTGGTATCTATTTCAGCAAAATTTGCATGAATTGAATCTAATGGGAAATTTGCTACTCCAATAACATGTTCGGAACGATATTCTGTATCTTTTCTTACATCTGTTGGTTTTTCCATTTTTCCTGCTGCTAGTGCATCTACAAATTCCTGCGCTGACATTGATCCTATTTTATCAAAGTCAAAACCTTCTTTTTTCCATGCATCCATTCCTCCTTTTAAATATCCTGCTGTATTATCGTAACCTACTCTTGAAAAACGTGTAGCTACTTCTTGTATTCTATCTTCATCTGCAATAAAAATAATTTTTTGCTGAATATTGGTTACTAAAGCTCCAACCCAAGGAGCAAAACTTCCATCAATACCTATAAACCATGCTCCTGGAACTGTACCGTGTTCTGTATAGTCTTCTTTAGAGCGTGTATCTATTACTAATACGTCTTTTTGTTCGCTCATTTCTTTAAATGTTGCTGCATCTAAAGCTATTGTACCTTTACTTAACACATCGTCTATATTTGCATTAATTGCTTTATTCATTTTTACATTATTTGGAAAATATTGTGGTGGCGGTTTTAAACCTGTAGTTACTTCATCAATAAATTCTTCTTTTGTCATATCTGCACGTAATGCATAGTTTGTTTTCTTTTGGTTTCCTAGAGTATCAAAAGTTTCTGAACTCATATTTTTACCACAAGACGATCCTGCTCCATGATTTGGATATACTAAAATATCGTCTGGTAAAGTCATAATTTTATTTCGTAAAGAATCAAATAAATGACCTGCTAAATCTGCTTCGGTAATTTTACCTGATTTTGTTGCTAAATCTGGACGACCTACATCTCCAATAAACAAACAATCTCCTGTTAATACATAAGGTGTTTTTCCATCTTTATCTGTTACAAGATACGATGAAGACTCCATAGTATGTCCTGGCGTATGCAATAAGGTTAATGTACCATCTCCTATTTTAAAAACCTCTCCATCTTTACCATTATGTATTTCATATTCGGTAACTGCATTTGGTCCAAAAACAATTGTTGCTCCTGTTTTTTGTGCTAAATCGTATTGACCTGAAACAAAATCTGCATGAAAATGCGTTAAGAATATATATTTAATAGTTGCATTATCTGCTTTAGCCATATCAATATATGGTTGTGTCTCTCTTAATGGATCTACGATTGCTGCTTCTCCGTTTGACTCAATATAATAAGCCATTTCTGCAAGACAACCTGTAAAAATTTGTTCTACTTTCATTTTATGTTTTATTTAGTTATTTACTTTTAATTATTTGTCGTTCAAAGATATAAAAAATTACACTTTAGCTTTGTAACTGATGTTACTTTTCTTTGTTCTATTCTCGTTAACTGGTTTGCTCTATGTATTTATCGTATCTTTTTTCTGAATTTTCATTTTTACAACTGTGTTTGTAACAGTCTACGGCTTCTTGAATACTCATAAAACAATGATCAAAACCTATTTTTTTAATTAATTCTGATTTTTTAAACGTATCTCTAACTGGTCCTTTTAATCCAGAAAATACGATTTCAATATTTTGTGTTTTAAAATAATCTAAAATTTCATTTAATGCAAAAACTGCACTACTATCTAAATTATTCATACTTTCTCCATCAATGATTATCATTTTTAGTTTTTCGCCTTTCTCTAAAGAAAATTCTTGTAATTTATCTTTAAAAAAGGTTGTATTTGCAAAATGTAATTGTGCATCATAGCGAATAATTAAAATCTCATCATCTATTTCTACATCACTAAACCTATCTTTATTTCTATAAAAATGTGTGTTTGGTATTTTACCTAAAATGGCAATAAATGGTTTAGTACTTTTTTGTATTAACACTCCTAAAGATAGTAAAATTCCTGTTAATATACCTTCTTTAATTCCAATTGTTGCAGTAACTAATAATGTAACATTTAATATTAATAAATCTCTTTTTGAATATTTTATGAGTTGTTTTGGTATTCTAAAATCCAGCAATCCAAATACAGCTACCATAATTATTGCTGCTAAAACTGCCTTTGGTAAATAATAAAAAACAGGTGTTAAAAACAAAAGTGTGATTCCTACAATGAAGGCTGAAATTATTGCTGCTAATGGTGTTTTTGCATTTGCTTGTTCGTTTACTGCTGTTCTAGAAAAACCTCCAGTCGCTGGATAAGTTTGAAAAAATGCACCTATGATATTTCCCATTCCTAATGCTATGAGTTCTTGATTTGGAATTACTTTATAATCGTTATGATTAATTTCTACTGCTTTAGCTACAGAAATTGCTTCTAAAAAGGCTATAAATGAAAGGGTTAATGCTATTGGAAAAAGTTTAATCATGATTTCTTTTTCGAAAGCTGGCATTTTAAAATCTGGTAATCCTTCTGGAATTTTACCAACAATTTTTACACCATACTGTTCTAAATGAAATAATTTTACTGCCAATATACCAATTACAACAACGACTAGTGCTGCTGGAATATTTTTTAAATATTTTTTAAATATTATTATAGTGATTATCGACAGAACGCCTATAATTAATGTTGCCCAATGTATTTCTCCAATATGTTTTCCTGCATCTACCACAATATTTTGGAGTTTATTATTTCTAGCAATATTCATTCCTGTTAAATGCTTTAATTGATTTAAACCGATGATTAAGGATGCTGCTGAAGTAAATCCACTAATTACGGGTTTGGATAAAAAGTTAACTAAAAACCCTAATCGTAATACTCCAAACAATAATTGTAAAACACCCATCATAAATGCTAGAAGCACAGCAAACTCAATAAAATGTTCTGTACCTATTTCTGCTAATGCGGCAACTCCTGTTGCTACAATTAATGAATCCATTGCTACTGGCCCAACTGCTAACTGACGTGATGTTCCGAATATTGCATATACTATTTGAGGAATCATTGCTGTATACAAACCGTATATTGGAGGTAATCCAGCAATCATTGCATACGCAATTCCTTGAGGAATTAACATAATTCCAACGGTTAAACCTGCGCTAATATCTCCTTTTAACCAATCTTTTTTGTAGTTTGGCAACCATTCTAATATTGGAAAAAGGTTTTTAATATTCATATTTCGTTTTTAGTAGTCTATATTTTTCTAGACTGCAAATATACTATCTTAACAAGCAAGTTAATGTAATCTGTGTTACGCAACGGTTTATTTTTCTTTCATATTATACAATGTAAATGCAAAAATATCTGCGTATTGTTCTATTGTTTTGGATGTTGGTGTTCCTGCTCCGTGTCCTGCATTGGTTTCTATTCTAATCAATACTGGATTATCTCCTGCTTGTTTTTCTTGTAGTTCTGCTGCAAATTTGAACGAATGTGCTGGCACTACTCTATCGTCGTGATCTCCTGTTGTTACTAATGTTGCTGGATATTCCACTCCTGTTTTTACATTATGAACTGGCGAATATGCCTTTAGATATTCAAACATTTTTTTATTATCTTCTGAGGTTCCATAATCGTAAGCCCATCCTGCTCCTGCCGTAAATGTATGGTAACGTAACATATCTAAAACGCCTACTGCTGGCAGTGCTACTTTCATTAATTTTGGTCTTTGCGTCATTACTGCGCCTACTAACAATCCTCCGTTTGAACCTCCTCGAATTGCTAAATAATCGGAACTTGTATATTTCTCTTTTATTAAATATTCGGCTGCTGCTATAAAATCATCAAATACATTTTGCTTTTTTTGCTTTATTCCTCCTTTGTGCCATACTTTACCGTATTCTCCTCCTCCTCGTAAATTTGCTACTGCATATACTCCTCCATTTTCTAACCACACTGCATTTGCTATACTAAAATTTGGTGTGAGGCTTATATTAAATCCTCCATACCCATACAATATTGTTGGGTTTTTTCCATTTAACTCTATTCCCTTTTTATAGGTAATAATCATTGGTATTTTTGTACCATCTTTGGATGTATAAAAAATTTGTTTAGACTCAAATTCATCGGTATTAAAATCTACTTTTGGTTTTTTATATAATTTAGATTTCCCTGTTTTTGGTTCGTATTTGTATATTGTTGCTGGTGTGGTATAATTTGTAAAACTATAATACAAGTCTTTATCTTCTGTTTTACCATTAAAACCTCCTACACTACCTATTCCTGGTAGTTTTATTTCTCGTATTAGTTTTCCTTCGTAATCGTATTGTAATACTTTAGATGTCGCATCTACCATATAATTTGCATAGATATATCCTGATCCTGTTGTTGGCGAGATTACTTCTTTTGCTTCTGGTATTACATCTTTCCATTTTTTTGGTTTTGCATTGGATGCATCTACGGTTACTATTCGTTTATTGGGTGCTTTAAAATTGGTTACTATATATAGTTTACTTCCTCTATTATCGATAACATAACTATCGCTTTCAAAGTTATCTACTATGGTTATTATTTCTTTATTTTCACTTTCTAAATCTTGGATATACAGTTCGTTTCCTGAAGTAGATTTTGATGCCGTAATAATTAAATATCTATTATCTTCTGTTACTCCTCCTCCTACATATCGTCGTTTTTGTTTTTCTCCAAAAATTACTTTGTCTTCGACTTGTTTTGTTCCTAATTTGTGGTAATATAATTTATGTTGATCTGTTTTTGCAGAAAGCTCACTTCCTTTTGGTTTATCGTAACTTGAATAATAAAACCCTTCGTTTTTGTACCAAGAAATTCCGCTAAATTTCACATCTATAATCGTATCTTCTTTAATTTTTTTAGTTAAAGCATCTATTATTATTATTTTTCGCCAATCGGAACCTGCTTCGGATATGGAATATGCTACTAAATTACCATCTTTTGTAAAGCTTACTGCTCCTAATGATGTTGTACCGTCTTTAGAAAACTTATTTGGATCTAAAAAAATTTCTGGTGTTCCTTTTTCTTTTTGTCTGTATAATACATACTGGTTTTGCAAACCATCATTTTTATAAAAATAGGTGTATTTTCCTCTTTTTTTGGGTGAGGATACTTTTTCGTAATTCCATACTTTCTCTAACCTCTGACGAATACTTTCTCTATTTGGTATTTTTTTCAGATAATCGAAAGTTACTTTATTTTCTGCTTTTACCCAATTCTCTGTTTCGGCAGATCGGTCGTCTTCCAACCAGCGATATGGGTCGGGAATTTTGGTATTAAAATAAGTATCTACAACTGTTCCTTTTTTAGTTTCTGGATAGCTAATTTTCATGGCTTTTTTTTCTTTTTTACACGATATTGTAGTCAAGACAATCAATAAGATGTATAAATAGTTAGTGACTTTCATTGGTAGAATTTTATATTCTTTCAAATATAAACAAATCTTAAAGATTTTCTCCTTAAGATTTGTTAAAATGGTGCTAGTTTTTTCTGTAATTTTAATTAACTACTAGTTTCTGTACAAAGGAACTTTTTGCCTCTTTTATTTCTAGAAAATAAATTCCTTTTTCTAAAGAAATTGGTATTCTTAATTCTGTATTTATATTTGTACTTGTTGTTTCTATTAGTTGTTGTCCATTTACACTATAAACAGATACATCTATTTTGGGATATTTAAAATTGTTATCTAATAGAATAATCAATTCGTTATGGATTGGATTGGATTTTAATCTGTATTTTTTTTGTAAAATATTATCTGAAATAGTTGCTACTTGATTTCTTATTTCTGGCAATAAAAAATCGACATTTTCTTGTGTTGGTGTTACGTGACTTTCGTTTGTACTTGGTATATACCATGCTACAAATGGAGATGTATGTGTGTTTGGAATATCTATATTTGCATACCAATCGTTCTCATTACTTATTGCCATTGCGCTTATCGTTGGTATAAAACAAAAATTAGATTGTGTTATTGCATTTATTACATCTGTTAATAACGGATTTCCTTGTACTCCTCCTATAAGCGTTTGTATATCTCTTGTTCCGCCTGGTGCGCTATCTACTCCATCTGTATATGCAAATGATTCTGAATTTGCTGTAAAGGATGCTTGCGTTGCTCCAAATACTCGTGTAATTGCTTTGGAAACTTCATTCGTTTGTCCTGCTGCTGGCGTAAAATGCAATGCTATTTCTACGGTTGTAAATGGTATATTTGGCACATCGAATATATCGTTTAATACTTCGATTCCTGGCGAACCTGTCATTGTTCCTATGGCACTTCCATTAGAAATACTTATATTTCTTGTTTGCTGTGGAAATCCTAATGCATCTAATTCGGTTTGAAATGTGTTTCTAAAATTTGGCGCTCCTTCTGGTAATAATAATGTCGGATCTTGGAGAAATGTAGAACCATTTTGCAAGTGTGCTAAATAATGATCTAGTAACATTTCTTTGGATGCTGGACTATTTATTGTTGTAGCAATTGCGTCTTTTAAGTCTTGATTATTTTGTGATTCTGCAAAATAATTTAATAAATATTGTGTATTTATTGGTAAATTCGCTCCTTTATGTGGTGCATCCCAAGATACAAATAGTCTTGTTTGATGTGCTAAACTATTTTGTTCCATATAGCTCAATGCATATCGAGATATTAATCCTCCCATGCTTGGTCCTATTACAACTAGTTCTTCTGTTCCTACTTTTTGTGCATTTATTTGATTGATTAGTTCTACCAATACCATGGCACTTCGTTGTATGTAATCTCCTCCTCCATTTACGACTACTTGATCGCTTATTCTTGTATAGGTTGGAAAATTTAGCAATACAAAATCAAATCCTTCTGCTCGTAATTGATCTGCTATATTGTTTCCGTTATAATCTAACAAGGCATACATTTCTGCTATATTTCTTGAATCTACTGGATCGAATCCATCTATTAATATAATTGGCTTGTCTAGTACATTATCTGTATTATCCATAAATATTTGATATTCGGCTTGTCCTAAATACGCTTGGGTTTCTTCATATCCTTGATAAGCGATTGTTGCTGTTATTGGAGTTTGTGTATATCCTATACATGCTAACAGCATAAAAATAATAATAAATAGTTCTTTTTTCATAATAATAGAGGTATTGATTTGATACAAATATAGGTAAATTAGGCTAATAAACGATGTAACTAATTGACTTCAAATTCCTCATAGCCATTTCCATACCAAGTTGACGTCTAAATAAGTCATAAACTCGTTATCTTTTTCTAATTTTACTTCACTTAAAATTATAACCGCAGCAGAAGCTATACTTACAATTTTAAGATGGTATACTAAAAAATATATGTTGATTTTTTTGGCGTATCTTAAAATCAAATTGGTATCATTCCTAAAATATAATCAAAACTTCATTATCTCAATTCTCAAGGTTATTTCTTTTTTACTTAAATTTGCGTTTCATATTATACTCTCATGAGCGAAGAAAAAAAAGCCCTCAATTTTATTGAGCAAATTATTGAAAAAGATTTAGAAAACGGATTAGACAAAAAACAATTGCGTTTTCGATTTCCTCCAGAACCTAATGGTTATTTACATATTGGTCATGCTGCGTCTATTTGCCTTAATTTTGGGTTGGGCTTAAAATACAATGCTCCTGTAAATTTACGTTTTGACGATACCAATCCCGAAAAGGAAGAACAAGAGTATGTAGATGCTATCAAAAAAGACATTCAATGGCTTGGTTTTAAATGGGATAAAGAACTGTATTCTTCCGATTATTTTGATACGCTTTACGAATGGGCTATTCGATTAATTAAGGATGGTAAGGCTTATGTTGACGATCAAACTTCGGAACAAATTCGCGAACAAAAAGGCACACCAACCGAAGCTGGAGTTAATAGTCCGTTTCGCAATAGAAGTATTGAAGAAAATTTAGATTTATTCAAAAAAATGAAATCTGGAGAATCTCTTGAAGGTTCTCGTGTTTTACGTGCAAAAATTGATATGAAACATGTTAATATGCACATGCGTGATCCTATTATGTATCGTATAATGCATAAAGCTCATCATAGAACTGGTACAACTTGGAAAATTTATCCGATGTACGATTGGACACATGGTGAATCGGATTATTTAGAACAAATTTCGCATTCTATTTGTACTTTAGAGTTTAAAAGTCATCGTGATTTATACGATTGGTACGTAGATGAAATTAGAGATATTAATAAATTACGTCCAAAACAACGTGAGTTTGCTAGACGTAATTTAAGTTATACTATTATGAGTAAACGTAAATTACTTAGACTAGTTGAAGGTAATTTTGTCTCTGGTTGGAACGATCCTCGTATGCCTACTATTTCTGGTCTTCGTCGAAGAGGTTATACTGCCAATGCCATTAAAAATTTTTCGGAAGTTTCTGGTATTTCTAAACGCGATAATGTTACCGATGTTGCTTTATTAGAACATTGTATTAAAGACGATTTAAACAAAACTGCTCCTAGAGTGATGGCTGTTTTAAATCCGTTAAAATTAGTGATTACTAATTATCCTGATAATAATGAAGAAATTATTGACGCTTCGTATAACGATTATGTAGAGAATTCTGGAAGCAGAAATGTACCTTTTTCTAAAGAAATTTATATTGAACATGAAGATTTTAGAGAGGAAGCTAATAAAAAATTCTTTCGTTTAAAACTTCATGGCGAAGTGCGTTTAAAGAATGCCTATATTATTAAAGCAAATTCGGTTATTAAAGGTGCTAATGGCAATATAACTGAAGTACATTGTACTTACGATGAAGATTCTTTAAGTGGAAGTGGTACCGAAGCTAGCAAACGTAGAGTTAAAGGAACCTTGCATTGGGTTTCTATTAATCATGCTATAAAAGCCGAGATTAGATTGTACGACAGACTATTTGTTGATGAAGCTCCTGATTCGCATAAAAATAAAGATTTTATTGATTTTATCAATCCGAATTCTTTAACTGTTATCAATAATGCATTTGTTGAACCTAGTTTAAAAAATGCGAAAATTGGAGATAACTTTCAGTTTCAGCGTTTGGGTTATTTTAATGTAGATGATGACGCTACTAACGATAATTTAGTGTTTAACAGAACTGTGGCTTTAAAGGATTCTTGGGCTAAAAAAGAGAACAAAAACAAGTCGAATACGCAACCCAAAGTAGATACTACTTTAACCGAAATCATGACTTTTACTGGCAAATATTTAAAATCTAGAGAAGAAGAGGAAAGACTTTCGCTAATTGCTTCTGTTTTTGAATTAAGTAAAAAAGTTTCTTTTGAAAGTGTTTTAAATTCTATTAAAACTGCAAATAGCAACAAAGAGTTTTTGACGTATTTGATGCTGCTTAATTCTCAAAATATTAATGTAGATTTTTCGACTAAAGCAAATTTTGATATCGTAGCTAAATTTATTGGTACTGCGTTAAACATGAAAAATTCGTATGTTCGTTTTCAAGCGGTAGATTGTATTGGAAAGTATCCTGTTTTTAAGGATATTTGTTTAGATTTATTGAAAATTATGGCTGTTGAAGATAAGAATACGCATATTATTGAACGATTAAAAGAATATTTATAGATTTTACCACAAAGTTCACTAAGGTTGTACAAAATGCAATATAAATCTTAGTGAACTTTGCGAAAACTTTGTGCCCTTTGTGGTTAAATAATGAAAATAGTAGAACAAATAAAACAACCTATTAAACAAGAAATGGAACTCTTTGAAGAGAAATTCAAAGATGCCATGATTTCTAAGGTGCCTTTATTGAATAGAATTACACATTATATTGTTCGTCGTAAAGGAAAACAAATGCGACCTATGTTTGTTTTTTTAGTTGCTAAAATGGTTTCGAATGGTAATTTTAACGAACGTACGTATCGTGGTGCATCGGTTATTGAATTGATTCATACGGCTACTTTAGTACATGACGATGTTGTGGATGATTCGAACAGAAGACGTGGTTTTTTCTCTTTAAATGCGCTTTGGAAAAATAAAATTGCTGTTTTAGTTGGCGATTATTTATTGTCTAAAGGCTTACTTTTATCTATTGACAATGATGATTTTGATTTATTAAAATTGATTTCTATTGCTGTTCGTGAAATGAGTGAAGGCGAATTATTACAAATTGAAAAAGCACGTAAATTAGATATTACCGAAGCTATTTATTTTGATATTATCCGACAAAAAACCGCTACTCTAATTGCTGCTTGTACTGGTATTGGCGCTGCTTCGGTTGGTGCGAAACAAGACGAAATTGACATTATGCGTCAGTTTGGCGAATTTATTGGTATTGCGTTTCAGATTAAAGACGATTTATTTGATTATACCGACGATAAAATTGGCAAACCTACTGGCATTGACATCAAAGAGCAAAAAATGACTTTACCGCTAATTTATGCTTTAAATAATTGTTCTAAAAAAGATAAAAAATGGTTGATTAATTCTGTTAAGAACCATAATAAAAACAAAAAAAGAGTAAAAGAAGTTATTGCTTTTGTAAAACAACATGGTGGTATTGAATATACCATTTCTAAAATGAAAAATTATAAAACAAAAGCTCTAGAAATACTAAATGAATATCCAGATTCGCCTTACAAAGATTCACTAATTAAAATGGTGGATTATGTTATTGACCGTAAAATTTAATTAATTATGAAAAAACAGATGATATCTATAATGATTTTAACTATGGTACTTTTTTCTTGTAACAGCACTAAAAAATCATCTAAGAAAGAGATTAATGAAGTTATTAAAAAAGAGGATATTAATAAACCTAACATTGTAAAATTACAATCTACTACATATACTATTAATCTATTAAATGGTAATAAATCTCTTGTTAAAAATCCAACAATGGTACTCGATTTTAAAAAAAATAGTATTCGTGGAAATACTGGCTGTAATACTTATGGTGGAAATATGAGTATTACAAACGATAAAATTAAATTTGAACGTTTGGCTGGTACAAAAATATATTGCAAGGATTTTATGGATATTGAAAAAGAATTTTTAAGTACTTTGACTAAATCGGATCATTTTAAAATAGAGAAAAATCAATTTTTCTTGTATGATAAAGCAGATAATTTGTTGCTAATTGGAAATGAAAAATGATTAAATTATTTTGATGAGGTATTTATTATTTCTATAATGGTAAGCAATCTATTATTTTCTTTTAACAATCTTTCTTTATCTATTTCTAACTGTTTAATGATTTTTTCAATATACTCTTTATTATCCTGATACAGATTTTCTACAATACCTACACTATAAGTATGATCTGCATTATTGTTAAAATTATTTATAGTTGTATTACCCTCTAATAAATCAATCATATCTATTTTTAAAATATCTGCAATTTTCGCTAACCTATCAGTATTTAATTTAGTCTCTCCATTTTCTAAATTTGCATAAGCTGGCTGAGAAATTTCTAACTGACTAGCCATATACTCTTGAGAGTATTGCATTTCATTTCTTCTTCTTTTAATTTTAAATCCTAAATCATTCATTTTAATTATATTTTTATAAGCAAATATAATAATTTATATCTTAAATATAAGTACACACTCATTAACTCTAACTATTTTTGACCAAAATAAATTGCTATAAATCTCCTCCATAAAATAAAATAGTGATTTACTTAAAAAAAGTAAATATTCATAAAAAAATCAAACTAATGAAATTAACAAAATTTATATCCATTGTACTATTATTTTTATTTCTTTTCACTTTAAAATTTACACTTTCTAGTTCAAATAAATGGGACGAACCTGAAACTCCAATTCCAACTGATTGTGATCGTGTAAACCATGACGAAGATGAAACGACAAATATTCACATAAACTTTAGAAATGAGGGCGGACATATAAATATTCCGTATAGAAATTCTGGTTACGACACATATATACCAACTAAAGATCTCAGAAACGGTTACCCAAATCCTGAAACAAGTTTAGCTAATAATAACGATAGCTATTATTGTATTATAGAAGTAACTACACCAGATTGTAGCAATTGGGATTGGTCTACGAGAATACCAAATGGAGGTAGTGGTAATGTAGAAATACATTTACCACGTGGCGAAAATATTTGGGATGTACGACTTGTAATAAAATACTATGAAAAATGTTCTAACGGAACATATTCAACTAATTATTCTACTTTACAATACGGCTATGAATCTTCTAATATTACCGGTTTTTTATATGGAAATCCTACTACTTTTATTGAATTAATTCCGACACAAGAAAATAATTGTTACAGCTTTTTTGTTTATGATGATGAAGAAATAAGCCAATCTTTAGATAATATATATCCTTGGTAAAAAATAAACTTTTTAAAAAAAATAAAAAAATGAAATCATTATATAAACAAATCATACTAATATTAACCATAGTAATATTAGCATCTTGCAACAACGAAACTATAGACTTACAAGATGAAAAGGAAAATAAAGCTTTATCTATTCAAGAATATTTTAAAGTGTTAAAAATTAAACCAAAAGGTGGAAGAATTCTTTTAGAAAGTACTGCCTCTATCGATTTTAAAAACGATTCTAGAATAAGCTCTATTTCCTGTACTCAAATTCGAATAAAAAAATCATTTACTTTAGGCCATAAAAAAACAAAAGTAGTTAATCAATTTAAAAATGGTTTTTCAAAAAATACGTCTAATTTATTTGGACAAACATTTGAATATAATATTGAAGGAACCGTTTTTCAAAAAAATGGTAATAATAATGAAGTTTATATTCCTGAATTACTAGATATTGATATCGACACTCCAACATTACAAGTAGGAACAGTAATAACTTGGAATGTGGATATATTAAATACGAATGGATTGATATTATGGTATGAATACACTCCTATAATTCAAGATAAGATTGAGGTTTTAAACGATAATAAAAAACGTATTACATCTGGAATTACCATTCCAGATGTAAATGGTTCATATACAATAACTGCTAATGATATTGTAAATTTACCTAATAATGCAAGAATTACTTTTCATGTTACAAGAGCTGGATTTGACATTTCTAATAATACATCTGATGGTAATCAAATTGCATTTATTGGCATCACATCTGCGTCTAAAGAACTACGTATTAATAAATAATGCTTAACTCACAAATTACATATTCAAAAAACCACCTTAACAAGTGGTTTTTTTTTATAAAATATCCATTATTTTTATTCATATCATTTTTATCTTGGAATTTTTTTGGTCTATTATTTGTCCTAAATATTTATATTCTATTTAATTTTTTAGAAAAATCAAATAGAAAACCAACTCATTTTATTTCTTATTTTTTAGAAAGCTACTTTTTTATGCTTTTATGGCATTTGGGTGCAACTGGCTGGCTAATTACTATAGATAGTGGTGTATTTGCTATATTAGCTAATTCTATTATATTTTCAGTTCCTTTTGCAATTGTATTTATAAGTAAAAAAATACCTAAACAGATTTTGTTGATTTTTATTTGGGTACTATTTGAAATTTTAATCAATTCATTTTCTTTTTCTACTCCATTACTTACAATTGGCAATGCTCTTTCAAATCAAATCTATATTATTCAATGGTATAAATATACAAGTGTAATAGGCGGAAGTGTCTGGTTATTATTAATTACATATTTTATTTTTAATCGAAAAAAAAGTATCACTCTAATTCTTTTAGTCCTTCCTTCCTTTATTTCTATTGTCATTTTTTATAAAAGCAAAAATAACAACCTTCAATTAAAAAAACAGTTGACAGCTACAATCTTTAATCCTCAATATCATAAAGCCAATTCATCCTCAGATTTGAGTTTATATGTACAAAATAAATTGCAATATAAAACAGATTTACTTATTATGCCTGAATCTATAATACAATTTAATTCGATTAACTACACAAATACATTGACATATAAAATATTTCAAAAAATAATTTTAAAAAATAATTTACAAAATATATTCTTTGGCGTGGACATTAAATATAAAAAGAACAAAAGATTAAATGCAGCATTGTTTTTATCAAAAAATCATTCATTATTAAAAGTAAAGAAAAAATTAGTGCCTTATAGTGAATATTTACCAAAAATATTTTCGTTTCTTAATTCTAAACCTTCTTATATTTTTAATGTAAAAGATGATTCAAATAAAATAATATTAAATTATCATATTACACCTGTAATTTGCTATGAAGCCTTTTTTCCTTTTTATATTTCTAAAAATTCTACTAATTCAAAATTAATTCTATTAATTGCCAGCGAACGATTTTTAAATGGTTCTTATTATGGTAAAAAACAATATAATAATATCTTAAAAATAAGGGCAATTGAAAATAACTTACCAATTATTAAATGTTCAAGTTATGGAAATTCTATGTTAATAAATGAAAAAGGTATAATTGTTGACGCATCAGATAATAAAGAATTTTACAATTTTAAAATACCAAATTATTTAATTAAAACCGACAAATTATGAAAAATTATTTATTCATTTTTACCCTTTTATTTTTTATAAATATAAATTTACAAGCACAAAACAACAACACACAAACCGCCTTTTATAATATTGGCTTAGGTGGTGTTATGAGTAGTATTGGCGCTGCAATAAACAAAAAACCAAATGAAAAATTAGGGAAAGTAATGCTTAAAGGTTTTTTGCAAGGCGCCTTAGGTGGTACAGTAGTATATGGTAGTAAACAAATGGTATATCATTTTAATAAAAAAAACAAATTGGAGAATCTTTGGATGTCAAAATTAGTAAATTCCGCTGGTATTTCCATAATTGAAAATGCTTCATTAAATAATAATTTTTATGACAAATGGCATTTAAATATTGGTTTTAATCGGATTGAATTGGATACTAAAAATAAATTAAAATTAAGCTATAAATTGATGCCTACAGCTTTAATAGGAACATTTATAGCTGCAAACAATAATAAATTTAATTTTAAATATACTGTACAAACATTAACTCCTATTTTTATTTCTAAAAATACAGATAGACCAACCACTTCAGTCAATTCAATACATTTAAAGCAATCTGATGTGAGACGCAGTATGGCACACGAATTTATTCATACTTTACAATACGATGATTTTATGTCTGTAAATGTATTCTTTAATAAACAAAAAATAAAATGGACAAATAAATATTCTTTTGTTCATAGTCAAAGCAAATGGTTATATATTGACCTTCCTGGAGGTATCACTTTAAGAAGTTTTTATATCTTGGAGAATAATAATCAAAAGTGCTATTATGATAATTTTTTTGAAAACGAAGCTAACTTTTATTCTAATAAAAAACTATGCCCATAATCTATTTAAACCCAAACCAGCCTTTTTTCTTTTTAGGCAATTGCGGTTCTTCATTTAATATATCTTGGTATATTTTTCCCCAATCTGGTAATTCGCCAAAATTACGATCGTCTATAAAAATATCTGCATGTATTTTACGACTCATTATATCGTCTAAAATTTCTTCTGGATAACTTTTATTAACGGCATAAAACGCAATATCGTTTTCTTTGCAATACGCTACTGCTTCTTCTAATTTTCTTCCACTTCGATAGGTCCAAAGTATTAATCGGTGTCCTTTATTTTGCAATTTTCGTAAGGTCTCAAAAGCAAATAATCTTGGTTTTCCTATTTTTGGATACGCATCTTCTACTATGGTACCGTCAAAATCTACTGCTATTATTTTGGTGTTTTTTGGAAACATTTTATTTTTTATATCCTATTTTGGTTCTTTGTTTTTCTTCTTTTTCTGGATTTTCTAATAGTTTTTGTAATACGTTATAAATCTCAGAAAACTGTTCGTTGTATTTAGATTCTAATTGCTTCATTTTTATTCTTATTTCTTCATGGTTACTAGATAGCTTTCTAAGTTCTACAAAGGTATCAATTATTTGGATACTCATCTTGATTGCTATTTTACTGTTTAAAACACTAGATAACATTAAAATACCATGTTCTGTAAAGACAAAAGGCATATACTTTGTATGTCTTCCTCTCTTTAAGGTTGCAATTTGCGATCTTAAAGAATTGTGTTCTTCTTCTGTAAGTTCAAACATAAAATGTTTAGGAAACCGTTCTATATTTCTTCTAACTTGTTCTTTTAATCTTTTTGTTTCAACACCAAAAAGTTCTGCTTAATCTTTGTCTAACATTACTTTTCGATTTTGTATTACGTATTTCTT
This sequence comes from Flavobacteriaceae bacterium, assembly GCA_026988355.1. GTDB lineage: Bacteria > Bacteroidota > Bacteroidia > Flavobacteriales > Flavobacteriaceae > S010-17. Next base: position 29,974 of record JALSLK010000071.1, read on the forward strand.
ATTAAGTATTATCTCGTTTGGCATTGTAATTTTGTTTTTTATACCATTTTTTTACTTTTTACTAATTTATACTAAAGACTTCATATTCATTTCTTTTGGTTTTTTTATTTGCATTAAATCTAATATGGTTGGTGCTATATTTGCCAAAACTCCGTCTTGTATCTTTTTTATGTCTTTGTCTACTAAAATTAATGGTACTGGATTTATAGTATGTGCTGTATTTACAGAGCCATCTTCGTTTCGCATTTTTTCGCTATTTCCATGATCTGCTATTACGATACTTGTATACTCGTTTTCTAATGCTGTATTTACTACTTCTTTTAGACATGCATCTACAGCTTCGGCTGCTTTTATTGCTGCTTTAAAATCTCCTGTATGTCCTACCATATCTGTATTTGCGAAATTTAGACACACAAAATCTGCTTCTTGTTTTTGTAATTCTAAGACAATCGCTTTTTTAATGTCGTTTGCACTCATTTCTGGTTGTAAATCGTAGGTTGCTACTTTTGGCGATGGACATAATATTCTTTTTTCTCCTTTAAATTCTTGCTCTCTTCCTCCTGAAAAGAAAAAGGTTACGTGTGGATATTTTTCTGTTTCTGCGATTCGTATTTGTTTTTTATTATTTCGTTCTAGTATTTCTCCAAGTGTATTGTTTAAATTATTACTTGGATATATTACTTTAATTCTTGTAAAAGAATCTTTATAGCTTACCATAGTTACAAAGTACAATTCCTTTTTTTGCATATCAAACTTTGGAAAATTTTCTTGTGATAAGACTTGTGTTAATTCTCGTCCTCTGTCTGTTCTAAAGTTAAAATAAATGACAACATCTCCTTTTTCTATGGTTGTTATTGGCTTTTCGTTTGCATCTATTTTTACAATGGGTTTGATAAACTCATCGGTTATATTATTGGCATAACTTTTTTGTATACTCTCTTTTATATTTGTTGTTTTTTCTCCTTTCCCATGTACCAATAAATCGTATGCCAATTTTACACGTTCCCAGCGTTTATCTCTATCCATTGCATAATATCTACCTATAACTGTTGCTAGTTTTCCAGTCGTTTTTTGCATGTAATTTTCTAGCTCTGTAATAAAACCTTTTCCTGATTTTGGGTCGCAATCTCGACCATCTGTAAATGCGTGTACATATACATTTCTTAGTTCGGATTTATGTGCTGCTCTTAATAAGCCTTTTAAATGATTTATGTGTGCGTGTATTCCTCCATCAGAAACTAATCCTATAAAATGTACATTCTTTTGATTCTTTTTTGCATATTGAAATGCTTTTTGGAGTTCTATTTCTGTATCTAATGTTTTTTCTTCTACTGCTTTATTTATTTTTACTAAGTTTTGATAGACTATCCTTCCTGCTCCTAGATTCGTATGCCCTACTTCCGAATTTCCCATTTGCCCTTCTGGCAAACCTACATGTAAACCATCGGTACGCAAACTTGCACTTGGATAGGTTTTTAATAAACTATCAAAAAAAGGAGTGTTTGCTTGATGTATTGCAGATACTTCTGGATTTTGTGTAATTCCCCAGCCATCTAATATTATTAAAATTACTTTCTTTTGCATGTTATCTATCGCTTAATTTATTACTATTTATTTTATGCGAAGATACGATTTTTTGCTTGTAATTTACATTCCTGCTGGACTTGGATTCGCTGAAGTTTTTCTTTTTTTTATTTTCTTTTTTTGTGAATTATTCATTCGTTCTTTAAGTAGTTTGTCTTTATCTACCTTTAATAATGAATCTATTTTTTTGCCTATTTTTTCGTATTTGGCTAATGAATCTTTTAGTCTTAGATGGACTTTTTTATAAATTTCTTGGTATTCTTCTATATTGTTAACGTAATAATTATTATTTTCTCTGAATTGTGCGCTATCTATCTTATATTTTTCAAAAACTAAAGCCATATAATTTTTGCCTTTTTGTAATTTTTTATTTTTAAAATTTTTTGTTTTTGCTGCTATTTTCATTGCTACCAACAAATCAACCATTTTTTCTTTTGGTATAAAATTAGCTGGTTTATCAACCACTTTTGGTTTACAAGAATATATAAGTACAAGCAGTAGTATGTATCGTATGTTTTTCATTTTTTATCGATTAAATAATAATCTTTTTCCTTTAATAGTATCGTTAAATTTTCCTTGATTGTAGATTATTTCTCCATTTACAAAGGTAGTTAAAATTGTAGATGAAAATGTAGTTCCTTCAAAAGGTGACCATCCACATTTATAGAGTATATTTTCTTTGGATACTTTTTGTGATTGATTCAAATCTACCAATACCAAGTCTGCATAATAGCCTTCTTTTATATAGCCTCTTTTTTCTATTTTATACATTATTGCTGGATTATGACATGCTTTTTCCACAATTTTTTCTATGGTTATTTTTCCGTCTTTAGACATCTCTAATAGTGCCAATAATGCGTGTTGTACTAATGGTCCTCCACTTGGTGCTTTGGTATATACTTGCTGTTTTTCTTCTAAGGTATGTGGCGCATGATCGGTTGCTATAATATCTATTTTATCTTCTAAAAGTGCTTGTAATAGTTTTTCTTTATCTTTTTTTGTTTTTACTGCTGGATTCCATTTTATCAAACTTCCCTTTGTTTTATAATCGCTATCATCAAACCACAAATGATGCACACATACTTCTGCTGTAATTTGTTTTTCTGCTAGCGGATTTTTATTGGTAAACAAGTCTATTTCTTTTGCTGTCGACAGATGATATATATGTAATCTTGCTCCTGTTCTCTTTGCTAATGCTATTGCTTTTGACGACGATAAATAACAAGCCTCTTCGCTTCGTATTATTGGATGTAATTCCATCGGAATATCATCTCCATATTTCGCTTTGTATTTCGCTAAATTGTTTTGGATTGTCGTTTCATCTTCACAATGTACTGCGATAAGCATTTTTGTAGATGCAAAAATTTTCTCTAATACTTCTTCGTTATCTACCAACATATTTCCTGTTGACGAGCCTAAAAACAATTTTATTGCTGCCACATTTTTAGGATTTGTTTTTAATATTTCGTCTAAATTATCATTTGTTCCTCCAAACATAAAAGAATAATTTGCATACGATGTTTTGGATGCTATATCGAATTTTTCGGCTAATAATTCTTGTGTTGTTGCTTGTGGTATTGTATTTGGCATTTCGATAAATGATGTTATTCCTCCTGCTACTGCTGCTTTAGATTCGGTTTCTATATTTGCTTTATGTGTTAACCCTGGTTCTCTAAAATGTACTTGGTCGTCTATTAGTCCTGGTAATAAATAGTTGTCCGACGCATCAATTATCTTTACTTTTTCTGTTATGGAAATTTCTTTTGCGATACGAATAATAATTCCTTCGTAAATTAAAACGTCTCGCTTATGTGTTTGCCCTTCGTTTACAATAGTTGCATTTTTTATTAAAATTTGCATGGTTAGGTTTGTTTTGTAATTCCTTTTAGTTTCATTTTTATCACTCCAAAAATTGCTTCCGATATTATAGATCCTGACATTTTAGACTCTCCTGCTATTCTATCGGTAAATACAATTTCTACCTCTTTAATTTTAAATCCATGTTTCCATGCCTTAAATTTCATTTCTATCTGAAAAGCATATCCTACAAAATGTATGTTTTCTAAATTTATTGTTTCTAATACTTTTCTGGTATAACAAACAAATCCTGCTGTGGTATCGTAGATTGGCATTCTTGTAATAAAGCGTACATATTTTGATGCTAAAACGGATAGTACAATCCGTTTAAAATCCCAATTTACTACATTTATTTTTCCTTTTATATATCGAGATCCTATTGACATATCTGCTTTTTCTTCTTTACAAGTTTCATACAATCGTACTAGATCTTTTGGATTGTGCGAAAAATCTGCATCCATTTCGATGATATAATCGTATTTTTTTCGAATTGCCCATTTGAATCCATGAATATATGCTGCCCCTAATCCTTCTTTTTCTTTTCTATTTTCGATAAATAATCTTTCTGGAAATTCTTTTTGTAATTCTACTACAATTTTTGCAGTACCATCTGGAGAACTATCGTCTACTATTAATATATCAAATGCTTTTTTTTGCAAAAAAGTGGCTTTAATAATACGCTCGACATTCTCTTTTTCATTATACGTTGGTATGATTACAAGTGTATTGTTCATTAATTTAATTTATTATGACAAAGGTAAAACAAAATATTGCTAAATTTGTTATTCGTTAATTTACATTTAACAAACCTTTATGATTAGTTCTCTTGCCACCAATAATTGGGTTACTATTGTCATTATTTTAATGATTGGTATTTTGGTTGCTCTAAATTTTTTATATAAAATTCAGTTTTCTAAATTTATTTCTTTAACATTTATAAATCAATATTTTGCAGATTATGCAAATAAAACATCTTCTTTGTTTAATCCTTTTAATTTATTTTTATTTTTATTTCAGATAAGTGCGTATACTTTACTCTTGTTAAAGGTAAATGTATTATTAACAGTAACTATTGAAAAAAATCAATTATTTTCTTTTTTTAAAACTGCTTTATTATTAACTTCTATTTATGTTATTCGATATTTTATTGGTAAAGTTATTGCCGTAATTGTACAAATGGAAAAAGAACAAAATCTACTTACTTTTATTAAAATGAGTCATTTGTCTAAAATTTCCATTCTTATTTTTCCTGCAATTATTATTTTGTACTATTCACCATCTAATAGCGATCTATTATCTAAAATTATTATTGTACTAACTGGTATCATTTTATTGTTTAAATACCTTCAAATTTTATCTCAAAATCAAAAAATGATTTTTAGTAATTTGTTTTATTTTATTTTGTATCTTTGCGCTCTCGAAATCACACCTTTATTATATTTTTTTAAGTTATTCATAAACAAGGTGTGAGAACTTAAGGGTTATCCTTTTTAATATAAAAAAGTAGTACAAATGATGAAAGTAAAAACTATTTTAGTTTCTCAACCGGAACCAACAACACAAAAATCTCCTTATTTCACCTTATCTGATAAGCAAAAAGTAAAAATCGATTTTAGATCGTTTATCCATGTTGAAGGTGTTGAACCTAAAGATGTAAGAGCTCAAAAAATTGATTTTTCAAATTTTACAGCTGTAATTTTTACTAGTAGAAATGCTATTGATAATTATTTTAGACTTGCCGAAGAAATGCGTTATACTGTGCCTGATGACATGCGCTATTTTTGTCAATCGGAAGCTGTATCGTATTATTTACAAAATTATGTTGTTTATAGAAAACGTAAAATTTATGTTGGTACTCGTACTTTTGCTGAATTAATAAAGTTGATTAAAAAGCATAAAACGGAAACTTTTTTATTGCCTTCTTCGGATAAATTAAAGCCTGAAATTCCTAAAACTTTAAATAGTTTGGGTATAAAATGGAGCAAAGCAACTATGTTTAGAACAGTAGTTAGTGACTTATCTGATTTAGAGAATGTTTTTTATGACATTCTTGTATTTTTTAGTCCTAGTGGAATTAAATCTTTATTTGAAAATTTTCCTGGCTACCAACAAAAAAATACACGCATTGCTGTTTTTGGTAATACCACTATTAAAGCTGCAGAAGAATTTGGTTTAACTGTAAATATTGCTGCTCCTACGAAAGAAACTCCTTCGATGACTTCGGCACTAGAACATTATATTATAGAAGCGAATAAACGATAGTTATTCTTCTATTTCACTTTGTTGATTTGTTCTTTTAATTGCATTTAGCCATCCTTTGTATTTTTTATTTCGTTCGTTTAACCCAAATTATTCACAGGTTTTCGTTATGAAGATGATTTTTGTACTTTTGATAGTATTTTTTTTGGTATATCTAAGGCTTCTAAAATTACTTTATCCCATTTCAAATTAACAATATCTCTAGATGCATTTGTATGGTCTGTTATACCAATTCAACATCAAAATACGCTATAAATTATTTATCTTTTCACGGTTTTACTGCACTTTAAATTTAAACAAGTTGTCATTCTTTCTCTTTTCAAACTCCATTTCGCTACGCTTCATTGCGTTTGAAAAGAGAAAAACAAAACAACAACGTAGTGAAACTAATCAATTTAATTGGTATTATTTAACTCGCATTTAATCTTTCTTTTTCTTTTATTTTCTTTTCTTTTTTATTTTCTTTTAATCTTTTATTTCCAAAATTATATATAAATCCTAATTTAATTGTTCTAGTTTCGTCTTTCTGAAAATAGCCATTATCTTGGTTTAAATATTTTGATCTTAAATCAACGTCATCGGTATTAAATATGTCGGATATGCTTAAAGTTAATGTTGCTTTATTTTTAAACATTTTTTTTTGAAAATCTAATCCTACAAAATTTCGATTTCCTTGTACGTAGGATCCTATTAAACTTGGAGAGGCATATCCAAAATTTCCTGACAAATTTAAACTTTTATCTTTGAGTAACGCTACATTTGTATTTATACGAAGTATTTTTCTCCACAAATTATTACTTACTAATGTATTTAAATAAGTTTTAAAATCTACTTGTTTGTAATACATAATCGCATTTATAGATGCTGTCCACCGTTTTGTAATAGAATAGTTTGTAAAAAAGCTAAAACCTGTATTTATTTTTTTATCAATATTCGTTACAATAAATTGTATCTGTTTTGCTTGATTATCTTGAAAACTTAACTCTTCTGGTTTGTCTTTTTCAAGATTATAAAATACATTAAATCGGTATTTTTGTTTAAATATATAGGTAAAATCTAAATTATGAGAGATTGCTGGCTTTAAATTTGGATTACCAACATTTGCAGAAAAATCACTAAAAAAAGATTGAAATGGATTTAACTGTGCATATTTCGGTCTATTTATTCGTTTTCCATAACTAATTGCAAAACTATTATTTTTTGAAAGTTCATAATTCAAATATGCTGTCGGAAAAACTTTTAAATAATTGTCCTTATTAATTTCATTAAGCGTGATAGAGTTTCCTTTTACATCTGTGTATTCTGTTCTTAATCCAAATTGAAAAGACCATTTTTCGAAACTTTTATTGTAATTTATATATGCCGCATAATTTACTTCATCGTATAAAAAAGTATCTGATTTTAGTACATTTAATACGTAATTTCCAGATATAAAATCAAATTGTTGAAATTTACTTTCTGAATTAATAATCGAAATTTTTGCTCCTGTTTCAAAATTAACTTTTTTTGCTATTGGCAATGTATAATCAATCTGAGCAGTATATATTTTTACTTTTTGATTTGTATCTACAAGAAATCTATTATTAGTTATAAGAATATTGTTTGGTAAGAAATAACTTGTATTTACATCTTGCTTATTATCTTCATCAAAATAATTAAAACTAATACCTGTTGTTATTTTTTCTCCTTCTTTTTTTAATTTTAAGGCATAATCCAATGCATAAGATAAATTTTTATTGTCTTTATCTGAAAAATTATTTGCTAAAAAAGTATTTGTCGTTATGTTATTTTCGTTATTAATAATTCCATTAGTCTTATTATTTGTATCTTCTTTAACCTTTATAAAATTTAATGTACTCAATGACAATGTACTTTTATCATGAAGTACGTAATCTATATTAAAAAGTAAATTGTGTGTGTTTGATTCTGTTATAATTTCTATATCTGACAAGTATGAACTACGTAAATTATTATCCATAAAATGAATGGATTCGTCTAAACTAACTACTTTTTTGTATGGTCGTAGACTATAATTTCCAAAAATATCTATCTTTTTATTTTTATAAAAATGACTCATTCCTAAAGTATATTTGGAGTATTTTCCTTGTGTATAATCGCTATAAACACTCCCTTTATATGCCAATGCTGTTTCTTTTATTACAATATTAATAATCGCATTACCTTGTGCATCGTATTTTGCGGATGGGTTTGCTATTATTTCTATTGATTTTATCGTGTTTCCTGCAATATTTTCTAAGAAGGTTTTTAATTCTCTTGAGGTAAGTTGTATTTTTTTATTATTAATATATACATCTACTGTGGCGTTTCTTACAAACACATTATCTCCTGTTACAAAAACACTTGGTGTGTTTTTTAAAATTTCCCAAGCATTTTTATTGGATAGAATTGTATTTTTAATATTAAAAATTAAACGGTCTTTTTTTTGTTCTATTATTGGTTTTTTTATTGCAAGTTCTACTTCCGATAATACTTCTGACGATACTTTTAATTGAATTGGATTTAATACGACATTTTTATCTAATCTAATTTTCTGTATATAGTCTTCATATCCTAAATAAGAAATTTTTAATATATATTCTCCATCTTTAATTTGTGAAAAAACAAAATGTCCTTCTTTATTTGCTGTAACTCCTTTTAGAAATAAAGCATCTTTAGATTGTAATGTTACATTTATAAATGTTATATTTTCTTTTGCAAAATCAATAATTCTTCCCTCAATACTAAATTCTTGAGCGTGTACCACTATGGTACATAATATTAGGATAATTTTTAAATATTTTTTTTTCATTAAGGGTAACCAAATAAATCGTGTACAAAGTAAAGTAAATAGTTTCTATCATACAATACCTACAATTAGGTATTTTTTATAACCTAATTTCGACTACTAATTTGTTTACTGTTTAGGTAATTTTTTAGTTAAAATTGGGTTTACACCAAATTGTTATCAAAATAAATATTAAATATTTAGTTATTTATTAAAATATTATATTGACATTTGCATTCTAATAAAAAGAGGTGCTAACTTTTAGCTGAGATTATACTCTACGAACCTGAACAGGTAATGCTGTTAAGGGATTTTATTGATGACTTTGTTGGCAATATGTCATTTCTTTTTATTTACTATTATTAACATTAAATAAATAGAATGAAATTACAATTTACCATTTTCTTTTTTCTTACGTACGTTTTATCCTTTTCTCAAACTGAAATAAAAAAGGATACTGTAAAATTAAATGAAGTATTAGTTACTGCTGTAAGATTATCTAAAAAAGCTCCATTTACACAATCTAATATTTCTAAAGAGACTTTAGAAAAAAATAATTTAGGGCAAGATATTCCTCAATTACTTCGTTTTTTACCAAATGTAGTTACCACTAGTGATGCTGGTGCTGGAGTTGGTTATACAGGTATTCGAGTAAGAGGAAGCGATGCTACTAGAGTGAATGTTACCATTAACGGAATTCCACTTAATGATAGTGAAAGCCAAGGTGTTTTTTGGGTAGATTTACCAGATTTCGCTAGTTCTGTAGAAAGTATTCAATTGCAAAGAGGCGTTGGTACATCTACAAATGGCGCTGGTGCTTTTGGTGCCAGCTTAAGTTTGGCTACGGATGGATTCCAAAATAATAGTTTTGCTGAAATTTCCAATTCTTATGGCTCCTTTAATACGCACAAACATAATCTGAAATTTGGCACTGGAACCATTAACAATCATTTTACATTTGTTGGTAGAATTTCTAATATTCAATCGGATGGTTATATTGATAGAGCATCTTCCGATTTAAAATCTTTGTATTTAGAAGCCAACTATTTTGATAAAAAAACTAGTATTAAGGCTCTTGCTTTTGGCGGAAGTGAGGTTACTTATCAATCTTGGGATGGTATTAATTTGGAAACACTAAACAAGGATAGAACATACAATCCTGCTGGTGAAATTAAAAATGAGTTTGGAACTGTTACTGGTTTTTACGACAATCAAGTTGATGATTACAAACAAGATCATTATCAGTTACATATAAATCATCAAATTACTAATGACTGGATTGGTAATATTGCCTTTCATTACACTTATGGTCGTGGTTTTTATGAACAATTTAAACAAAATGAAGATTTTTCTGCGTATGGTTTTACTTCATTTTTTGTTAATGGCACCGAAATAAATCAAACGGATTTAGTTAGAAGAAAATGGTTAAAAAATGATTTTTATGGCACTACATTTTCTATTCAAAATAAAAATAAAAAATATACTTTAATTATTGGTGGTGCTTATAACAAATACGAAGGTGGTCATTTTGGCAAAGTAATTTGGGCTGCAATTGGCAGTACAAATAATCAACAACGATATTATGATAATATGGGTATTAAAAAAGATTTTAATCTGTATGCAAAACTAAATTATAGCTTAAATGACAAACTTAGTCTTTTTGGAGATTTACAATATCGAAACTTAAATTATACTGTAAATGGAATTGACGAAGGGCCATCTCCTATTATTAGAGATAATTTTAATTTTTTTAATCCTAAAGCTGGTATTAATTACGATTTTAATAAAAATAATAGTTTATACTTATCGTATGCTAGAGCTAATAAAGAACCTAAAAGATCGGATTATGAAGCACCTAAAAAACCAGAGCACGAACAATTAGATGATATGGAACTTGGGTGGCGTTATCATAAAAAAAACACCATAATCAACACTAATATTTATTACATGTATTATAAAAATCAATTGGTTCTTACTGGTGCTTTAAATGATGTCGGATCTCCTATTGCTAAAAATATTGGTAAAAGTTTTCGTTTAGGTTTAGAAATTGATGCTAATTTTACCTTAATTCCTTCTAAATTATTTTTGCAACCTAACATTGCTATTAGCAAGAATAAGAATATGGATAAGTTCGAGAATATTGATGGGCGTTTACAAGATTTTGGTAATACAGATTTATCTTTTTCGCCTAATTTTGTTGCTAGTAATTTAATTCAATTTAAGGCTTTTACTAATTTTGAAATTAATTTTCAAACGAAATATGTCGGCAATCAATTCATGAGTAATATTGAGCATACCAATTCTGAATTGAATGCCTATTCTTTATCAAATCTACAATTACAATACCGTATCTTTCCTAAAAAAATAATTAAGGAAATGGTTTTAAAAATTTTAGTTAATAATATTTTTAATAAAGAATACGTCTCTAACGGTTATTTTTATTCGTACGACGATACTTGGTCTGTTCCTAATCAAACAACTACCATTTTTGGTTCTGGTTTTTATCCTCAAGCTACTACTAATTTTTTATTGGGAGTCTCTTTTAAGTTTTAATTTTTTTACAGGATAATGTTTTAGCCAACTAACAGCTATTTATCTAGAATTAAAACGAAAAAACCATTCGCTTCGTTGCGAATGGTTTTGATTTATACAAAAGTATTTTTTGTTTTAAACTTCGATACCTTTCATCATTTTATTCCAATATAAATAAGGTAATAAATATTTTTTAAGTATCCATAAACGCCAATGTTCTTTAGACGAATCGCTAATCATTAATGGGAATTGTTTTAATTTTGGATCTGGTGCAAAAACACTTCCATAGGTAAATTCTGCTAATACCATTTTACCATAACCTGTAACTAATGGGCATGATGAATATCCATTATATTCTTTTCCTGTTAATGTTTGATTTGTTATTAATTGCAAGATATTTCCAACCACAACTGGTACTTGTTTACGTATTGCTGCTCCTGTCTTTGCTGTTGGTAATTGTGCTGCATCTCCTAACCCAAACACATTATTATATTTTGTATGTTGCAATGTTTTATCACTAACACTTACCCAACCTCCTTCGTTTGCTAACGGAGATTCTGCAATAAATTTTGGTGCTGCTTGTGGTGGTGCTAAATGCATCATATCGAATTTTATTCCAAAACGATTTCCTTCTTTTATTGTATCTACTTTTTTGTAATTGTATTGTATGGATTCATCTACTGTTTTACCTTCATTATCTCCAGACATTATAACACATCCTCCTGCTTTTACATCTTTACCTATTTCATACCATGCTATTTGCTTCTCTCCATCCACTTCTACTAATTTATGATGAAACCGTAAATTAATATCTTTTCTATCGACTACTTCCATTAAAGTTTTTGCTATTGGTTTTACTCCAAAAATAACAGATCCTGCTGTTGCAAAAACAACTTTTGTTTTATCTCTTACTCCTGATTTTACAAAATGATCTTCTGCCAAATACATTATTTTTTGAGGTGCTCCTCCGCACTTAATTGGTGTCGTTGGCTGTGTAAATAATGCAGTTCCTCCTTTAAAATTTTTAAGCACATTCCATGTGTGTTTTGGATCTGTATAATTACTACAAACCACTCCTTTATCCATCGCTTCGGTTAGTCCTTTAACCAACTCTGGAGCCATTCTTAATCCTGGTGCTACCACTAAATAATCGTAAGTAAATTCATTGTCATCTTTCGTTGTTACTTTATTATTATCTGGATCTAAATTTGCAACAAATTCTTTAATCCAATTAACTCCTTTTGGCATTACCGAATCCATACTTCTCCCTGTCTTTTCATAATCAAATGTATTGGCTCCTACTAGTGTCCATGCTGGTTGGTAATAATGCTTTTTAGCTGGTTCGAAAAGACCTATATCAATTTTTGGATTTTTCTTTAACATTTGTGAGGCTACCATTATTCCTGCGGTTCCTCCACCAATAATAAGTACTTGATGATGTTTTGACATTTTTAATATATTTAGTTAATATTTTTTTTCAGCGTTCAAGTTACAAAAAAAAAAATCTCTTTCCTGTAACTATTATCACATAGTTATAACGAAAAACATCCAAATACGATTGGATGTTTTTTATTATTGTTTTTAATTTTTATTTGATTTCATACCTAAAGCAGAATAGATTGGACATGTTCCTACAATTGCTGTTAATAACATAATTGCTGCTACTGCGTAAAGTAAATAATTAACCCATGAGGCTTCAAATCCATGTGTTTTTGCAAAATAACCTGCTACAACTGCTATAATTATTCTTACTATTTTGTCGATACTTCCTACGTTTTTTTTCATGATAAAAGGTTTTATTTGATTTATAATGTAAAATTAGCTTATTCATGCAGTAACTTCTTGTGATTTTTGTTACAACTTAAATAACTATTTTCTGTTTATAAAATTTTTATTTGTCGTTGTGACAACTTTATCTTTCCTTTTTTTTCTATTTTTTTTAATAATCTGGATATCACTTCTCTAGAGGATCCTAATTCGTTTGCGATTTGTTGATGCGATTTTAATATAGTATCTGAATTATTGAGTTTTGCTTTTCTCTTTAAATAATCTTCTAGGCGTTTTTCTTTATTTGAAAAAGTTAATATTTTTATCATTTCGATTACTTCTTCAAATTTATCATTAAATAGTTCGTAAACAAAAGCATTCCATTTTGGATGTTTTTTACGTATTTGATTTAATTTGTCTGTTGGTATTAATATAATTTTTGCATCTTCTTCTACGACTCCTCTTACATTTATTGCTACATTTTTTCTGCTGCCATAATAGACATGATACAACTTTCTCCTGGTTTAATATAGTATAACAATACTTCATTACCATTCTCTTCTTCTTTATATACTTTGACTAATCCTGATATTACTAGCGGAATAACTTTAACATAACTATCTTCTTTTAAGATAATTGTTTCTTTTTTGAACTCTTGTATTTGTGCAATCTGCTCTATTTCTTCTACTAATAAAAAAGATGCAGATAAGGTATTAAAATGTTTTTTTAGATTTGCTAGGACTTCCATAAAATAAATAATAATCAATCAAATACCATCCATAATAAATAATACATTTATGGTAAACACATTTTATCTATGTAGCTTTAAAACAGTAATTTAATTCTTATTTTAATTTCTTCTTCACTTCTATTTCGTGAAATGCTTCAATAATATCTAATTCTTTAATATCGTTATAATTTTTAATTTGCATTCCACATTCGTAACCTTTAGCTACTTCTTTTGCATCGTCTTTCTCTCTTCTTAATGAGGCTAATTCTCCTGTATATACAACAATATCTTCACGTATTAATCTAATTTTTGCTTTATTCGTTACTTTTCCTGTCAAGACCATACAACCTGCAATTGTTCCTACTTTAGAGATTTTATAGGTCATTCTAATTTCGGCTGTTCCTAAAATTTCTTCTACAATATCTGGAGACAACATACCTTCCATTGCATCTTTTACTTCATCTATTACTTTATAGATTATAGAATACGATCGTATATCTATTTCTTGTTCTTGTGCTAATGCTGATGCTTTTCCTTGTGGTCTTACATTAAATCCTATAATAATTGCATCGGAAGCCGAAGCTAATAACACATCGGATTCTGTAATTGCTCCAACTCCTTTGTGAATAATTTTAACTTGAATTTCTTCGGTAGATAGTTTTTGTAAGGAATCTGTTAATGCTTCTACTGATCCATCCACATCTCCTTTAAGGATAATATTAAGTTCTTTAAATCCTCCTAGTGCTATTCTTCGCCCTATCTCATCTAATGTGATATGTTTCTGTGTTCTAACACTTTGTTCTCTTTGTAATTGATCTCTTTTATTTGCGATATTTTTTGCTTCTCGTTCATCTTCAAATACATTAAATTTATCTCCTGCTTGTGGTGCTCCATCCAATCCTAAAATTGAAACTGGTGTTGATGGTCCTGCTAATTTTATAGTTTTCCCTCTTTCGTCATGCATTGCTTTTACTTTTCCACTATATCTTCCTGCTAATAGATAATCTCCTACTTTTAGTGTTCCTGCTTGTACTAAAACGGTAGTTACATATCCTTTTCCTTTATCTAACTGTGCTTCTACAACGGTACCTACTGCATTTTTATCTGGATTTGCTTTTAAATCTAGCATCTCTGTTTCTAATAAAATCTTTTCTAATAATTCACCTACTCCTGTACCTAGTTTTGCTGAAATATCGTGCGATTGTACACTTCCTCCCCAATCTTCTACCAATAAGTTCATTTGAGAAAGTTCTTCTTTTACTTTATCTGGATTTGCTCCTGGTTTATCTATTTTATTAATTGCAAATACAATTGGTACTCCTGCTGCTTGTGCATGACTAATTGCTTCTTTGGTTTGTGGCATTATGGCATCGTCTGCGGCTATTACAATTACTACGACATCTGTTATTTGTGCTCCACGTGCTCGCATTGCTGTAAATGCTTCGTGACCTGGTGTATCTAAAAATGTTATTTTATTTCCATCTTGTAATTCTACCGAATATGCGCCAATATGTTGTGTAATTCCTCCTGATTCTCCTGCTATTACATTCTCTTTTCGTATATAATCTAGTAAAGATGTTTTTCCATGATCTACGTGTCCCATTACGGTAACTATAGGTGCTCTAGATTTTAAATCTTCTTCTTTATCTACTACTTCTTCTATTGCTTCTTCTACTTCTGCACTAACGAACTCTACATTATAATCAAATTCTGAAGCTACTATGGTAAGTGTTTCCGCATCTAATCGTTGGTTCATTGTTACCATCATCCCTAATGACATACATGCGGAGATAATTTGCGTTACTGAAACATCCATCATGGTTGCAATTTCGTTTACGGTAACGAATTCGGTTACTTTTAGAACTTTACTTTCTGATGCTTGTTTTTCTAAATCTTTTTCTGTTTGTTGGCGATGTAAATCTCTTTTATCTCTACGATATTTTGCTCCTTTTCCTTTTTTTCCTTTTCCTTGTAGACGCTCTAATGTTTCTCTTACTTGATTTTTAACTTCTTCTTCGGTTGGCTCTACTTTTACGACTGGTTTACGTCCTCCTCCTTTTTTAAATCTTGATCTATTATTTCCAAATTTACTAAACGGTGTTCCTTCTTTTTTGTGGATTCGTTTTCGTTTTGGTCTTGCTCCTGATTTATCATTTGTTCTACTACTATTATCGCTCGTTTTCTTTTTTGGTTTGTTAAACTGCGACAAATCGATCTTTTTTCCGACCGTTTTAAAACCTTTTAATTTTTGATATTGTGTGGTTATTTTTTCTGGCTCTGTAATTTTATTTTCAGATTTCTCTTCTTTTTTTACCTCTTTTACTGGTTTTATTGTTTCTTTTACTTCTTTTTTAGCTTCCGTTTTTACTTCTTCTTTTGGTTTTACTACTTGTTTTTTGTCGATATCTACTTTTCCTACTTGTTTTATTCCTGAAAGTTTTTGAGGTTGCGCTTTTATTGTTTCAATTTTTTTCTCGACTACTTCTTTTTGTTTCTCTACAACAATCTTTGGTTTTGGTTCTTCTTTGACTTTTGGTTTTGGAGATAGGTCTATTGATCCTACTTGTTTTAATCCTGCAACTTTTTCAGATTCCGTTTTAAAAAGCGCTTTCTTTTTTACTTCTTCTGCTTGCCTTTTAAGTTCTTGCTCTTTTTCTAGTGCTTCTCGAATTGCCTCTTTCTCTTTTCTTTTTTCCTCTCCAATTTCTCTAGAATTTACTTTTCTAGATTTATCAGATTGAAATTCTTCTGCAAGAGTTTCGTATATATCTATTGATATTTTTGTTGTAGGTCTTGCTTCGATACTTATATCTTTAGTTGCAAGAAATTCAACTGCTCTATCTAATGAGATATTGAATTCGCGTAAAACTTTATTTAGCCTTTGTTGCTTAGCCATATACTTATTTATTTATTCTTTTATTCTGTGTTTGATGATTATCATATAATCTTACAAATCTCCAATATTTGGTTATCTCTAAAAATACCATTTTTTTTTAGATTTTAATCTCTAAAAATTCAAATTAATTTTCAAATTCTTCTTTTAATATACGTTGTAACTCTACAATCGTTTCTTCTTCTAAATCGGTACGTTTCACTAAAAAGGCTACATCTTGTTCTAACACACTTTTTGCGGTATCAAATCCTGCTCCTTTTAATTCTGAAATTACCCATTCTTCTATTTCGTCTGAGAATTCTGTTAATTCTACATCTTCATCGTCCATTCCTTCTCTTTGTACATCTAACTCGTATCCTGTTAGCATACTTGCCAATCGTATATTTACTCCTCCTCGTCCTATTGCTTTGGATACTTCTTCTGGTTTTAAGAACACATCTGCTCTTGGTTTTTTTCCTTCTTCTGGTTCTTTAAACTCTACTGTGATTACTTTTGCTGGGCTCAATGCTCTTGACACAAATAATTTTTCATTTTTTGTATAATTAATCACATCTATATTTTCATTTCCTAGTTCTCTTACGATTCCGTGTATTCGAGATCCTTTCATTCCGACACATGCTCCAACTGGATCTATTCTATCGTCGTACGAATCTACTGCAATTTTTGCTTTTTCTCCAGGGATTCTCGCTACTCTTTCTATGGTTATTAATCCATCGAATACTTCTGGTATTTCTTGTTCAAATAATTTTGTTAAAAACTCTGGTGATGTTCTAGACAATATTATTGCTGGTTTATTACCTCTTAATTCTACTAATTTAATAATTCCTTTTACATTATCTCCTTTTCTAAAATAGTCGGAACGTATTTGCTCACTCTTTGGCAATACTAATTCGTTTCCTTCATCGTCTAATAATATTACTGCATTATGGCGTACATGATGTACTTCTGCGGTATATAATTCTCCTTCTAATTCTTTAAATTGTTTAAATATATTTGTGTTGTCGTGTTCGTGAATTTTTGAAATTAAGTTTTGACGTAGTGCTAATATTGCTCGTCTTCCTAAATCTACTAATTTTACTTCTTCTGACAAATCTTCTCCTACTTCAAAATCTGGCTCTATTTTTTGTGCATCATTTAACGATACTTCTGCATTTGAATCTTCTACTTCTCCATTTTCTACTACAATTCTGTTTCTCCAAATTTCTAAATCTCCTTTATCTGGATTAATTATTATATCAAAGTTCCCGTCTGAACCATATTTTCTTTTTAATGCTGCCCTAAATACTTCTTCTAAGATAGACATTAATGTTGCTCTATCTATTCTTTTATCATCTTTAAATTCCGAAAATGAATCAATTAATGCTATATTTTCCATTTTACTTAATTTATTTTATTATTTGCTTTCATAATTAAATATTTACTTGTGTTAGTTCTTAAACTTTTATGGATTCTTTTTAAAACACTATTTTTACTTTAGCTTCCTTTATTATGTCTAATGCTATGGTTTTATTTTTTTGGACTGTTATTTTTCCTTTTCCTATTGGTTTTGGTTCTCTTGCTTTCCATTCTAAAAGGATACTTTGTTCTTTTATTGCTACCAATGTTCCTTCATAATTTTCTGTCTCCGTTTTTACTTTTAAAATTTTTCCAATATTTTTATTATATTGTCTACTATTCTTAAGTGGTGCTGTTATATCTGGAGAACTTACTTCTAAAGAAAAATCTTCTTCTTCTCTATCTAAATTGTGTTCTATATGTCTACTTATACGAATACATTCTTTTAAATTAACTCCTTCATCTCCATCAATTATAACATTTATCTTGTTTTTTTCTGAAAATTTTATATCAATAAGAAAAATAGAATCGTTCTCTGATAATGCTTCGTCTAATAAATCTAATACTATTTGCTGTTCCATTTTGCTATAAAAAAAGAGGACTTTGTGTCCTCTTCAATTTCTACTCGTCGCTATTTCTGGTGCAAATATATAAAAACCTTTGATATTAACAAATATCACGTCAAATAATTATTTAATTTTTGTACCTTTACACTATCTTCAATGATGTAATTTTCATTGATTTTTAATGTTAAATAACTAAATAAACCAAAAATATGAAACGCATATTAGTTCCTATTGATTTTTCTGAGCAAGCAAAATGTGCTGCAAAAGTTGCTGCAAATATTGCGAAGCAAACGGATGCTGAAATTTATTTATTGCACATGTTAGAACTTCCTGAAGGTATTGTTGATGCTATGTCTGGTGGCGATAATAGTACTCCTGCCTCTTTACTTTTCATGAAAAAAGTGCACGAGCGTTTTGACGAATTAAAAGCGCAAGATTTTTTTAATGGCATTCATGTAATTGAGTCTGTTCATTTTCATAAAACTTTTGATGGCGTTATTAATGAAAGTAAAAAACAAAATATAGATTTAATCGTAATGGGGTCTAGTGGCGCTACTGGATTAAAAGAAATTTTAGTTGGTTCGAATACCGAAAAAGTAGTTAGACACTCCGAAGTACCTGTTTTAGTTGTTAAAACTGGAAGTGCCGATTTAACTATTAAAAATATGGTCTTTGCTTCTGATTTTGCAAATAACAGTAAACTTAAATTTCAGAACATTATCGATTTTGCTTCTATTTTTAATGCTAAATTACATTTACTTTATGTAAATACTGCTAGTAACTTTAATAGCACTAAAAAAATAAGCAATACGATTAACAGTTTTGTTGCCGATTTTGATATTCCAGATTTTGAAACTTATATTTATAATGATATTTCTGTCGAAAAAGGAATTTTAAATTATGCCAACGATATTAATACGGATTTAATTGCTGTAAACACACATGGAAGAAGTGGTTTGTCGCAATTATTCAAAGCGAGTATTAGCGAAGAATTGACCAACCATGCTTTAAAACCTGTCATTACGTTTAAAATATAATTTTTTGCTAATACCAAGTTGACATCAAAATAAGCCAAAAAAATCAAATTGGTATAAATTTCTAAAACTAAAAAAGGCTTTCGAATACTCGAAAGCCTTTTGATTTTGATTATACCAATTTTGTGTAATACTAATACCAATTCAATTTTGAAATGCGCTAAATAGATTTAAAATATTTTTATGTTTTACAATCTTGAAATTTCAAGCATAGCATAGCTATGGTTTAAATTTAAAGTGCAGTAAAACCGTGAAAAGATAAATAATTTATAGCGTATTTTGATGTTGAGTTGGTATAAGATACATTCAAAAAAAAACTGCCTTTACAAGACAGTCTTTTATCTATTTTTAATACGTTTATTATAATCCTAATTTTGCTTTTACTGCTGGCAACAAATCTTCTCCTTCAAAAACAATAAGTCCTTTTCCTGGAGCTGAGTCCAATACATATTTTATTCCTTTTTCTTTTGCTACTGCTTTTATTGCATTTTGTGCTTTATCGATAATTGGTTTTAATAAATTGAATTCTTTTTTTTGTAATTCTTCTCTTGCTGAAGATAAGTACAATTGCAATTTTTGTTGAATTTCTCCAACTTCTTGTTGACGTTTTTCGTTTTCTTCATTTGTTTTTGTTGCAGCTTCTGTTTGATACTTTTGCAATTTTGCTTGTAATGCACTTGCTTGTGCTTTATATTCGGTATCAAAACTTTGCCCTGTCTTTTTCAATTCTTCTCCCATCGCTTTAGTTTCTGGCATTGCCGCTACTAATTCTTCGCTATTAATATGTGCAACTTGTGCTTGTGTTGTATATCCAACCGTTACTAATATTATCGCTACCAAAAATTTTTTAATGTTGTTCATCTTTATTTATTTAATTAATTAATTATTGTTTTATTCTTTTTTCTCTAATTTCTTTTTTCTTGCTTCTATTTCTGCCATCTTTTTTGCTCGTTTTTTCAATGCCAATTTATGCAACGAATCTCGTTTTGTCTTCTTTGCACTCCTTCTTTCATTAAGCACTCTCATTTTCTCTGCTCTTATTTCTTGCTTCGTTTTTACCTTCTCTTTTGGCATTTCTTCTTTTACCTCTTTCTTTACTTCTGACAGTACTTCGTCTACTTTCTCTTTATTTTCTTGTTTTTTCTTCTCTACTTCTGGTATTTTTTCTTTTTCCTTTTCTTCTTCATTTTCTTTAATAATAGTTGCTTTTTTATTCTTTTGTAATCTGGCTTCTCGCTGTTCTTTTAAAGCTTTTTTTCTTTGTTCTCGTTCTTTTTGTTTCGCTTTTTTTACCGCTTCTCTCTTCGCTATTTTTTCTTCTCTTGCTTTTTTCAACTCTTCTTGCTTGGCTTTTCTTGCTTTTGTTCTTTCTGCCTTTGCATCAATTATTTCTTTTCCGTTTTCTTTATTTTTTACCGCTATTTTTCCTTTATTTTTTTTCGCTTCTCTTTGCGCTTTTAATGCTGCTTTTCTTTTTTCACGTGCTTCTTGTTTTGCTTTTTTTAATGCTTCTCGTTTCGCTTTTTTTGCTTCATTTTGAACACGTACTCTTTCTCTTAATTGTTCTTGTTTTGTTAGACGTGTTTTGGCTTTCTCCTTTATTGCTTCCTTCTTCTTTGCTCTCGCCTCTTCTTTATCACTTTTCTTTACTGCGTTTTCCTTCTTTTTTCTTCCTTTTACAATTTTTTGTAATACCAACTCACTAATATCGTATTTTGGATTATTATATAACATTACCATATCTTCACTAGACTTATCGAATATGATATCGTATTTTTTCTTTACTGATATTTCTTGTATTGCATTAAATATTTGATCTTGTATTGGTTTTACCAATTGTTTTCTCAACATAAATAAATCTCCCGAAGTTCCATAATATGCTTCTTGTAATCTTTTTAATTCGGTTTGTTTTATATGAATATCTTCTTCTCGTTCTGCAATTAAATCGGCTGTTAGCAATGCTTTTTCGTTACTCAATGTTAATTTTAATGCATTTATTTCATTTTTTAGTTTATCTAATCTTGCGTTCCAGTTTTTAATTCTCCCATCTAATTTAGATTGTGCCGTCGTATACTCTGGTACATTTTCTAATATGTAATCTCTATCAATATATCCTACTTTCTGTGCTTTTTGTGCATTAGTAACTTGCGTTAACAAAATAAATATTATTATTGAAATTTTCTTTATCATATCTTCATTAGGTTAGTTAGAAATAATCGTGCCAAACTTTTATACTTAACTACAAATATACATAATATATTGTGTATATGCCAACTAAAATTGTTGTCCGATTGTAAAGTGTGTTTGCCAACCTGCTTTTGTGCCTGGTGCTGTTGGAACATCATCAAACCCGTATCCAAAGTCGATACCTAACAATCCAAATGACGGCATAAATAAACGCAATCCTAATCCTGCGGATCTTTTTAAATTAAAGGGATCGAATTTTACCAATCCTTCGTAAGAATTTCCTCCTTCTAAAAATCCGAGTACATAAATCGATGCATTTGGTTTTAATGTAATTGGATAACGCATTTCTAAGGTAAATTTATCATAAACGGTTCCTCCTCCTCCTGGTGATAAACTGGAATTTGGATAACCTCTAAGCCCTATACTTTGTCGTCCATCAAATTGTTGTCCTTGTAGACCATCTCCTCCTACATAAAATCGCTCGAATGGCGACACTTCTTTTTTTCCATAATCGCCTAACAATCCTATTTCTGCACTCGTTACTAATACTACTTTTTTGGTTATTTCGTTATACCATTTTCCTGAAAAACTTACTTTCCAAAATTCCAACCATTTGTATTTTTCTTCGTTCGATATATTTTCGTAATCTTTGTCTTCGAATAATGAAAATGGTGGTGTTAATTTTAGTCCTATATTAAATTGGGATCCTTTTAGTGGATATATTGGACTTGGCCCTTGCGAACTTCGACTAAAATTTACTGCTACGGATAAATTATTTGATTTCCCATTATCGAAATTCAAGGTTGGGAATCGATAATTTTTAAGCGTATAACTTTGGTAATTTATAGATGTAGATAGGGTAAAATAATCGTCTGGCCAATTTAATCTTTGATTAACTCCTATCGAAGCTCCTAATATGTCTAATTTTTGACTTTTATCTACATCTCTTGTTGTAAAGTTATATCTGTATTGCTTTGAATTATATATTGAAAAAGATAATGCTTTTGGTTTTTTCCCTCCTAACCAAGGTTCTGTAAAAGACAGGCTATAAGTACTTGAGTATTTACTTGCTTGTAATCGCAATGACATACGCTGTCCATCTCCCATTGGTATTGGTTTATATGCTTTTTTATTAAATAAATTTCTTACCGAAAAATTAGAAAAGGACAGTCCTAATGTTCCTATAAAGGCTCCTCCTCCATATCCTCCTTGTAATTCTATTTGACTAGACCCTTTTTCGGCTACACTATACTCTATGTCTACTGTTTTTTCTGCATAATTCTGTTTTACATCTGGCATAACTGCTTCTGGATCAAAAAATCCTAATTGACTTATTTCTCTAATAGATCGTATGATTGCTTCTTTGCTAAACAGGTCTCCTGGTTTTGTTCTTAATTCTCTATAGATTACATGATCGTTTGTTTTGTCGTTTCCTACAACTGTTACATTTTTAACTATTGCTTGTTCGTCTTCATGAATTCGGATTTCTATATCTATTACATTATCTTTAACTGCTGTTTCTACTGGTGTTACATTAGAAAACATATAACCTCTATTAAAATAAGTATTAGCTATATCTTGCGAGTCTGGTGTTCCATCTCCATTTACTCTTTCGCTTAACAATTTTCCGTTATAGGTATCTCCTTCATTAATTCCTAAAAATCTACTTAATTGTTCATCCGAAAAAACGGTATTTCCTAAAAATTTTATTTGTCCAAATTGGTATTTTTTACCTTCTGTCAACTTAATATCTAAATTAATTGTTTTGTCATTATTCCAAGATATTGAGTCGCTAATTATTTGTGCATCTCTATATCCTTTTTCTTGATATTTTGTAATTAATTTATCTAAATCTCCTTCGTAATTATCTTGTACGTATTTGGATCGTTTCCAAAATCTCCAAAACCTTTTTTCTTTTGTTTTCTTTAAATACTTTCTTAATTTACTATCTTTTAATGCTTGATTTCCTTCAAATCGGATATTTTTAATTTTTACTCTTGTTCCTCGATCTACATTAACTATAACTGAAGATGTGTTATTTGTAGCTGTATCTAATTTTGTTTGTATGTTTACTTTTGTTTTTAAATATCCTTTCTCGGTGTATTTTTTTTTGATATAATTTTTTGTTGTTGTTATTAAATTTTCGGTAAGCATCGCTCCTTTTTTAAGCGCTGTTTCTTTTTGCAAATCTGCAATTTTAGATTTTTTTAATCCTCTAAAAGTAACGGTTCCTATTTTGGTTAATTCTTGTACTTCAAATTCTAAATAAATAGCATCTTTGTCTATTTTTACTGCATAAACGTCTACATTACTAAACAGATTTGACTCCCATAATTTTTTAATTGCACTTGATAATTTATCTCCTGGTATTTTAATCTCTGCGCCTTCTACCAATCCTGAAAAGGATTTTATAGACTCTTCTCCAAACTTTTGATTTCCTTTTACAGTTACTCCTCCTAATATATATTTTTTTGCTTTCGTTAAATTAATAATGGAGTCTTGTGGTTTTATATCTTCTACTTCTTGAGCTTGCACTACATATCCAAAAAAAACAACTAATGCTACTACTAATATACTACTTTTAATTCTATTCATTTCTATTTTAATTGTTCACTGGTTTTACCAAATCTTCTTTCTCTTTGTTGATAATCGATTATAGCTTTATAAAATTCTTCTTTTCCAAAATCTGGCCAAAATACAGACGTAAAATAGAGTTCTGCATAAGCTATTTGCCATAATAGAAAATTACTTATTCGTTTTTCTCCACTTGTTCTTATTACCAAATCGACATTTGGCAAATTACGAGTATATAAATGGTTATTTATAATATTTTTATCAATTTCTTCGACCGACAGTTCATTATTAACAATTTTTTTAGAAATATTTTTGAATGCATTAACAATTTCTTCTTTGGAACTATAACTCAATGCTAAATTTAAAATAAGATGGGTATTGCCTTTTGTTTTTTCGATTACTTCGTTAAGCATTTTTTGTGTTCTACTTGGTAGTGTTGTGATATCTCCTATTGCTCTTAATGAGATATTATTTTTTAATAGCAATTTTAATTCTTTTTTTAAGGAACTTACTAATAGGTTCATTAACATTTCCACTTCTAATTTTGGTCGATTCCAGTTTTCGGTAGAGAATGCATATAATGTAAGTACTTTTATCCCTATTTCTGCTGCAGATTCTACGGTTTGTCTTACTGCTTTTACACCATTTTTATGCCCAAATACTCGCAATTTCCCTTTCTCTTTTGCCCATCGTCCATTACCATCCATAATAACGGCTACATGCTTTGGTAATCTCAAATTATCTATTTGTTCTTTTAATTGCATGGTTTATAATTCTCCGCTATAGCAGCCTTTTCTTCCAAAGCCAAATACAATATTTATTCCTGTTGTAATGTACCAATCGTTACTGTCTGCATTTCCAAAGTTTAATGCCGGTATGTTTGTATTATTATAATCTAAATTATCTTTAAATGTATATCTAATTTTTGTTTCAAATCCTATACCTATATTTCCTGCTAATTTTGTTTTATATCCTATTCCAAACGGAACGGTAAATCCTGTTTTTTGTTCGGTTGCAAATTTTCTTGCTGCTGTTTGTTCTTTTGCTACATTATAATTAAATAATGCCATTTCTAAAATGATGTATGGTGTAGAATTCCATCCTTCTTTTACTAAAGAATAATCGTAATAATTAAATTCTATTCCTATTGCTGCTTCTTTTACTGAATTTTTAAAACTATATCCTCTTATTTTTCGAATTTCGTTTGACGAATCGGCATCGTTATCTTTAATTTTAATATAAGATGCAGATACTCTAAAAGTTACTCTTGGATTAAAATTCCATTTGTATATTAATCCGTAAGAGAAGTCATTTGGATATAGATATGTTTCTCTCCCTACATCTCCTATATAATTACTTCCTCCTACATGTACTCCTAATTCATTTATCTGAGAATACGAGCATGTAGAAATTACCAAAAACAGAATGGTGAAAATTCGATTATTCATTTTTTTAAAAAAATTGGTTGCAAATATACTAATTCTATATTTATTTTTTACTTTTAAAACAAAACACATAGAGAATTAATATTCACGTTAATAAACTCTATATTAAACGTGCTTTAAAAAATATATTGTCTTTTCGATTTGTGAGCAGGTTTTCTAAATTCCTTTATTTCGAACGTCTTCACCCCAAAGCAATTTTTCTCGTAATGTTTTTACAAAACTTTGATTGTGCAATTGGATAATTTTTATTGTAAATGGTGCTTTTTCGATAAAAACATCTGTATTATTTGGAATTGTTGTTATTCGTGAATCTAGAGATAATAACGCATGTTTTTCTCTACCTATTACTTTTAGTTTTATTTTTGTTTGGTCTGGTATTACCAATGGTCTTGCGTTTAAATTATGTGGTGCTATTGGTGTTAATACTACATTTTTTGCCGATGGTGTTATTACTGGACCTCCACAACTTAATGAGTATCCTGTCGATCCTGTTGGTGTAGATACAATTAGTCCATCTGCCCAATATGATGTTAAAAAGTCTTCATCTAAATGGGTTTCTACTGTTATCATTGCTGTTGTATCTTTTCGCACTACGGTAACTTCATTTAACGCTATGTTCAAATCCTTAAAATTATTTATTTTTGGGTTTGTCGAAACTTGTAATAACGTTCTTTCTTTAATAGTATATTCTTTTTTAACAATAGATTCTATTGCTTCTCGCATGTTTTCTTTTGCTACATTTGCTAAAAATCCTAAACGTCCTATATTTATTCCTAATACTGGAATATTAGAATCTCTCACATACGTTATTGCTCTTAAAAAAGTACCATCTCCTCCTACTGTAAAAAACATATCAAATGTTTTATCTAAATCTTTATAGGTTGTATAGGTTTTGTACTTTTTTTCTAATGTATTTTGTTTTATTATGGAGTTATAAAATTCTTTCTCTACATTTATTTCTATATTATTCTCTTCTAATATATGAAATAAACTCTTTATATATTTGAATGTTTCTTCTTTATAATATTGTCCGTAAATTGCTATTTTCATATTTTATATGTCCTCAAAATAATATTTTAGATATTCAAATATTTTTGTAGATATGCTGACCTTGCTTTTAAGTCATTTAAGTACGCATCTTCTTTAATTCCTAAAACAATTCCATAATTATACCTTCTAAAGGTATGAATTACATCGTTTATATTATTACTCATTACTTTAATGGTAAGTTCTACATCATTGCCTTGTATTTTTGATATAAATACGCCGAGTAGTTTCGCGTCATTACTTTCTATTATCTGTGCTATTTCGCTTATGGAATAATCGTTCTTATTTTTGGAAACTATCAATACTGTGCCTTGCTCTTGCAAAAATGGTGTTTTATTAAAAAAATGTAATATATCTACCAATTCTAAATAACCAACATACTTTTTTTCTGCATTTAATACTGGTAAAATATTTGCTTCGTTTGTTGCATATTGTTTTAATATTTCTATCCAATTATCTTCTTCAAACACAAAAAAAGCGTGTAACATGTACTGTACATTTTCTAACTTTACGGTATCGTCGTCAAAACTTAACAAATCACTTTCTGCAATTAATCCATATAAGTTATTTGCTTCTACTATTGGAAGATGTGTAAAAACCAATTCTTTAAACATTGCTTTAGCTTTACCAATAGTACTTGTTAATTTTAATGCTTGTACATCGGATGTTATATAGTCTTTTATTTGCATTTGTTCTGTTAATATGTACGCAAAATAAGCGAATTTTAATTACAATGCACTAATTTTGCCAATAAATATAATTTTGAATCTATTTAATTAAAATACGAAGTATTTCTACTCCATGACTAAACTTAGCGTTAATATTAATAAAATTGCCACTTTACGTAATTCTCGTGGTAGCGACACTCCTAATTTGGTACAAACTGCTATCGACATACAAGAGTTTGGTGCTCAAGGTATAACTGTACATCCAAGACCTGATGAACGACATATTAAATACCAAGATGTTTACGATTTAAAACCGATTGTTTCTACAGAATATAATATTGAAGGAAATCCCATTCCAAAATTTGTAGATTTAGTTTTAGCCAACAAACCTACTCAAGTTACTTTGGTTCCTGATACTATTGATACACTAACCTCAAATGCTGGTTGGGATACCATTACTCATTTGGACTTTTTAACAGATGTTGTTACCGAATTTAAACGAAATAATATTCGCACTTCTATTTTTATGAATACCGATTTAGCTCGCATCGAAGCTACTGCTAAAATTGGTGCTGATAGGATTGAGTTATATACTGAAGATTTTGCTTCTCAATATAAAAAAGGCTATAAAAAGGCTATAAATCCTTATATTGAGTCTGCTTTATTTGCGCACAATTTAGGATTAGGAATTAATGCTGGTCACGATTTAAATTTAGATAATATTGCTTTTTTTGCAGACAATATCCCTAACTTACTCGAAGTTTCTATTGGCCATGCCTTAATTTCGGAATCTTTGTATTTGGGCTTGCATAATGTAATTAATATGTATCTTTATCGATTAAAATAATCTACGTTGTCTCAAAGTTTCTGGATTAAATGTTGAATAATGAATGCTAGGTGTTAGTAACTAAAAATTAAATTATGTCTCAAACCACACAAACTATTCTTACTTATGTTGTTCTAGGATTTGCTATTTTATTTTTGTTTCGAAAATTTATTTTTAAATCTAAAAAGAAAAATGATTGCGATACTGACTGTAATTGTTAAACTCAATATTAATCCGAATTATACCAATTCAATTTTAAAATGCGCTAAATTTGTGAATAATTCGAGTTTAAATGGTATTACTATTCTCTATTTTTAGAATCTATACTAATCGTTACTGGCCCATCATTAACTAATGCTACTTTCATATCTGCCCCAAACACTCCTGTTTTTATTTTTTTATTTAATTGTTGCTCTAATTTTTCTACAAATTGCTTATACAATGGTATGGAAATTTTTGACTTTGCAGCTTTCATATAACTTGGCCTATTTCCTTTTTTTGTACTCGCCATTAAAGTAAATTGACTAACGACCAATACATCTCCATCTATATCTTTTAATGCTAAATTCATGGTCTTATTTTCGTCTTCAAAAATTCGTAATTTTACTATTTTATTACTTAGCCAATTTATATCTTCTTGTGTATCGCTATTTCCAATTCCAAGTAAAATTAAAAAACCTTTATTAATTGCACTAACTTTTTTTTTATCTACAACCACAGATGCCTCACTTACTCTTTGAATTATTATTTTCATCCTAAATTATTTCGTTGCTTTTCCTTTTTATCACAAAGCATATTCATCCACACGATAACTCTCATCATCTTCTTTTAAGATTTGTACATAACTTTTATATCTTGATATTGCTATTTCATCATTTTCTATGGCTTTTTTTATGGCACATTTTGGTTCGTTGGTATGCAAACAGTTATTAAATTTACAATGCGCTTTTATTTTGAAAAATTCAGGAAAATAATCGGTTACTTCGTTTGGTTCAAAATCAACAACTCCAAAGCCTTTAATGCCTGGCGTATCTATTAAAAACCCTCCAAATGGTAGTGTAAACATTTCTGCAAAAGTAGTTGTATGTTGCCCTTGTTTGTATTGCAATGAAATTTCTTTTGTAGCAAGGTTTAAATTTGCATCAATTGCATTTGCTAATGTCGATTTTCCGACTCCAGAATGCCCTGCAAACATACTTACTTTATTTTTCATTAAAGTTCTAAGTGTTTCTATATTTTGCTTTTTTTCTGCCGAAATTGCAATACATTTATAGCCAATTTTAGTATAAATTTCTTCCAATTTGTTTTTTGCTACAATTGTTTTTTCATTGTAAGTATCTATTTTATTAAATACTAAAATTACTGGAATTTTATATGCTTCTGCGGAAGCCAAAAAACGATCTATAAAGTTTGTAAATGTCGGAGGGTTATCGATTGTTATTAATAAAAAAACTTGATCGAGGTTCGATGCAATGATATGTGTTTGTTTTGAGAGATTAACCGATCTGCGAATGATGTAATTTTTACGTGTATATATACGATGAATTACTCCTGTTTCTTGTTTTTTTTCCAATTCAAATTCCACATAATCTCCTACCGTTATCGGATTTGTGCTTTTTATTCCTTTAATTCTAAATTTTCCTTTTAGCCTACATGTAACCACTTCTTTATTGTGCATTACCTCATACCATGAACCTGTAGATTTTATTACTAATCCTTTCATTATGGCAAATTTAGGTTAATTTTTAGTATAAATCGAAATAAATACATATCTTTGAATGTTTATTCAACCATGTAATATATTTTTTATGAAGAAATCTATTTATTTTTCGATTATTTTTATACTAATTTCTCTAGTTTCGTTTGCTCAAATTGTAAATGAAGGGGTTTTAAAAATTAAAGATGGAACTACGGTCTATTTTGGAGAAGAATATACAAATAAAGTCGGTGCAACACACGATAACGAAGGGAATTTACACCTCAATAGTAACCTTATTAATAACGGTTTAATTAATGAGTCTTCAAATGCTGATTTAGCGAATGGAATTACCTATTTTGATAGCCCTACAAATGGTAGTGCAACCACAAATGCCATTCAAACTATCTCTGGAAGTTCTAACAAAGTTGCTTTTGAAAATATGGTGGTAAGTAATACAACTGGAGTTTCTGTTGCCGATGGTATGGAATTAATTGTAGAGAAAGGTGTCACACTAACTAGTGGCGATTTACGAATGGTAGGCGAATCGCAATTAATACAAAAACATACTGGTGCAAATTCTAATTCTGGAAACACTAAATTATTAATAGATCAACAAGGAACAACAGATACTTACAATTATAATTTTTGGTCTTCTCCTGTTAGTGGAGCTACTGCTGGAAGTTATACTGTTGGTGCTGTTTTATATGACGGAACGGATTCTTCTATAAATTCTTTTACACCATCTATTGCAACCTATACTACAGGTGCTCCTTGGAATGGAACGCCATCTACTGTAGTTGGCGGAAGTGTGACTACTGCTTTAAATTTAGAATCGTATTGGCTTTGGAAATTTGAAAATGGCAATATTGACGATGGTAACGATTGGTTTTTAATACGAAATACAACAGCTATAAGTCCTGGATTAGGTTATACGATGAAAGGGTCTGGTGCTGCAAGTGCAAATCAAAATTATGTTTTTAAAGGCAAACCAAACGATGGTACTTATAATTTAGTTCTTGGTGCAAATAAATCGTCTTTGGTTGGTAATCCATATCCTAGTGCTATAGATGGAAATAGTTTTATTACTCAAAATGCTGCTGTATTAGCAGATATTACTGTGCCTTCCGCAACTTTAGGTGCTCTTTATTTTTGGGAACATTGGGGAGGGAATTCTCATTTTCAAAATAATTATCAAGGTGGTTATGCTACCTATACTTTAGTTGGTGGAACGCCTCCTACATCGCATCCTGATGTAAACGGTGGCGGTACAAGTAGTGGTATTAATGGTGCTAGATATATTCCTGTTGGACAAGGATTTTTTGTAGAGACCGCAACTGGTGGAACTATTACTTTTAATAATAACATGCGTATATTCCAAACCGAAGGTGCTAACTCTCATTTTTTTAGACCTGCAAATGGCTCTAATAAAAATGCTACGGAAGATTTAACACAAAGAATACGATTAGGATATAACAATTCAACTGGTTTTTATAGACAAATTATGACTGCTTTTGTGCCTGAATGTAGTGATGGTCATAATACTGCTTATGATGCTAGAATGGTAGATGTTAATCCAGAAGATTTATATTGGATTACAAATAACAAAGAATATGTAATTGATGCTAGACCATTTAGAGCGGATTTACAAATCCCTCTAGGTTTAAAAGTTACTAATAGCGGCATACAATCTATTTTTGTAGAGGCTACTGACAATTTTGATGATGCCATTTATATTTTAGATACGGATACTGGTTTTACACACGATATTAGACAATCTAATTTCGAAGTAAATTTAGAACCTGGAGTTTATAACAATCGGTTTAAATTGGTTTTTCAACCAGCGAGTACTGTTAGCGTAGATGATGTTGTTACTAGTTCTCTACAAGTATATTTTACTAAGAAAAATAAAGAAATTACCATTACTAATTTGGATAAATTAACTCTAAAGAGTGCTAAAGTATATAATACTATTGGACAATTAATTAAAATTGTTTCTAAGTCCGAATTATTACAAAACGAAATTAAAATTCCATTTCATGTTGCTTCTGGAACGTATCTAATTAATATTGAAACAACTATTGGAAAAGGCGCATTTAAAATAATAGCATATTAAAAAATATTAAAATAAAATACTTTTGATTTCATTGCATAGTTATGTATGTAATCAAATAAATGAAAAATAGTATGACAAAATTTGGCGAAATAATAAGTTCTTCTTCTCCAACTTTAATTGATTTTTTTAATGAAGAAAACTCTGAAAAATCTTTAGTTCATCGTGTTTTGCGAGATGTTGCTTCTGCATTAGGTGATAAAGCTAAAGTAATTAAAATTGATATTGCAAAAAACGAAAAACTTGTAAATGCCTTGCGTATTAAAGGAAGTCCTACTTTTATTATCTACAAAGATAGTGAAATGAAATGGAGACAATCTGGACAACAAGATGCCAATACTCTTATTAATTTAGTAGAACAGTTTGTTTAGTTTTACTTGAGGGCAAAATTAATTTATAATACCAAAACTATATTTTTTTTCTACATAGTATGCCAAGACTTTTGGCAATACATATTCTAGCTTTTTAAATGCTTTTACACTATCATGAAATACAATAATACTTCCATTACTTGTGTTTTTTAATACATTTTCCAAACATTTTTCTTTGGTTATTTTTGTATCAAAATCCGCACTTAAAACAGACCACATTATTATTTTGTATTGTTTTTTAAGTAGTTTTTTTGCTTGCTTCTTCGTAATTTTTCCATAAGGTGGTCTATATAGCTTTATACCCTTACTTTCGATATGATTATTTATTACTTTTTGGCACTGTTCTATGTTTGCAACATACTCACTTACATTTGTTTTCCAGCCATTTACATGATTTTGTGTATGATTTCCTATTGCATGTTTTTCGGATACTATTTGATGGAATATATCTGGATTATTTTCAATATTTTTACCTAAACAAAAAAAAGTTGCTTTCGCATTGTATTTTTTTAATATTTCTAAAACAAATTGTGTTATTTCTGGTGTTGGTCCATCGTCAAAAGTAAGATAAATTTCTCGTTTATTTTTTTCGTTATACCAGATATATTTTTTAAAATAGGAAGCTATAATTTTTGGGGTTTTCACAAAATACGTCTTCATATCTATTCCTTTTTATTTTCTAATCCATTGCTTTTTCTAACATCTTAAATGCCTCTTCGTACCCTTTTCTCAATTCTTTATAGTAAACGGTATCTTTCTTTTCACTTTCGTTCATTACATATTGATAAAATTCTATGGTTGGTTTAATATTATTAAACTGTGCCATGATATTATTTTGCCCTGAAATTGTCATACTAAACGCTTTAATCTTTTCGGTATATGCACTAATTAGCTTATTAGATAATATTTGTGCTTTTTTTGGCTTTCCTATTTCATAATAACTCTCAATAGCAGTTAACGCGAGTCCTTCTTGCGCATACGCCTCGAACGGAATCGTTTCTAGCGCATAATCTATTTGCTCTTCTGCATATTTTTTATCGTATTTTGCTGCCGAATCTATAATATTGCCGTACATCAATAAATCGGTTTCAATGCCATCGTAATACATTACTTTTTCATCGCCTTCTAATGAGGCATAATACCTTACATTTTCTTGAAATATATGTATTAATTCATTTGCTACTTTTTGTGCTTTTTTTGTTTTTCCAATCTTATAGTAATTTTCTATAAGACCTAATGCTAAACTATAATGTTTATACATTTTTATAGGTAATTTTTCTACCGATAAATCTAATATTTCTTCTGCTTTAGCAAAATTATTTTCTTTTATAAAAGTTTCTGCCAATCGTGTTAACATATTTCGAAATGAAATACTATTTCTTCTTGTTTCAACATCAATATATAAAGAGGAGTCGTTAGAATTTTTCCAATCTATTTTTTTGATATTGGCATACATAACATCGGAATTAATTCTTCCTAAATCTAGCATATTTTTTTTATTGGATGCTGTTTTTATTGGCACTAATTTATAAGACATTCCGTCTACTTGCAAATAATCTTTTAACCATAGATATTCTTCATCTGCAAATGCTCCTCCTGTAAAATAAAT
Organism: Flavobacteriaceae bacterium; assembly: GCA_026988355.1. Classification (GTDB taxonomy): domain Bacteria; phylum Bacteroidota; class Bacteroidia; order Flavobacteriales; family Flavobacteriaceae; genus S010-17. The sequence goes on from JALSLK010000071.1 coordinate 63,852, forward strand.
TGGTCTTTCCCAATTGTTATTTGCTAAAATATCCAACATTAAAATTCTATTTTTTGTCAATGCTGTTTCATCGATATCAATATCGATATATGGCACTATCAAATCTGCATCTTTCTGAGCTACAATACCGTTTTTTAATACTGCTTCTTTATCTACTTGTAGTCTTATTTTATTTGTGGGATATGTTTTTAACGGATGTCCATTATTGCCTAAATCTTCATAGGTTTGCTTGTTATTTGTTGCAATCCAACTCATAAAAAATTTAATATCTACTCTACTTTCTTTTTCTTTTTTATTTTCTAAACTATCCAATTCTGTTGGTAATTTTGTGTCTTTTACTGCTCGTTCCGAAACATCTTTTGGTATGTGATACGCTACATCTAATGCTCCTGTTCGATACTGTTTATGTGTTAATTGCGATGGTATTGGCGCGGCATTATATGTTGCTCTTTTTTGTTGATCTATATACCAATCGGTTGCAAACAGACTCGTATTTATTAATTTTATATCGGTTCGATAATTTTCTACTTCTTGCATATACCAAAGTGGAAATGTATCGTTATCTCCTATGGTAAACATGATGGCATTTTCTTGACAAGAGTCTAAGTATGCTTTTGCATTTAGATGTGCTGTATATCGATTTGAGCGATCGTGATCGTCCCAATTTTGATTTGCCATCAATAATGGAACTGCAAATAAACACAATACACTTACGATTAATGCTGTTAATTTTGGTTTCATAAAACGTCTTAGCATTTCAAAAATTGCTAGTACTCCAAAACCTATCCATATCGCAAATATATAAAAAGACCCTACGACTGCATAGTCTCGTTCTCTTGGTTCAAATGGTTTGGGATTTGTATAAAAAATTACTGCTAACCCTGTAAATAGGAAAAACAATAATAACATATAAAAGTTTTTTTGATCTTTTTGTAATTGAAATAATAATCCTATCAGTCCTAAAATAAATGGCAAAAAATAATAGGTATTCCTTCCTTTATTTTCTAAAACATCTGTTGGTAGTTTTTTTTGTGACCCTAAACGATAACTATCAATTATGTCTATTCCGCTCAACCAGTTTCCATGATTATCTAATTGTCCTTGAATATCGTCTTGTCTTCCTGTAAAATTCCACATAAAATACCTTCCATACATATATCCAAACTGATACTCAAACATAAATTTGATGTTGGTAAAAAAGTTTGGTTTCTGTACATTCAAAAAATCTTGATTTTCTTTTAAATAAGACATATATTCTTCTCTACTCAATTCATTTGCATCGTATTTTTCGATAAATCTATCGTAATTTTGTTTTATCTGATCGTAGTATTTTTTATAAAAATCATCTATTTTATATTTTGGTTTTAATTTGAATTTTGGCATCGACCGTGTTATTGCAATATAATTTTCTATTACTCCTGCCGATTGATCTACCATTCTAGGTATAAATCCTTTATGTGCATTGCCATAATTTGGAATTGATTTTCTATAATCTTTTTCATTTACTACTACATATCTTCCTATTTTTTTATCTTTTTCATATTTTGGAGATCCATCTACAAACGGTTCTTCTTTAACATATTCTCTTTGATATGCTGATGTATAAAAATCATCATAAAAGACATTTGCATCTCCATATTGTTCTCTATTATAATATGCTAATAATTCTCTTGCACTTGACGGATTATTTTCATTTATCGTTGTATTTGCATTTGCTCTAATTGGCAACATTAACCAGGATGAAAACCCAATCATAATAAATAATATACATAAAATTAAAAGGTTTACAGTTGGCAACTTATGTTCTCTAGTATATTTTAATCCATAATAAAATCCTGCAATTAAAATTATACCTGCTATGATACTTCCTGAGTTAAATGGTAATCCTATTGTATTTACAAAAAATAATTCCATCACACTAAAATATTTTAGTGTAAATGGAAACAGAAATTTAAACACAAATACCAATACTAAAATTGCAATTACATTTGCTATTAAGAAATTTTTTATGGTACTAGTTTTGTATTTCTTAAAATAATAAATAAAGACTATGGATGGTATTACCAATAAGGATAATATATGTACTCCAAACGAAAGTCCAACTACAAAGCTAATTAACAGCAACCATTTATTTCCTCGGGGTTTATCCATTTCTCTTTCCCAACGAATTCCTAACCATAACAGTAATGCCATTAAAAATGATGACATAGCATATACTTCTGCTTCTACTGCACTAAACCAAAAACTATCTGAAAATGTATATGCCAAAGCTCCTACTACACCGCTTCCTAATATCGCTAATGCCTGTGCATCGTTTAATGTACTGTCTGAATCGGCTTTAAAAAATACTTTTTTTGCCAATGCTGTTATCGTCCAAAATAAAAATAAAATAGTAAATGCGCTTGCTAAACCTGACATGAAATTAACCATTTTTGCTATCTGTGTTACATCTGTGGTAAACATTGCAAAAAATGCTCCTAACATTTGAAATAATGGAGCTCCTGGCGGATGTCCTACTTCTAATTTTACTGCTGTCGATATATATTCTCCACAATCCCAATAACTTACTGTTGGTTCTAAGGTAAGCGTATAGGTAATTAATGCTACTGCAAAAACCAGCCAGCCTATTATTATATTGTATTTTTTATAATTAAATGAGAACATATTTCTTTCTTTTTTAATTCTTAGTTAAGATGCGAATTTACTAAATTATATTAGATTTTGTATTGTAATATAAAGGAATCGATTATAATTTTTTGTTAAATAAGATTCCTTATCTTATACTATTCCATTTATGATTTTTTCTTTTATTAACCTGAGTTCAACTAAGACTTCTATTTACAGAAAATGAAGCAATGGTAAGATTTGAAGCATAATTTTTAAGGTATAATCTGTTATTTCTTAAAATTATTCAAAACAGATTGCCTTTTATTTGTTTTCCTTTCGGGTTTGATTATTTTTCTCATCATCTCGCTAAATTTCTTTGAATTATCTAGATAATCTTTCTAAAATTCATCTTCGCCTATGAAAAAAATAATCTAAAATGTAAACGAATTATTAGTCAAACTCAGGTTATTAAATGTTTTTTTTATGAAAAATACTTGCAGTATACAAAGTTTATATTAAATTTGCGTCCTCTTACATTCTAAGTAAGATTGGAATTGGCCTATGGTGTAATGGTAACACATCGGTTTTTGGTGCCGTCGTTCAAGGTTCGAGTCCTTGTAGGCCAACAGAAAACTCCTTTAAATCTTTGATTTTTAGGGGTTTTTATTTGATGTTGCTTATTATAAATTGAAAGAGGTTTTCTGTATCATTTCCCTAAAGTGGCAACATTAAACAAATAATTACAATATTTTTTATAGTCCTCTTCTGTTTTAATGCGTTGAAAGACATCCTATATTTGCCCATTATTTAATCCCTTTTCAATTATAGCAGCTCAACATCAAAATACGCTATAAATTATTTATATTACTTCGTTTTCATCTTCGATAAAACTCGTAGCAATTAAATCTCTTTTCTCTTTAATTATTTTTTAACAATTCTAAGCCATCATTAACCAAATTTGTATACGGATTATCTACTTGATTTAAATAATCTAAAATTTCAATTTTAAGTTTACTTTTTGTGTTTTTTAGCAGTTCGTAAATTTCTAGAGCTAACAACCATTCCTTTTTATTTGTTTTAAATTGACTAAAAACTCCTTCTAACTTAACCAAATCAAAAACATTATTTTCTCGCATTTCTCTAACAATTTGATACATTTTATGTATTTCTTTTTCTTCTTTTGAATACTTAATTTTATGTGTTTTCTCTTTTGGTGGTTCGTACATTAAGCCATAGTTATCTGGATCCGCAATTCCTGCATAGGCAGAAACAATATTTTCTCCAACCGCCATATCGTAAATTCCCCATTCTGGTTGAAACAGTATTTCGTCGCCATATTTTACGGTACAATTTTTAAATGAAATCAGTATTATTTTTCCTTGTAGGTTTCTTGTTCCTGTAATTATTTCGCCTGTTACGGTAATTCCTCTTTTAAAGTTTAGTGTGGTTTGCTTCCCTTCATAAATTCCATAAGCTTCTAAATCGGTTGGCGACATGTCTTCTATGGCAATATTTATTCCTTTTAATTTTCCTACTGGCGATCCAAACCCATCTGCATGGTATGTTTTTCCATGACCTATTAGTTGTTTGTTTTTATACGCTAAAGCGGAAGGTCCTGTAGTTTGAAAATAGATTGCATGGTAATTTTCATCGTCTATTACTCTTGTGAAATTTCCAGAAATCTGAATTCCTGTACTCAATTCTATCGTTCCTAAATCTCTGGAACTTATCAATTTTTCTACACCTTTTAAACCTCCATTTCTAACTGCCATCGTATCTGCAAATTCTTCTAACACAAAACTCAAATGTGCAAAATTTGGCGTTACATATAGTTGTGGTTGTGGTTTGGTAATATCAAATGTATTATCTGCTGCTACAATAGAATAAGGTATTTTTTTTACTCTATTGCTTAAACACCATTCGCTTTCTCCTATGGAGGATAATAAACCTGCTCCGTAAATTTTAGGGTTGTTTATGTCGCCAATTAAGCCATATTCAACTGTCCACCAATGTAAATTTCTTATTCTTGCCATTTCACTTGGTTCTCCCATATTAGCATTTATAATTTCTATTATTTCTTCGGCTTCCTTAATATCTTTTTCTGCTGTGTTTGGGTTTTCTTTTATAATAGATAAATGTCTAATTGCTTCAAATAATTCATAATCTTTTGCAGAAGATATTGCTTTCGACCCTATTTCTCCAAAACGTCTTAGGTATTCTGCATATTCTGGATTTGCAATAATTGGCGCATGTCCTGCTGCTTCATGTATAATATCTGGTGCTGGTGTGTATTCGATATGTGCTACTGTTCTAATATCTGCTGCAATTACTAAGGTATTATATGCTTGAAATTCCATAAATGCATTTGGTGGAATAAATCCATCTACTGCTACAGCATGCCATCCTATTTCTTTTAATATTCTGTTCATACCTTCCATTCTTGGAATTACATCTACAGATATTCCTGTTTTTTTAAGTCCTGCTAAATACGATTTGTGTGCTACTTTTCCTAAATATTTGGTGCTTTTTCGTAATACATAGCGCCATACCGCTTGATTTTTAGCTGTATATTCATTATATGGTTGTTCTATTGTAAAAACACGCAAATGTTTTGGCAACTTGTCTAAAAAAGAATTTTTAGAAAAATTTGAATTCATATTTAATACTTTTATGGAGTAAAAATACATTTTTTAAAAGAACTTGATATGAGAATTATCAGCATTTCTATTAATTAATTCTAATTTTTATAAATAATTTGTATTTTTACGTTTTAACCATTTAAACTAAAAACGATGAGAAGAGGTGGCGGATTAAAATTACGTTTGCTTATTGGTGCTGGAATTATTTTATTTTCTCTTTTTAAATATTGGGGAAGTGCAAAAACAAATCCTTATACTGGAAGAAAACAACACATAAATATTACTACGGATCAAGAAATAAGAATGGGTTTACAAAGTGCTCCTCAAATGGCGCAACAACATGGCGGACTCTATCCTGACCAAGCTGCACAAGATTTAGTGGATAAAGTTGGTAGAAAATTAGTGAATAACAGTATTGCTAGAGAAACTGGCTACCGCTTCGATTTTCATTTATTACGTGATCCACAAGCTATTAATGCTTTTGCTTTACCTGGCGGACAAGTTTTTATTACGTATGCTCTATTCTCCAAACTTCAAAATGAGGATCAATTGGCTGGTGTTTTAGGTCATGAAGTTGGTCATGTTGTTGGTAGGCATTCTGCTGATCGAATGGCAAAACAAGGCTTAACTCAAGGTATTTTATCTGGCGTATCTGTTGGTGGCGGTGCTAATGCAGGTCAAATGGCTGCACAAATTGCCAATTTAGTTAATATGAAATACGGCAGAGAAGACGAATTGGAATCGGATGATCTAGGTGTTAAATTTATGCTTGATGCTGGTTACGAACCTGAGCAAATGATTGGTGTTATGCGAATTTTAAAAGCTGCTAGTGGCGGTAGACGTACTCCTGAATTTCAATCTACTCATCCTGATCCTGAGAATAGAATTGCTAAGATTAAGGCCGCTATTCGTAAGTATAGGAAGTGATTTAAAAACCTTTTACTGCAAACATACTTTTACTTAATATACTTTTCAAAAAGTTCTTCAAAGTTTTTATTAGATGGTCTTGTAAAATTAACATCAATCAGTTTTCCTTTTTTATCTATTAATATAAACCTTGGAATAGAACTAATATCATAATTAGATGCAAATTTTCTTGCATCTTTTAAATGTAAATGCAAAACGGACTTTCCTTTATCTTTTACTTCTGGCAACCATGTATTATATAGTTTATCTGAACTAACTGAAATAAAAACCACTTCTTCTTTTTTATACTTTAGAGCTTGTTTTTCAAAATAAGGGGATTCATATAAACAAGGGGCACACCAAGTTGCCCAAACATCAATGAATACAACCTTACCTTTAAAATCTATTAATTGGTGCTCTTTTTTATTTTTATCTAATGCGATAAAATTGGGTGCAATCATTCCTTTTGACAATCTATTTATATTAAAATGCTTTTTTAAAAGTAACTCTCTATAAGATTTCTTACTAATTGAATTAATGTATCTTTTATTTAATGAGTCTCTTAACTCCTTATTACCTGCTTCTTTTATACTTTTATTAAGCTGTTGAAACATCAATCTATCTTTAAACATGCCTTTTTCTAAATTAGAGATAGCATCAAAACATTTTTCATCTTTACTAAGTTCTCTTTTATCTTTCTTAATTAACTCATCCATTGTATACTCAAAATATTTATTATCTGAAAGCATACTAATATCTGTTGCTATTAAACTGGTATTTAACTCCTTAATTTTGTCTGCTACAACATATTTTATATCTGGATATAGCGATTTTCTTATTTTTTTATATCTATTCCAATAATTAATATATTTTAAATTTATTCTTTTATTTTCTCTATTAATAAAATCTTCTCTAGGTATAATATTATCTATTGTTCTATTACTTTTAAGTTTCATTAATTCTATTTGCCATTTTTCATAAATCATTTTCATATAAAAGTTAGCATCTTTTATGTCAATATTATTACTTAAATAAGAATCTATCTTATCATATCTAAAACGTCTAAGTGAGTTTTTTTTATTTTCGGCAATTCTATTTCCCGTTATTTTTAATTCCTCTTTTTTTCCAAACAATTTATATGTAATAAATAAGCTATCCTTACCACCAAAAAATACAGCGGTTTTTTGATATGATTCAAAATTAATTTGATAATAATCTGGAATTATTTTTTTTTTAATCTCATGGTGAAATTTACCGTCCACAACATCAATTTTAGCAATAGTGTCTAAGGTACCTATCTCGTGAATTGAAATAGTTATAATGTTTTTATCTGTCTCAACTATACCGTTAATTATAGTTTTATTGTGCTTTTTTTGGTGTTTAGGCTTAATAACTATAGTAATTAAAAGACCTGTAATTAAGAGTACTACAATGAGTTTTATTAATTTTATTTTAGGATTTACAAATGCTGTTAAAAATGTTTTAAAACGATACCAATTAAAACCAATATATAATAATCCAATAGCAATTAGTATACTTAAAATATCTGTATATGTAAAAAAATTGCCTAATTCACTTCCTCTTGGATAATCTGAAATTTGATTTAACATTGTATATGGATACCAAAATAAATACGCTTTATATTTACTAAGAAGAACTGGTAAAAGCATCATTAAAAAACCTATTAAAATTGGCCAAATAAAACTTTTTATTTTTACTGAGATTACGTATTGAATAGCTGATATTGATAAACTTAGAATAAAAATTTTAATTCCAATTTTTAAAAATATTCCAAATTGAAATTCTTTTACTAAGTAAGGCGAAACGTCAATAATATAAGGAGAAATTGCACTTAACAAAACTCCTAGCAATATAAAAGTCGAAATTGCAATAAGATTAGAAATCAAAAGCAATAAAAATTTTGAAAAATAAATTGCTTTTTTTGATGTTGGTTGTGTTTCCATCAAATTCCATCCTTTATTTTTATGGTCTATCTGTGTAATCTTACTTGCGACAAGTATTATTAATAGCGGAAAGAAAAAACCTAAAAAAGGAGATAATACATTGGATAAATCTTTAGAATATAAATTTTCAGGTATGCCAATTTTATCTACCTCAGCATTCATATACATTCTAGATATTAAGTACATTATAGGTATAAAAGCGCCAATAATAATACTTAATACAATAATGCCTGATTTCTTTTTCTTTATAAATTCAACCTTTAAGGTTTTAAAAAAATATTTCATACTTTTATTATTTAGTCAAGTTTAAAAACCATTCTTCTAGATTATCTTCTACGCTCAATTCGTATATAGGAATATCATGTTGCACTAAGAATTTGGCTAATAAAGGTATTTCGTCTTCACTATCTAAATTAACAACAAATTTATTTTCCTTAATCCATTCAATCGAATTATATTTGTCTTTTAATAATTCCTTTTTAGCTGTACTATTTTTTGTTGTAATATTTAATTTATACTTACTTTCTCTATCAGATAATTCTTGAATTGTTCCTTCAAATTGAATTTCTCCCTTATTAATTATACCGATATGTGTACACATTTTTTCAATCTCATCTAATAAATGACTCGATATAAATATTGTTGTTCCTTTCTCTTGATTTAATTTTACTAATAACTCTCTAATATCATTAATTCCTGAAGGGTCCAAACCATTTACTGGCTCATCTAGAAGTAACAATTCTGGATCTCCAAGCAATGTCATTGCTATCGCAAGACGCTGCTTCATACCAAGTGAATATCTTTTCACTTTTTGATTCCCATTTTTACGCAATCCAACAATTTCTAGAACTTCAAGTATTTTAGTTTCTGGAATATTTTTTAATGTTGTTACACAACGAAGGTTATCAATTCCACTTAAATGAAGATACAAAGCAGGAGATTCTACTAAGGCTCCAATTTTACTAAACACATTTGGTATTTGTTTTTTTAAAGGCTTTTCAAAAAGCGAAATACCTTCTTTATTGTAAGGTATAATTCCTGTAATTAATTGCATTACTGTAGATTTACCTGCGCCATTGGGACCTATAAATCCATATATTGAGCCTTTCGGCACATTAATAGATAAATTTTTTAGTACATCCGTTTTAGCAGAATATCCAAACGATACATTATCGAGTTTAATTAGCATTTTTAGTAGTTTAAAATGCTAAAATAGGATAAAAAATATTAAATCGTATTAAATTATTTTCTAAAAAGCAATCCGATATATACTCTATCTTAAACTCTAATACGCTCTAGATTTATTCCCTTCATAATAATTCACAAATGCTTTATTGACAAATTTTGCTCCTCCAATAGTTGGATATTCTCCTGTAAAATACCAATCTCCTTTATGGTTTGGTATTGCTTTATGCAAATTATCTATGCCTTGATAAATAATTTCTACTTTGGCTTTTATTACTGTATCTGTTAATAACTCTGCTATTTTATTGGAAATTTCCTCTGCTGTAAATGGTTGGTATATTTCTTTCACAAAATTTTCTGTTTTATCGGTTTGTGATTTACACTTTTGATATACAGTTTCTATAATTTGTTCTTTATTTGTTTCTTTTAATAAAGAAATTGCTGCTTTAAATGCTATAAAATCGCCTAATCTAGCCATGTCTATTCCATAACAATCTGGATATCTAATTTGTGGCGCAGAGGATACTATTACTATTTTTTTAGGGTTTAGTCGATCTAATATTCTTAAAATACTTTGTTTTAATGTAGTTCCTCTTACTATACTATCGTCTATTATCACTAAATTATCTGTTGGTTTCACTACACCATACGTAACGTCATAAACGTGTGCTACTAAATCGTCTCTGCTATCGTCGCTTGCTATAAATGTTCGTAATTTTGCATCTTTAATTGCTATTTTTTCAATTCTTGGTCTCTCTGCCAATAATTTGGTTAAATCTTCTGCCGAAATATTTTTATCTCCATTTAATATGACGTCGGTTTTTCTTTTATTTAGATAAGACTCTGCTTCTTCTACCATTCCAAAAAAGGAGGTTTCTGCTGTATTTGGTATGTATGAAAAAACGGTATTTGTTATGTCGTTATTTATAGATTTTAATATTCTTGGAAATATTAATTTTCCCAATTTTTTACGTTCTTGATAGATATCTGCATCACTTCCTCTAGAAAAATAAATTCGCTCAAAAGAACATGCTTTTTTTTCTAATACTTCATTTACTTTTTCGACACTTACATTTCCATTCTTTTTGATTATTAGTGCATGTGCTGGTTCTAATTCTTTAACTGCTTCTATATCTACATTAAAAACGGTTTGTATTACTGGTCTTTCACTAGCTACTACAATTACTTCATTGTCTTTATAATAAAATGCTGGTCTTATTCCTGCTGGATCTCTAAGTACAAATGCATCGCCATGTCCTAATAATCCTGTCATTGCATAACCTCCATCCCAATTTTTAGATGCTCTTTGTAAGATTCTTTTTATATTTAATTCTTGCTCTATAATTGGTGATGCCTCTTTTTTTGTTATCCCTTTTTCTTTGCATTTTTGATAAATATCTTGTACTTCGTCATCTAAAAAATGACCGATTTTTTCCATAATAGTAACCGTATCCGTATTTTCTTTTGGATGTTGTCCCAACTCTATTAATTCTTCTAATAATTCGGCAGAATTGGTCATGTTAAAATTACCTGCCATGATTAGATTTTTATGTCGCCAATTACTTTGTCTTAAAAATGGATGTACATTTTCTATGCTATTTCTTCCAAATGTTCCATAACGTACATGTCCTAAAAATACATTACCTACGTATGGCATATTTTGAACTTGCCATTCTACATCATCTTTTTTATCTGGATTTTCTTTTAAAATTCCGTTAATACGATTGTTTATTTGTTTAAATATATCTTGAATTGGTTTTTGTTGATTGGATCGTACTCTACTAATATAACGTGTTCCTGGCTTTACATCTAATTTTACACTTGCAAAACCTGCTCCATCTTGACCTCTATTGTGTTGTTTTTCTAACAACAAATACATTTTTTGTATGCCATAAAAAGATGTTCCATACTTTTTTTTGTAGAATTCTAGTGGTTTTAGCAATCTAACCATTGCTATTCCACATTCGTGTTTTAATGAATCACTCATAGTACTTTACAAATATAGATGAAATTATTTTGCCTTTAATCTAGCTCAATGTCAAACTGTGTTAAATTTTTAAATTGTTGTAATCTATTTTTTATTTCTTTCTGCGTCAAGTTTTCCATACGCTCAGTTCCAAAACGCTCCACACAGAATGAGGCTAAATTAGAACCATAAATTACGGCATTTTTCATGTTCTCAAACGAAATATTACCTGTCTTTGCCAAATAACCTGTAAATCCTCCTGCAAAGGTATCTCCTGCTCCTGTTGGATCAAATACTGCTGCTAATGGCAATGCTGGCGCGTAAAACATTTGTCCTTCGCTAAATAGTAAAGCACCGTGTTCTCCCTTTTTTATTACCACATATTTTGGTCCCATTTTGTGAATTACTTTCGCTGCATTTACTAGGGAATATTCGCCACTTAATTGTCTTGCTTCTTCGTCATTAATGGTTATTACATCAATTTTTTTTATTACTGCTTTTAAATCCTCTAAAGCTATATTCATCCAAAAATCCATTGTATCTAAAACGATTAACTTTGGTCTTTTTGTCATTTGTTTAATAACACTCATTTGCACTGCTGGATGTAAATTTCCTAACATTACAATGCTACTATCTTTAAATTCTTCTGGAACTACTGGTTTAAAATGCTCTAATACATTTAATTCTGTAATTAAAGTATCTCTAGAATTCATATCGTTATGATATTTTCCTGACCAAAAAAATGTTTTTCCTTCTTTTATAATTTCTATTCCAGAGGTATCGATATTTTTAGCATTTAATAGGTCTAAATACTCTTGTGGAAAATCGCCTCCTACTACAGATACTATTCCAGATTTTATTCCAAAAGTAGAAGCTGACAATCCAATATACGTTCCTGCTCCTCCTAATATTTTATCTGTTTTCCCGAAAGGGGTTTCTATTGCATCAAATGCTACTGTTCCAACTATTAATAACTTGCTCATTTTTTATCCTTTTGTCTTTGGTCTTTAATCTTTAGTCTTGTACTTTTGCAAAAATAAGTTTTCTAAATGACTATAAAAGAATTACAAGAAGAAATTATTGACGAATTTTCTATGTTTGACGACTGGATGGAACGCTACGAATACATCATTGAACTCGGGAAATCTCTACCTATTATTGACAAACAATATAAAACGGAGGATAATTTAATTGTTGGTTGCCAGTCTAAAGTTTGGCTCCATGCCGAAATAAAAGACGATAAAGTAATCTATACTAGCGATAGTGATGCTATTTTAACCAAAGGTATTATTGCTTTGCTATTGCGTGTTTTTTCTAACCAATCTAGTAAAACTATTTTAAATACGGATACTGATTTTATTGATGAAATTGGTTTAAAAGAGCACCTTTCTCCTACTCGTGCTAATGGTTTGGTGTCGATGATTAAAAAGATTAAATTATATGCTTTGGCTTTTTCTTAGTAATCTGTATTCTGCGATATAACACACGCAACAAATACATCTTTCGTATTCCTCTTTATCTTATATTAACTATCTGTTGATTCTCTTCTGCTTTTTTCCTTTACTGTATCGCATAAATAATCGAAAGTTTTCTTTCTTCCTACAATTTTATCTTTTTATTTTGTTCCTATTGGTAGGTGATAGTGCATATTTTTTCATTGCATAAATGTATTTAGAATACAAGTATACGACAAAATTATCGTACAAATTACTACAAAGGTTAAAATATATCTTTTTACATTATTCCTTTTTTATTGCATTACATTAAAATCTATATTCTATGATAAAATATAAGATTTAATCTTATATTTGCTCTCTAAAATAAACGTAAAAGGGGAAATTTTACTTTTTTTAGCGCATAACATCATTCCTATTTTAACATTTTAATGTTTAAAATACTAGGGTATATTTGCTATAAAAATACTTATTCACTCCTTACATATTGCTTAAACCCTATTTAAATGAAAAAAATATTTATTATCGCAATACTATTAAGTGCTTCCATTCAAGCGCAAGTTGGTATTGGCACAACAACACCTAACACCTCTGCAGAACTAGATATTCATTCTACCACAAGAGGTCTTTTAATTCCTAAACTTACAACTGTACAACGAAATGCAATAGTTTCGCCTGCAACTGGTTTACAAATTTACAATACAAACTCCTTATGTGTTGAGCAATACAATGGTACAACTTGGGATTGTGTTGGTACAGAAGCTGCTAAAAAAACAGAGCCGTGGTTTGGTAGCGACAATAATCAGGCTGCTACATCAAATACAGAAAATATGTATGTTATGGGCAATGTTGGTATTGGCATCAATCCGCCTGTTGGTGTTTTACACATTAAAACAATAGATGCTGGCGAGAACACTCCTAACGATGCCGCTTCTCTAATTATTGGTAATGTTACTGGACAACATACTGAATTTGACAACAATGAAATAAGTGCGATGGTTGGTAATCAAAATAAAGGGGAATTCTTTTTAGCCGCAGGTACAATATGGTTTTCTACTTGGGATACTACCGATTTAATTTCTAAAAAAAGAATGCAAATTATTGAAAATGGTAATGTTGGTATTGGTACAAATGCACCTAACTCTTCTCTAGATCTCTTTCATAGAGTTCAACTAGATAGAGGCTTAGGCGCTTCGACTAATGGTGCTGATTTTTGGACGAGTAATAATGGTGTTTATGTATCGGAAGATGATTTATATATTAATTCTAATGCTGATGGCGATGGTAACGGTAATATTTATTTTGGTTCGGATACAGAAACTAGCAATGCGCAAAACCATCTAACAATAAAAAATAATGGCTCTATTGGTATTGGTACAAAAAATCCTGTTGGGATTCTACATATTAGAAACGCTAGAGATGCTGGTGCGAATACTGCTGGTGATGGTGCTGCTTTGGTTATTGGAGATGTAAATAACATTCACTTAGAAATTGACAATAATGAAATTGTAGCAATGGACGGTAATAATGATAATGGTTCTTTATATTTTAAAGGTACACAAATGGTTTTTAGTACTTGGAATACAGCTTCAACTTCATCTACTAGAAAGGTTACTTTAATTAACAATGGCAACTTAGGCGTTGGCGAAGCTTCTCCTACAGAAAAACTCCATGTAAAAGGTAAAATAAGAGTTACTAATCTAAGTGGTTTTAATGCTACGGATAAAATTGTTACTGTCGATGCTAATGGCGTTTTGCATAAATCAAATTCTACAAGTGCTAGAACTGCGAATCTTATCGCTAAAGTAGAAAAACAAGATAAAGTAATTCAAAATCTTTTACAAGAAAATAAAGAGATTAAAAATGAATTAAAACTAATAAAGCAACTAATTAAAGATAAATTATTCAAAAAATAAAGGAATATAAGGTTTTTGTACTAAAAAATCCTTCAAATTAAATTTGAAGGATTTTTTTTATGCAATAAAATCATTTTAATAAAACAACTTTTCGTATCCTATTTTAATATCTATAATGTTCTGGCTTATATGGTCCTTCTACTGCTACTGCTATATAATCTGCTTGATCTTTACGAAGTTCTGTTAATTCTACACCTATTTTTTCTAAATGTAATCGTGCTACTTTTTCATCTAAATGTTTTGGTAACATATATACTTTATTTTCGTATTTATCGGAATCTTTCCACAATTCTAATTGTGCTAATGTTTGGTTTGTAAAGGAGTTACTCATTACAAAACTTGGATGACCTGTTGCACATCCTAAGTTTACCAAACGCCCTTCTGCCAATAATATAATTTCTTTATCTCCAATCGTATATTTATCTACTTGTGGTTTAATTTCTACTTTTGTATTTCCATAGTTATCATTTAACCAAGCTACATCTATTTCGTTATCAAAATGACCTATATTACAAACTATTGTTTTGTCTTTCATTGCTTTAAAATGACGTCCTTGTACAATATCTTTGTTTCCTGTTGTTGTAATAATAATATCTGCTGTTCCAATTACATTTTCTAATTTCTTTACTTCAAAACCATCCATTGCTGCCTGTAACGCACAAATTGGATCGATTTCGGTTACCGTTACGATAGAACCTGTTCCTGCAAAAGATGCTGCAGTTCCTTTACCAACATCTCCATATCCGCAAACGATTACTCGTTTTCCTGCTAACATAACATCTGTTGCTCTTCGTATTGCATCTACTGCGGATTCTCTACATCCGTATTTGTTATCGAATTTTGATTTTGTAACCGAATCATTTACGTTTATTGCTGGCATTGGTAAGGTTCCATTTTCTACTCTTTCGTATAAACGATGTACTCCTGTGGTTGTTTCTTCGGATAAACCTTTGATTCCTGCTGCCAATTCTGGATATTTATCTAAAACCATATTGGTTAAATCTCCTCCATCATCTAAAATTAAGTTTAATGGTTTTTTATCTTCTCCAAAAAATAATGTTTGTTCTATACACCAGTCAAATTCTTCTTCATTCATACCTTTCCAAGCATAAACCGAGATTCCTGCTGCTGCAATCGCTGCTGCTGCTTGATCTTGTGTAGAAAATATATTACAAGAACTCCACGTTACTTCAGCTCCTAATGCGATTAAAGTTTCTATTAAAACTGCCGTTTGAATGGTCATATGTAGACATCCTGCAATACGTGCTCCTTTTAATGGTTGTTCGTCTTTATACTCTTCTCTTAAACTCATTAAACCTGGCATTTCTGCTTCTGCTAATGCAATTTCTTTTCTTCCCCAATCTGCAAGATTAATGTCTTTTACTTTAAATTTTGTGTATGTGCTTGTATTTGTACTCATAATTTTGTTTTCTTTGTATATTTGTGGTAGTAAAACTTACTTTACTATTTACGTAGCTGCAAAGCTACAAAATAAGTCTGATATATAAATGCCTATTTACAAAACCATTACACCAAATAAAAATACAACCGTTTTAGTTTGGAAAATTGAAGAAGATTTGTCTTTTTTACAAGACATTTATCTCAATTCTAATAGCAAAAATCGCATTGCTAAAATGAAATCTGAAATTCATAAAAAAGGGTTTTTAAGTGTACGGCACTTACTTGCTGCTTTAGATTATTCGGATAAAGATTTATTCTATACCGAAGATGGTAAACCACATTTAAAAGATGGCAAACGAATTTCTATTACACACTCGTTTCATTTTTCGGCAATTATTGTAAGTAATCAAGTTATTGGAATTGACATTGAAAAAAATAGAGAAAAAATTATTCGGATTGCTGATAAATTTGTTGGTAAAGAAAATGAATTCTTAACGGAAACTAATTTAGTAGCACAACTAACTATAATTTGGGGAGCTAAAGAGAGTTTGTTTAAAATTCATCCTGATGGTGGTCTTTTATTTAAACACCATTTACCCATTGAAAAATTTGAATTAAGCGATACTAAAACAAGAGGTTGGATTAAAAAAGATAATTTTTACGAAGTATTTACCATTCATTTTGAACAGTTTGATGGTTTTACTTTAGTTTATGCTTTAAATTGAAAGATTAAAATTATGAAATTAAAACTTCAAAAATTAAAATTATCCGATACCAATCGTTTCGCAGAACTTGCAAATAATAAAAGACTTTGGCTAAATATGCGAGATACTTTTCCGCATCCATATACGATAGGTAATGCTATTAGCTTTATTAATTTTTCAAAAAAAGATAATGACAACCATATTTTTGGTATTTTTTACAATAACGAACTTGTTGGTGCTGTTGGTTTACACGGACAAGAAGATATTAACAGACATTCTGTAGAATTAGGTTATTGGATTGGCGAACCGCACTGGAATAAAGGTATTGCTACAAAAGCAGTTGCTTTAATTGTTGATTTTGGCTTTAAAAATTTAGATATAAATCGAATTTTTGCTAGTACTATAGAATCAAATTTGGCGTCCTCTAGAGTTTTAGAAAAAAATAATTTTATCTTTGAAGGCGTTTCTAGAAAATCGGCATTTAAAAATAATGTATTTTTAGACGAATATAATTTTTCCCTTTTAAAAGATGCATACTAAAGTTTTAGATTACATAACCAAAGCCAAACAGAAAAACGAGAAATTACTCGCTATTCTGTTAGATCCTGATAAAATTGAACTCGACAAACTTGCTTTGGTTGTTAAAAAAATAACAAATGCTAATGTCCATCTAATTTTTGTTGGTGGTAGTCTATTATTTAAAAATGTACTGGATGCTTTTGTTAAAATTATAAAAGATAACACAAATTTACCTGTACTATTATTTCCAAGTAACGCGATACAAATTACAGATAATGCAGATGCTATTTTATTTCTACAATTAATTTCTGGTAGAAATTCCGAATATTTAATTGGCAACCAAGTTATTGCTGCTCCTTTATTAAAACAAACAAATTTAGAAGTAATTTCTACAGGTTATTTACTTATTGAAAGTGGCAGAGAAACTACCGCCTCTTATATTAGTAATACCAAACCAATTCCTGCACATAAACCAGAAATTGCTATGGCTACTGCTATGGCTGGAGAGTATATTGGCAACAAATTGATTTATATGGATGGTGGTAGTGGTGCTTTGCATACGATTCCAATCGATTTTATTAAAAAGGTTTCTACCCATATTTCAATTCCTTTAATTATTGGTGGCGGTCTTAAAACTAAAAAAGAGATTCGTACTGTTTTTAATGCTGGTGCAACTGTTGTTGTAATTGGTACTGCTTTTGAAAATGATGAGAATTTGTTGATTCAATTGGATTTGTAACTAAAAAAATATGACAAAAGGCAATTCTATATATATTCTTAATATCGAAACTGCAACTAAAAATTGTTCGGTTAGTATTTCTAAAAATGGCAAATTGGTCGTTTTAAAAGAAATCTGCGAAGCTAACTTTTCGCATGCAGAAAAACTTCATCATTTTATTACGGACACTCTTCGCGATGCAAAACTAGATTTTAAAGACCTAAACGCTATTGCTGTTAGTAAAGGTCCTGGTTCTTACACTGGTTTACGCATTGGTGTTTCTTCTGCTAAAGGGCTCTGTTTTGCCTTAGACATTCCTTTAATTTCTATTTTAACTTTAGCATCTTTAGCACATGCTACCAAAGTTAAAAGCGGTTATATTATTCCGCTATTAGATGCTCGTAGGCAAGAGGTATATACTGCTGTTTTTGACTCCAATTATACTATTATTAAAAAGACCTATAATCACATTTTAGAAGACAACTCTTTCTCCGAATATTTAGAATTTGAAAAGGTTACTTTTTTAGGTGATGGTGCTAATAAAACAAGTGATATTGTTAAGCATTCTAATGCTACTTTTTTAGAAGGATATTTTCCGTCTGCCAAAGAAATGGTTTTTTTATCTTATCAAAAATTTTTAAAGAGTACCTTTGAAGATGTTGCCTATTTTGAACCTTTTTATTTAAAAGATTTTTATGTAACTACCTCTAAAAAGTAAGAAACAACACTTTTTCTACTTACTTTTAACTAAAAAATACCTAATTGTAGGTATTTTTTGCACTTTTAAGCCTTTTTTATGGAAAACCATTAGGTTATATTGTTATATCCTAATATATTAGCGTCAAATTAAATTCAAAACACTATAAATATGATTTTTTAAGTACCTATTCTTAAAAAATTTCTAACAACATATATTGAAGTAACTTGAGTTTGTAATGGATTGTTTGTATTAAAATACAGATTGTCTAAGGGGCGTTATTATTAAAACTGAAAAAAAATACTTTTATTATGAAAACAGCAATTAAAAAACTCTTTGTTTTATCCTTATTATTTATAACTTTTTCTTCTTGTACGGAAGATAATACAACGACACAACAAGATTCTGTACTAAACTTAGAATTTTCTAAAAACGATTTTAATTTTGATATTGATATCGACACCTCATTATTAATGAAATACAATAATCTTAATGACTTCAATAAAGACATTCGTTCTAAAATTAACTTCTTAATTAACGACGTAAGAGATGAAATAAAGAACGATGCTGCTCTTGCTAATGTCTCTTTTACGCTTGTTGCATCTAATGGAGAGGTTCGAATAGAAGATATCCATACACAAAGTAAAAATAATCTAAAAATTAACGGAATGGGAAATGGAGCTTGTCCAAAAGGCTCTACGTATTTAGGAAGATGTAAACACAATGGCAAAGAACGAGATTGCTTAGCAAATTTAATTGCTACTCATTTAAGTGCTGCTTTAACTTCTGTTGGAGATTGCTCTCAAGTTAGAGTTAGCGTTGGTCTTTTTTCAACGAGTGTTTGTAGCAGTCCTTGCTAACCCAAATTTCTTTTACATACATCTATAAATATCACATTATACTAATTATATCTTCGATTGGTAGTCTTGATTTTGGATTATACATTGGCTGATTTTTATCCTCTGTATTTCGATAACCAATTGCTACTGCAAAAATTGGCTTGTATTTGATTTGATTTAATATGTTTTTGTATTTATCTATTTCTATACCTTCCATTGGTGTAGAGTCAATTTGCATGCTTGCACATGCACTCAAAAAGATCCCTAAAGATAAATACGTTTGTTGCTTAAACCATGATTTTATTTCTTGCATTCCTTTTGGCTTTACAAAATTATTGTAATAACCTATTGCCCCTTCTGGTAAATAATGTTTTATATTTTCTTCAAAAAAGGCAATATCATCTATTGCGCTAAAAACTACTAAATGACTTGCGTCTAATATTTTCTGCTTATTGAAATACGATGCTTCTGCTAATGCTGTTTTTACTGTTTTGTTTTCTATAAATGTAAACTTCCATGGTTGACTGTTAATTGAAGATGGACTTAGATGCACAATAGCCTTTAACTCTTCTACACTTTCTTTGGACACTTTCTTTGTGTAATCGTAACTTTTTGTTGTATATCGACTTTGTATTATTTTTGTAAATTTCATAATTGTTATTTTAAGTATACTTTTTATAGTTGCAATATTAAGTATAGTTTTTTATATTTGCAATAACGGTCAAAATAGTTCGTTTAAAATTTAACATATTATGTATAAAATAGAAAATAAAATATATCCTTGCAATACGAGTTTGGCGATGAAATTTATTGGTGGTAAATGGAAGTCTGTAATTTTAATTCATCTAATTGACAAACCTAAACGTTATAACGAACTTAAAAAGGAAATTACTATTATTACGGAAAGAACCTTAAGTTTACAATTAAAGCAATTGGAAAAAGATGGTCTAATTAATCGAAAAGTACATACAAAAAAACCTCCTCTAAAAGTGGTGTACACCTTAACCTATTTTGGAAAAAAGGTAATACCTGTACTTTTAGAGATTTCTAAATTGGGTAGTGCTATTGCTAAAACACATAAAGATGTTAATGTGATTGAAATGTCGGCTTGTTAATTTTAGGAAAAAATAAGATCTCTTTTTAGTATAAAATATTTTTCAACTAAATTATTAGTTAAAACTAATAATTTAGTTTACATTTGTGTTATAAAACTAAAAACTTAGTTACATAATGAGCAAACAATTAACAAAAGCAGAAGAACAAATCATGCAAGTTTTATGGCAATTAAAACTTAGCACTGTAAAAGAAATAATTGAAATTTTACCAAAACCAAAACCAGCATATAATACGGTTTCAACCATTGTACGAATCTTAGAAACTAAAAAATTTGTTGCACACGAACAACATGGAAAAGGTTATAAATATTATCCGATTGTAAAAAAAGAGACCTATAGTAACCAAAGTTTACACAAATTAGTAAATGGCTATTTTAATGGTTCGTTTAAAAGTATGGTTTCCTTTTTTGTAGAAAAAAATGATGTGGATTTGGAAGATTTAGAAATGATTTTGAAAGAAGTAGAAAAGGAACAAAGACTAAAGATTAAAGATTAAAGATATGATACATTATGTTATACAAGTACTTCTTTTTCAAATGCTATTTTTAACAGTTTATGACTTGTTTTTAAAGAATGAAACTTTTTTTCAATGGAACAGAGCTTATTTAATAATCACATCAATTTTAGCGTATGCAATTCCATTTATTAAATCAAAACATATCACAACTTATGTACAGCAGAATTTTACTGTTTTACCAGAAATTGTTTTAAATTCCGAAGTATTTTTTTTAACGGAAGTAAGTCTAAGTCAAGAAAAAACAAATTGGTTTACTCTTGAGAATTTCTATTATTTTGGAATTGTTATTGCTTCGCTTCTATTTTTATATAAAATTACACGTATCCTTAATAAGATTTATAAAAATACCATCATTAAACAAAAGGAGTACAATTTGGTTATTTTACCTATGCAAAAAACGGCTTTTTCATTTTTTAATTATTTGTTTTTGGGTAAATCTATCTTCGAAACGGAACACCAACATATTATTAAACACGAATTAATACACATAAAAGAAAAACATAGTATTGATTTAATGTATTTTGAATTACAAAAAATAGCATTTTGGTTTAATCCATTCTCTTATTTATTTCAGCATCGAATCTCTACTTTACACGAATTTATTGCAGATTCTGAAACGATAAAACAAGAAGATAAAAAATCCTTTTTTGAAGGTTTATTAGAACAGACATTTCAGGTAGAAAAATTTGCCTTTGTAAATCAATATAAAAAAAAATCACTACTAAAAAAACGCATTATTATGGCTACAAAAAGCAAATCTAAAGAAATTTTTAAATTAAAATATTTATTATTAATTCCTTTATTAACTAGTATGCTCATATACACTTCATGCGAAACTGAAACTCATGTTGAAAAACAATCTTTTGAATATAAAGAACTAGATAAAAAACCATTTTTAGTAAACTCTAAAAAAACCACTAATAAAGAACAAAGTTTGGAATTAATAAAAAGTTTTTTTAAGATTTCATACGACAATGTTATTGATACGGATGAGAATGGCTATTATCCCTTAAAATTTATTCTTAATAAAAATGGCGACATTACGAATATTGATTATGCAGGTATTCCAGAAAAATATCTTTCTAATGCGAAAGAAATAATAAGACAATTACCAGAAATGAATTCAGGAAAAATAAATGACAAAGCTGTGAATACTAAAATGATGATTATGTTAACTAAAAGAGCTAAAAAAACACGAGAAATTTATGAAACAGAAGAAGTTCCGTTTTCTGTTATTGATCAAGTTCCGATTTATCCAGGTTGTGAAAATATGAAAAACTTAAAAGCTAAAAAGTGCATGGCAGATAAAATCACAGAATTAGTTAGTACAAATTTTAATACAAATTTAGCTAATAACTTAAATTTATCTTCTGGAAAAAAGCGAATATCTGTACAATTTAAAATTGATAAAAATGGTAATGTAACCGAAGTAAAATCACGTGCTCCACATCCAAAACTAAAAGAAGAAGCTATTCGTGTTATTAAACTAATTCCTAAAATGAAAGCTGGAGAACAAAATGGAAAACCTATAAAAGTACGATATAATTTACCTATTGTTTTTAATGTTAAAGACAATAACTATACATATCTTGAAGGTATTATTGATGATAAATTTGGATATTTAAGTTACTCTAAAAAAAGTTTAGCAACAGGTGTAATCGAAGCGTTAGATTATAATCGCAACAAAAAATATAAAGTGATAAGTTTTCAGTTAAAAATAGAAAATGAAAAAACAATAGCTATTACTGGTAATAGGTTAAATGCAATATCTAAGCAAAAAATAAACCAATTAAAACCTGGAAATCGTATTAAAATTTTAAACATAAAAGCAGAAACTAAAAATACTTATGTAGAAGATATAGTAATTAAAATAAATAATTTATGAAAAAAATAATGCTTTTATTAATTTTAACAAGTAGTTTTATTACTGCACAAATCAACGTAGATAATTTATTATTTCAAGGTAATTATACCTCAGCCCTAACAGAATTAAATAATGTAAACCCACAAACTTTTGAAATTCTCAATAAAAAAGGATTAATCTATCAACAAATCGGAAACTACTCCAAAGCTATTGTAAATTACGAAATGGCTTTAAAGCAAAAAACGACACAAAAAATTAAAGAAAATTTAGGCAAATGCTATCAAAGAAATAACAACTCTGAAAAAGCCATTTTATTGTTTGAAGAAGTTTTAAAAGAAAATCCGAATAATCTTTTATTAAAATATCATATAGCAAAATTATATAAGTCCAAACGATTTTTTGATAAAGCCAAAATAGCATTTAAAGATTTAATTTATTTGGATGATTCAAATCCAAACTACTATTATTATTTAGGTAGTACTTATCTAATTTTAAAAGAAAAAGATACTGCTAAAAACTATTTTTTAGATGCTTTAAAAAAAGATAGTATTCATTTTAAGAGCATTTATAATTTAGTTAAAATCTACCGTAAAAAACAAAATAAATATCTTAAAAATTTACCAAAACGTTACAAAGGAAAATTTAAAAAGCAAAATGATTCTTCTTATTTTTATCTTAATAAAGGGTTATATCATTATCCTAAAAGTAATGCTTTAAATCAATTAGCTGCTAAGTATTCGTTTTCCGATAAAAACTATCAAAAAACCATTGATTATTTATTGACATTCAAATCTCTAAATTCCGAAAGCAAACAAACTTTAGCTATTTGTTATTATTACACTAAAGATTATGAAAAATCTAAGGACTATTTGTATGCGCTTATAAATAATAGAAAAGCTACAAGTAAGACCTTTTTTTATCTCGCATTAGTTTATAAAGATCTAAAAGACTTTGAAAAAGCGGAAATGTATATGCAATCTTCTATTAAAATGGAGCAGCCTCAATTAACGGAATTTTATTTTCAGTTGGGTTTAATTCATCAAGAATATAACAAATTACAAGATGCTATTACTGATTTTAAAATGGCTTTAGATGAAGATAAATTCAATCACAAAGCGCATTATCAATTAGCGCTTACTTGCGATAGTTTTTATAAAGATCATACTATTGCCTTAAAATATTACGAAAGTTATTTAAAAAAATTTCATTTTAGAGATAAAGAAACCAGTTTATTTGTAAAACAGCGTATTGCTGAATTAAATAGAATGATTCACAAGTAATATAGAACTTTATTAATATCTAAGCCAATGCTAATTTATCTACAATTTTACGATTATCGGATAGCCTTGGTATTTTATTTTGTCCTCCTAATTTACCTATTGATTTCATGTAATTTTGAAATCCATTTTGTACTACTTTTGTTATGACAAGTGTTTGCAATATTTTACCATCTATTAAATCTTTATAATACGAATTTTGATTTACCAATTCTTCATCTATTTGCTTTGCAAAGGCTTTTAAATCTTTTGGTTCGTTTTCAAATTCGATAAACCATTCGTGATATGGCAACCCTTTTTGTGGTGTTATTTGTGGCGCTACGGTAAATTCGTTAATTCTAATATCGGTACCTTTTACGGCTACTTGTAATGCGGTTTCTACTTCTTTTGCGATTACGTGCTCTCCAAAAGCAGAGATAAAATGTTTTATTCTTCCAGATACTATTACTCGATATGGTTTTATGGATGTAAATTGAACTGTATCTCCTATATTGTACGCCCAAAGTCCTGCATTTGTTGATAGTATTAACACATAATTTACACCTATTTTTACGTCTTTTAATGCTATTCTGGTTGGATTTTTTTCAAAAAATGCATCTGCTGGTATAAATTCGTAAAAAATACCTCCATCTAAAAGTAGTAACATTCCTTTTTCATTCTGCTCATCTTGAAATGCAAAAAACCCTTCACTTGCTGGAAATAATTCGATGGTATTTACTTTTCTTCCAATTAAATTTTCCATTTTTTGACGATATGGTTCGTAATTAACGCCTCCATAAACGAAAAGATTAAAATTTGGAAATAAATCGCCTACTTTTTTTCCTGATTTTTCTATCAATTTTTCAAAATACATTTGTACCCAAGATGGTATTCCACTAATAAGTGTCATGTCTTTATCTATTGTTTCGCTAACTATTGCTGTTACTTTGGTTTCCCAATCTTCTATACAATTTGCTTCCCAACTTGGCATTCTGTTTTTTTGAAGGTATTTTGGCACAAAATGGGCTACTATTCCGCTTAAACGACCTGTTTTTATATTTTTATATGTATCTATTATTGGACTTCCTTGTAAAAATATCATTTTACCTTTTACAAAACTTGCGTCTCCTGTTTTATGTATGTAGTTTAGTAATGCCGTTTTTGCTGCATTAATATGATATGGCATGGATTCTTTCGTTATCGGAATATACTTTGCTCCAGATGTTGTTCCTGATGTTTTTGCAAAATAAATTGGCTTCCCTTTCCAAAGTACGCCCTCTTTTCCTTCTAATATTTGCTCTACATACGGTTTTAATGCTTCGTAATCTCGTATTGGTACATTTCGCTTATAATCTTCGTAATTTTTTATTTCACTAAATTTATGGTCTATACCAAAAGCGGTGTTTTTTGCTTCTGTTATTAAGTGTTTAAATACTTTTTCTTGCGTTTGAATTGGATTTTTACTCCATCGCTCCATTCTTTTTACTATTCTTTTAGCATATATTTTTGCAAAGTAAGATTTCATTTACGATTGTTATTTTAAATTATCACGACTTTATCTTAATTTTTGATTTTTTTATTAAAAGTTAATATATTTTACTGGATCTACTGGATATCCATCTTTCCACAATTCAAAATGCAAATGTGGTCCTGTTGTTAATGTTCCTGTTGATCCTGAATTAGCAATTACTTCTCCTGATATTACCAAGTCTCCTTGTTCTTTAAATAAGGATGCATTATGTTTATATGCAGATATAAACCCTTGTGTATGTTTTATTAAAATTACGTATCCTGTCTTTGCGGTAAAACCTGAAAAAAGTATTGTTCCGTCTGCAATTGCTTTTATAGGTGTATCTTTTACTAATACAATATCTACTGCAAAATGCTTATTTTTTGCACTATATGCATCTGATATGGTTCCTGTCGCTGGAGCAAAAAATACCATATCTGTTTTATTGGTTTCTCTTTGAAAGAGACTGTATCTGTCTTTTTCTTCTACATCTTCTCTAAATGCTGAATCTATTGTTGATGCATCTAAATTTACATCTTTTAAGGATATTTTTTTTACTACTGCACTTGCGTCTATTTTTTCTTTTTTAATATCTCCTATTAGCAACGATTTTACACTTTTAACATAAGCTTCATTTTCTTGCATTTTTCTTTCTAAAGAATCGAGTTTATACACTAATTTACTTGCTCTTTTTTTTAACTTTGAAGAGGAGTAGCCTGGTATATATTCTTTTATTGGTGTAAATGCTATTAATAATGAGGTTAGTATTATTAATGAAATTGCCGAAACTCCTCCAATAACAAATACATTTAAGCGATTTAACTTAAAAGAGAGTAATTCTTCTAGCGATTCATCATTCATAACTACCAAACGATAGTTATATGTTAATTTTTGACGAAATTTTCTTTTTTGTTTTGTTTTTTTTACCAATGTTGTAAGCTCTTATATACCACAAAATGTATCGTTATTATAACGATACATTTGTTTTAACGATTAAAGTTAAAATTTCTTTTACAAAGATACAATTATTGCTTCTATTTTACATTTTTGTAATAACAAATTCTGATCTTCTATTTATTTCGTGTTCTTTTTTAGTACACTTATGTCTATTTGCATTATCACAATGATTTAGCAATCGTGTTTCTCCATATCCCTTTCCTGAAATTCGATCTGCCGATATTTCTCCTTGATCTATAATATATCTAATTGTAGACTGCGCTCTTGCATCTGACAGTTTTAAATTATATGCATCTCCTCCTCTTGAATCTGTATGTGCTCCTAGTTCGATTACCATTTTTGGATACCTCCGCATTGTTGCTACTACTAAATTTAATTGCGCCGCTGCATCTGGTCTTATATTTGACTTATCGTAGTCAAAATTAATGTTATCTATGTTTAACATCTTTTTCCCTCTCTTCATTACGATAAATGCATCCGATAATCCTATTCTTATTTTTGAAAGTCCATTATGTCTTGTTGTTGTAACAAACTCTTTTGATTTTTTTGCATAATGTTTCTTTACTGCTGTTACTTGATACGTTGTACTACAAGTCAATTTTTTAAATCTAAATTTTCCATCAACTCCTGTTGTCGTTTTTGAGACCTCTTTATTAAACGTATTAATAAGTATTACTTCTGCATTTGGTATTGGTTTGCCTGACGATAAGTCAAAAATTTCTCCTTCTAAATCTTGATAACAATCAAATATTAAGGGTCTTGTTTCTGTAAAGGAATAAATATCATCTTTTCCTTTTCCTCTAACTCGATTTGATGAAAAATATCCTCGTTTTCTTTTTGCATTAAATATATATGAAAAATCATCTGCAATACTGTTTACTGGTGGTGCTAAATGTAATCTATTTGACACTTTTCCGTCTTCATATATTTTTACTGCATAAATATCTGCTCTTCCGTAAGAATCGTCTTGTCTTGTTGATGAAAAATACAATATATTTCCTTCTATATGTGGAAATGCCTCTTTGTCTTTGGAGTTTATTATATCTCCCATATTTCTTGGTTGACTATAATTTTCATTTCCTAACACATCTACAACAAATATATCTGTATCTCCTAATGTTCCTGGCATATTTGATGTAAAATATAATTTTGTATTGTCTTTATTTAATGTTGGATGACCTACATCGTATTTTTTACTATTAAATGGCATTCCTTTAATGTTTTTCCATTTTCCTGATGCGGTAATATCTGCCTTAAATATTGCAATAGTTGCTTTTCTATCTCTATTTTTATGTTTTGTATTTCTTTTTCCATATACACTTCTAGTAAAGTAAGCCGATTTTCCATCTTTTGTAAATGCTACATTAGATTCGAATGATTTTGTGCTTAGACTTTCTATTTTTGTTGGATTTATTATTTCTCCGTTTTTTGTAATGGTTCCTTGGTATAAATCTAACAATGCTTTTTTTTCATTTTGAGCACAATAAACTATTTTAGTATCTCCAAAAAATGTTGTTCCAAAACTTGAATACTCATTATTTATTCCAACGTTTTTAACTAGAAATCTTTCGTTTGACTCTTTTTTTAAAGTGTCCTTTTTCTTTTCTTCTTGTGCATTAGTAAATGCTACACTTACCAATAACAATAGTAATATTATTCTTTTCATCTTTTCTCTTTATTTTTTTTCTATTAGTACAAAAGTAGTTCGTCTATTTAATAAGTATTCTTCCTCAGTACATTCGACTCCTTTTTTACATCTATTTAGAGGTTTTGTTTCTCCAAATGCCTCTCCTGAAAATCGTTTTCTAAAAATTCCTTTAAATCCTATATATTCTTTTAATACTTCAATTCTTGCTTCTGAAAGTTCTTTATTAAAATCTGTAGGTGCTCTACTATCTGTATGTGATTCAAAATGAATTACTAGTTTTGGATTTTTCTTCATTCGTAAAATTGCTTTGTCCAATTGGTATCGATATCTTCTCAATAGGTTTGTCTTATTATATTCAAAATCTACTCTACCAATATATTCTCTTCTTTTTTTACCTTCTGCTTCTGGCTTTTTTATTGTTAAAAATATATTTTTTCTTGCGATAATACCATCTTGTGTATTGGTAACCATCAATCGCTCTGATGTTTTATATTTTTGTCTTGTTCCTATTAATTTATAGGTTCTTCCACATTTTACATCAAATACAAACCTTCCGCTCTCATTGGTTTTAAAAGTTGCTATTATTTTTTCGGTTTCGTCTTTAAGATTAACAACTGCATGCGAAATAACTTTTTGTGATGCATTTAAGTATACGGTTCCTAATAGCTTTTGATTACATCCTTTTTTCTTTTTTATTTTTGCTACTTTTTTTACTTTCTCTTTCTTTTTTTCTTTAAAAGAATAGATATCGTCACTTCCTTTTCCTCCTACTCTATTTGAAGAGAAAAACCCACTTTTCTTTGCGCTATTATAGATGTATGCAAAATCATCATCTTCGCTATTAATTGGTTTCTGTAATTGTCTTAACTGCTCTATATTATTAATATCGACTGCATAAATATCTAATCCTCCTAATCCTCCATGCCCATTAGAAGAAAAATATAAGGTATTATCATTAGATATAAACGGATATAGTTCGCTTCCTCTTGTATTAACACTTTTTCCTAGATTTCTTGGTTCTGAGTATTTCCCATCTCCTAATATATCTACTACAAAAATATCTGATTTACCTCTAGTTCCTTTCATATTAGAACTAAAGTATAATTTTGTATTATCTGGACTTAATGCTGGATGTGCAAAATCGTATTTTTTGTTTCCGAAATTTAATTCTGTAATATTTCCCCAGCCATTTCCGTTTCTAGTTGCTTTAAAAATAGCCAATTTTGCTTTTTTATCTCTACTGGATTTTATGGTATTTTCTTTTCCATAAAGACTTTTTGTAAAATACATTGTTTGTAAATCTTTTGTAAAAGTAGCAACACTTTCTTGTGTTTTTGCTTCTAAAAATGTTGTCTTATTCGTTACATCATCTCCATTTATTACGCCACTATATAAATGTAATTTCCCTCCTATTGTAGAAGAAAATACAATTTTATCACTTCCATAAAATGTTGCGCCTAAATTTGAATGACCATCATTAATAGATACATTTTTAAGTTCCCATCTAGATTCTTGCGAAAAATTATTTGTGACACTTAATATTAGTACAATTAGTAATATTCTTTTCATGTTCCCTTAGTTTTAGTTGTTGTTTCTTTGTTAAGTTTTTAGTTGTTTCTTTTCAATTTGCAAAAGTAATGCCAAACTTTAATATGACCTAATCTTAAATCCTTTTAAAATTATTTATAAAAATTCATTTCATCCATATATTCCCATACTTTACACGGAAAAAATGGTTTTATATTCTTCTTGTTTTTTATCGCATTTCGAATAAATGTTGATGAAATTTCCATTATTGGAGCGTTCACTTTATTTACCTTATCGTGGTTTATTAATTTGGCTTCCTTTTTATTTGAATATATTCTTGGATATACATAGATATTATAATTATTGAGTATCTCTTCGTAATTTTTCCATTTATGAAAATATTGTAAATTATCTTCTCCCATGATTAAATTAAATTGATAATCTGGATATTTTTCATTTAAATAAATCAAGGTATTTACCGTATAATTTGGTTGAGGCATTCCAAACTCTATATTTGATGCTTTTAGCTTTGGATAATCTTCTACTGCTATTTGTACCATTTGGTATCGGTGATTATCTGCCAATAATGTCTTCTTTTCTTTAAACGGATTATGTGGTGTTACCACTAACCATAATTCTTCTAAAGTTGTATGTTCTACTATATGGTTTGCAATAGCTAAATGTCCAATATGGATTGGATTAAAAGTTCCAAAATATAAACCTACTTCTTTGCTCATGAACTAACAAAATTACATTATTTTTTTTTAGATTATTCTTTATTTTGCAATAAGCTGTTTTTAAGACACTTATCGCATAATCGAGTCTTTATTTTATTATAAATTGTTTTACTAAATTATATGCTTCTTCTTTTGCTTTTTTTAAATCATCATTTATTAATATATAATCAAACTCTTTTGCATATTTTATTTCTTTTTTAGCTTTTGCTACTCGTTCTATTATTTTTTCTTCGCTATCTGTTTTTCTATTTCGTAATCTTTTTTCCATTTCTTTAAGCGATGGTGGCTTTACAAATATAGCTAAGGTTTTTTTTGAAAACTGTTTTTTTATATTTAATCCTCCTATTACATCGATATCAAAAATAACATTCTTCCCTTCTTTTCGCAATCGTTTTACTTCTTTTTTAAGTGTTCCGTAGAAATTGTCTTTATATACTTCTTCCGATTCTATAAATTTATTTTTCTCTATTCGTTTTTTAAATTTTTTTGCAGATATAAAATAATAGTCTTTTCCATCTATTTCTTCTCCTCTTTTTGAACGTGAAGTAGCAGATATTGAAAATGCCAAATTCAATTCTTTTTGTTTTAACAAATAATGCACTATAGTCGTTTTACCTGATCCACTTGGTGCTGAAAACACGATTAATTTACCTTTCTTCATTTTTATTTTACCTCAAAGCATAAAATTTTCTGAGGGTTCTTTATTTAATTTTTCTATCTGATACAGTACACATCTCTTCTTAAATTTTGCACATCTTATATCTTACGTCTTAACTTCTTTTTCTTTTCTCTTTTTAAAGTACATTTAGTAATTGTTCTTTAATTTTTTCTAATTCATCTTTCATTAACACTACATTTTGTTGCATTGGTGCATAATTTGCTTTAGAACCTGTGGTATTTATTTCTCTTCCTATCTCTTGACAAATAAATCCTAATTTTTTACCATTAGATTCGTTTGTGCTTAGTTCTTTTAAAAAATAAACCAAGTGATTATCTAAGCGAATGCGTTCTTCTGTAATATCTAATTTTTCTAAATAAAAAACCAATTCTTGTTCAAAGCGATTTTTATCTACGTCTAATTTTAAATCGGTAATTGATTTTAGTATACGCGCTCTAACTAACGGAATTCTTGCCTCTTCAAATATTACATTGTTGGTACATAATCTTTGTAATGTATGTATTCTTTTTTCAAAATCTGTTTTTAATATAGCTCCCTCATCTTTTCTAAAAATATCAATTTTATTTAATGTTTCCTCTATTTTTAGTTCAATTTCTCTCCACTCATCTTCTTCTAAATCTTCTTTTACCGAATCTAATACATTTGGTAATTTCATTGCTATTTCTAAGGCTTTTTTATTTGAAATTTTTATTATTTCTTGCAACTGTTTAATGTAATTTACAGTACTATTTTTATTAATTACTGTAGCATTTTCTTCGCTTGTATTATCTACATATAAATTAAAATCTACCTTTCCTCGCTTTAATTTTGATGCTAATTTTTTACGTATTATTAATTCTTTTTCTCTAAATGGATTATTAATTCGTACATTTAAATCTAGATTTTTAGAATTTAGAGATCTAATTTCTATTGTTATTTTTTTTGTATTGATGGTAAATTCTGTCTTACCGTAACCTGTCATCGATTTTATCATCTTATAAACTTTTATACTTGTGAAATTCAACTTTACCTGTTGAAATTTTATAATATCCTGTAATAATTTTTACATTTTTCTCTTTTACTTTTTCTGCTATTATCATAGAGTTTTCTAGAATATCTGCTGCGGAATGTAATGCATTCTTTTTTGTAATTTCTTCTGTAGTAAGTTTATTATTTTCCGAAAGTACAAAGCGAATTTGCTTTAATAGAAAATTTAAATTTTTATCTTTATCATTAGCTGTTTCTGGATGTGTTTTTGCATATTTCACTGCTCCACAATTTTGATGTGATAATACCAAAATTAATCTCACATTTAACTGTGAAATTGCATATTCCATTGTTGCTAAAGTAGATTTACTTGTAATATTTCCTGCATTTTTTATGACAAACAGATCGCCTAATTTGGTATCAAAAATAGTATTTATGCCTACTCTAGAATCGGAACAAGTAAGTATTACCGCAAACGGTTTTTGCGAACTCACCAAATTGGTATTATTAGAGATTCCAACTTGATGGTTTATTTGTGTTGATGTCACAAACCTCTTATTACCTTTTTGTAACTTTTTAAATGCTTCTTTGCAGTTCATTTTATTGTGTTTTAGCCTCATTATTTTTAGAGGAAACTAAATATACGCCTACAAAGATAAGTAATGTTGCGATAATTTTAACACTATTTAGGCTATCACTTTTTACTACTAGTGCATAAATAGTTGCAATAACTGGTTGTAGGTATATAAATATACTTACCGTTGTTGGTTTTAGTTTTTTGATTGCCAGCAAATTAAATAAATAGGTAATAAATGTTGTAAGCACAATAATAAATAGTATTCTTAAATAAATTAATCTTGGCATTTCATTAAATTTTACCTCTTTTAGCTCCTCAAAACCGAAAGGAATAACCATAATTAATCCAAAGAGATATAACCATTTTGCAAATACTAATGGATGGTACTTCTTCGTTAAACTTTTAACTAATATTAGATATAATGCATACGATGCTGCATTTATAAATACTAGAAAATTCCCTATTAGTTCATCATTTCCTCCTCCAATTTTTTTACCATAAACAATTAAAAATACAGCTCCTATTAATCCTATAAAAATTCCTATTATTTTTTTAGCGGTTGCCTTTTCGTTTAAAAATATACTTGCAAAAGTCAATACTAATATCGGAGTAGTTACCATCATTACTGCACCACTTATTGGTGTAGTTAAACTTAATCCCTTAAAAAAAGTAAGCATATTGAGTGCTACTCCAAAAATTGCTGCTACAAAAATATGCAAATAATCTTTTGGTGTAATTTTTTCTCTCTTTATAAAAAAACCTGCTATCCAAAACAATATTGTTGCTCCTACAACTCGCAATAATATAAAACCAAATGGTTTTATATATGCTGGCATTACTTCTTTTGCAACTGTAAAACTAACTCCGTAGATTATTGCTGTTATCGTTGCTAATAATAGGGCAAAATTTCTATTCATATTGAATATCGTATTAAAATACAAAAGCAATGAGTAACTAGTTAGTTTGGAGAAATTTGGAAAAAATGCATCCAATCCGAAAGAAATCCAAATAAAAGGCTATCTTTTCGTCTAAATTTATTAAAACATCTCGTATTTCGTCTAAATTTAAACTTCAAATCTTACCTTTTATTTGAATTCTATAAAATATTTTTTATATCGAACTGAAGTGAGGTTACTAGGCATTTAATTTTTCAAAATTTGGACAATCTAAACTCTCTTCTCTTTGTTAGGATTGACTTCTTTTTTTGATTTCATTTTTGCTTACTTTGCTTCTGCGTAACGTCTTTCTACTTCATTCCAGTTAATTACATTAAAAAATGCTTGTACATAATCTGGTCTTCTGTTTTGATAATTTAAGTAGTATGCATGTTCCCAAACATCTAATCCTAATATTGGAGTTCCTCCACATTCTGAATTTGGCATTAATGGGTTATCTTGATTTGGCGTTGAGCACACTTCTACTTTTCCTCCTTTATGCACACATAACCATGCCCATCCTGATCCAAATCTTGTTCCTGCTGCTTTTGCAAATACTGTTTTAAATTCGTCAAACGATCCATAAGCTGCTTCTATTGCTTCTTTTAATTCGCCCGATAATCTTCCTTTTCCTTCTGGATTCATCACCGTCCAAAATAATGAGTGGTTATAAAAACCTCCTCCATTATTACGTACTGCTGCATTACTCATATCTAAATTTGCTAGGATATCTTCTATGGATTTTCCTTCTAAATCTGTTCCTACTATTGCATTGTTTAAGTTGTTTGTATATCCATTATGATGCTTTGTATGGTGAATTTCCATAGTTCTTGCATCAATATTTGGTTCTAATGCATCGTATGCGTATCCTAATTCTGGTAATTTAAATGCCATAATTTCTTTTTTATAATTAATAATCACAAAGGTAAGTACATTTCGCTTTATTTAGAATGATTTTTAATAAATTTTATTTATAATTATATTTATATTCGTTATTTGTTTGGCAAAACAAATGGATATTCTATGTCTTTTCTATTTACTTCGCTCTCCTACAAAATAATCTTGTTTGTTATGAAATAGTATATTAAAGGTAGTTAAACTTCCATATATTCTTGTAATGTATTGTTGTAAATCTATTTTTTCTTGATCGTCTAATTTTTTACTTGCATTTATTTTTTGTTCCATTACTCGTATTCTATCTCTTACCATTACAATTTTGTGAAAAAAAGTTTCTATTGGAATTTCTTTCGATTGTACATTAGTAGCAGGTTCTAATATTAGTTTTCCTCCTTTCCATTTTTCTGCCATACCTCTTGCTGGTGTAATATCGCTCCATTTTTGTAGTAAATTTTTTATGGATTTTTCTACTTCGTACAGACTTACTGTATCAATATCGTCATTTTCTAATGCTTCTACTATTTCAAAATCACAATCGATATCTATGGTTTCTAATCCCTTTTCAAAAAAGGTTACCCAATAATGTTGTGCTGTTAAATTGGTCACTACGCCTAATCCGTATTTTGTATGTTTTATTCTTGATCCTATTCCTAGTAATTTCATATTGACAAAATGGTTTTTTTTATTTTTCGTTTATGTGTTTATTTAGATTTTATAAATAGAAAATAATTTTCTTTTATCGCTTTTCAATAATTTATCTTTTTACTTAAAAAAACTTATTTACCAAACGTGTTGGTACTATTTTTAAAAGTATTGCTACCAACTGCCATCTTTTGGTAATATATGCTTTTTTCTTCTTCTTTTTTATAGCGGTATAGATTTGTTTACACGCTTTATCTAACGGTGCTTTCCAAAATGTATCGCCTGTAGCCATAACTGTATCTACATATCCTGGCAAAATATTGGTTACTGAAATATCGTTTTTGCTTCGTTGCGCTTTCATCCAAAGAGATTCTAAATAACTACTCTGAAATGCTTTGGATGCAAAATATGCTGGCACATGTCTATTTCCTCGTATGGATGCTATAGATGTAATACCTACCAAATGTCCATATCCTTGTTTGTTAAAATAGGTATATGCCAATTGTAACAATCTTGTTGTTCCCATAACATTGGTTTTTAAAGTTGGCAAATCTACTTCCCATTCTAGTTTGTAATTTGCTGCTCCAACTCCAGAACTCAAGACGATTAAATCTATTGTATTAAACGTATTTTTTATTTCTTTAAAAAATAAATTGGAGGATTCTATGTCTGTGATATCGTGTTGTTTTATATGGTATCTTTCTGGCTTTGTTGCCTTTATTTCTTGTAGTTTTTCTATTCTTCGTCCTGTTATTAGTACGTGATAATTATTTGCTACTAAAATTTCGGCCAATTCTTTTCCGATACCAGATGTTGCTCCAAATATTATTGCATTTTTACTCATTTCGACTATATTTGCCGTAAATATACAACTTATGAAATTTACAAATGGTCAATTGTTTTTTGCTGGTTTTTTTGTGATTGCTTTTGTTATTGCCATGATTTGGAGTTACACTAAGGACAAAAAACATCAAAAGACCTACTATAAAAATGTTGGCATCATTGGTATTATTATTATTGTAGTAATTGCTATTTTTACTACGCTCACTTTTTGGATTCATGAGTAATACCAATTCAATTTCAAAATGCACTAAATAGATGTGAACTATTTTTATGTTGAGTTGGTATAATAGAATGTTATGATGTAAGAATACAAGGTGATAGTAATATCATGTGGTAATGATTTTGAAACTTACAACCTGAGTATTCTTTTTTATAACACTCAACCTTGTAAAAAAGCAAACAGCTCCATCAATAGAGCTATTCCGATATGAATCAAGATTCCTCCATAAATATTTTTTGTTTTTAAAGCGATAACACCTAATAAAAAACCGCCAAAAAAGGAACTAATTGCTTCCCCTAATGGCTTTCCGAAATGCAATACACAATAGGTTACTGCCATTGGTAATACTACATCTTTTCCTAAATATTTTACTAAAGCGAATATAAAATAGCCTCTAAATATTAATTCGACAATAAAAAAACTAAAGGCATACGACAATTCATAAATTCCAACCACTACTCCTTTTGGATAATGAAAATACTTAATTATTAAACTACCTCCTGCTTTTTGGTAATGTGGATATTCTTTTAAAAAATCGGCTTGAAAAGATGCTGCATATATTAGTGGAGCCATTAACAATAACATCATCCAATACGGTTTTAGTTTTACTTTTCGTAAATCTTGTAATCCGTAAAAATGGGTTAATTCCTTTTTTAAAAAGACTTTATAAATAATATAAAATGGCAATACCGTTACAAATAAAGCGATTAAACTATTTACTATTTTTCGAACGTAACGATAAGAATATTGATTCGATATCCACTCTGCAAAATATACTTGATGGTAAAACCCTCTATCTAATGCCAAAACTGCAAACCCAAGCAAACTAAGTAGCCAAAATTTCTTATTGCTTGCGAATTGTCTGTTTTCGGTAAATATATAGACAAATACCAGTACCAAATAATATGGTATGCCTTGAAAAAAGAAAAATAATACAGTATGCCAAGGCGTTTTATAAAACGAATCTATATGAGAATCTTCGATATCGTACTTAAAATTAAAATACAACAAGATACTAACCAAAATAATGGTAGAGACATATAATTTTAAATTAAAATGCTCTTTTAAATAGTCTTTAAGTAAATTATATACGTATTTCATATTATGCTTGACTTTAAAATAAATATCTCTTTTCTCTTTCTTCTTTTTCCAACTACACTTGCTTTACCGATATTATATTTACTGGACATGCTGCTTTTGCTTTTATATTTGCTTCGTATATGGAATCGTCTGGCGATTTTAAGGTATGGAATCCTTTTTTATCTACGGATTGCAGCAATACAGACTTTCCATCTTTTTTAGAAATTCGATATTGCTCTGGTGCCATTTCTACACAGTAATTACAGCCTATGCATTTTTTTCTTTGTAAGGTTATTATTACCACTTTTTTTTGTTTATTTCATGTAAAGGGAGCAATCATTTTTTGCAAAGGATGCTAAGTACTACTTTTTTTCACCCTTAACTTATTCGCTTAACTTTCTGCTAATTCTGTTTTTACTATTTTGTATAATTTATCGGATTCTCTGATTCTAAAATCGAGTTTAATAGTTACATTATCTCCTTTTACTGCTTGTTCTTTTTTCTCATCGTTTACCAACATATCTTTTAGTTCAAATTCTTTTGCTCCTGTTGTTGGTCCTGTAATTAATACTGTATCGCCTATTTTCATATCGTAAGCGTCAATACGAAATTCACCTATTTTCGCTTTTGGGAAATAATGTACGCCTTTTCCTAAAAACACCTTTTTTTGTGTGGCATGTGAGCCCGATTCGTTACTCCATTCTCCTAATTTTTGTCCTAAATAATAACCATTCCAAAAACCTCTGTTATAAACCTTACCTAATTCTTGCATCCAAGTAATAACTTTATCTTTATCAAAAGTTCCTTCTGCAATAGCATCAATAGCATTGCGATAAGAACGAACTACTTGTGCTACATATTCTGGCGCTCTTCCTCGTCCTTCTATTTTTAACACTTTGATTCCTGCATCTGCTACTTGATCTAATATATCTATAGTACACAAATCTTTTGGCGACATAATATACTCGTTGTCTAGTTCCATTTCAAAGCCTGTTTCTTGGTCGATTACCGTATATTTTTTTCGGCAATTTTGCTTACATGCTCCTCTATTTGCAGAGGAGTTATGTGAATGTAAACTCATGTAACATTTTCCAGATACAGCCATACACAAAGCACCATGTCCAAAGATTTCAATTTCTACTAATCTTCCTGATGGTCCTTTTATATTTTGCTTTATTACTTGCTCGGTAATGTGCTTTACTTGTCTCAAACTCAACTCTCTACTCAATACTACTGTATCTGCAAACATGGCATAAAACTTTAATGTCTCTACATTGGTAATATTTATTTGTGTAGAAATATGTACTTCCATACCTGCTTCTCTAGCCACTTGTATTACAGCTTGATCCATTGCAATTACTGCAGATATATTTGCTTTTTTAGCTTCTTTTATCAATGTTTTTACGATAGATAAATCGTGATCGTAAATAATGGTATTTAGTGTAAGGTATGTGCGTACGCCTTTTTCGGAACAGCGTTTTGCTATTTCTTCTAAATCATCTAAGGTAAAATTAATAGATGCCCTCGCTCGCATATTTAATTGTTCTACACCAAAATAAATAGAGTCTGCACCATTGTCTAATGCTGCTTGCATGGAATCGAAACTTCCCGCTGGTGCCATTAATTCTATGGTATTTTTTGTTGTCATTTTTTTAATTTTCAAAGGACAAAAGTAAGGATTTTATTTAGAATCAATTTTATAAATAAATTAGTTATTTATGCTATTCAAATTGTATTTCATGATAATTTTTACGTTATTTGTTTACGCATCCTTTTTGCTGGGCTTAAAATCAAATTTATGAAAATTAGTATTACCTTTCTTTTAGTTATTTCTTTCTCTCTAATTTTAAAAGCACAGAACATCTACTATGTTTCAACATCTGGAAATGATTTGAATAATGGAACTTCTATTTCAACAGCATGGAGAACCATTACGTATGCAGCTTCTAACTCAAGTCCTGTATCATCCGGAGATACTGTATATATAAAATCTGGGAATTATGGAAGTGAAAATATCGTTTTTGAAACAGATGGCACACTCGAAAATCCAATTACTTTTGAAGGATATCAATCCATTCCTGGAGATAACCCAAACTTAAATTGGGATTATGTTACCAATCGTAATTTCAATGCAGATATAATGCCTTTATTAGAAGGAATGGATAGAACTACTGGAATTGGAATGACTCTACATAATAGAAAATATATAATTCTTAGTAATTTTCAAATTAAAAATTATGAACATGGTCTTTACGCTTATAGTGGTAATAATATTAAAATAAAGAATATAATTGCTATGGATTTTGGAGACCAAACTGCTGCTTATAACGGTAAAGGAATTAAATTTGGATCACTTGCCGACAATAACCAAATAGATAATTGTATTGTTTATAATGCTTGTGCCGAAGGTTTAACCGTTGTTGGAAATAATAATGCTATAAAAAATTGTAAAGTCTATTGTGATGATAATTCTAATGGACACGAAGCTGCAATGGATTACTATATTCATGTTGGAGGTAATAATAATATTGTAGAAGGTTGCTATGTAGAACGTGTTGGGAATTTAGAACATGTTGGGCATGGAATTGATTTAAAAACAAATTGCGAAAATAACCTAATTAAAAACTGTGTTTCTAAGGGTATGTCGTATAGTGCTTATGAATTACGACATCGAAGTGTAAGAAACAATATATTAGAAAATTGCGTAGCAATTGGCGGTGGTGGTTTTACGATAAGAGATGGAGCTAGTTATAATACGCTAAAAAATTGTATCGCAATTGATGCTAGAGCTGCTGTTTCTTTTTTTGATACTGCCGAAGACGAAGGAGCACAATATGCAGGAGCATATAATGTTTTTGAAAATTGTATATTTAGAAATACTACCAATCAAAATAATAATGCAATTATCGCATTTCACAGTTATAGTGTAGCTTCAATAGCCGAGAATAATACATTTAAAAATTGTGTTATAGATGGTGGAAACTACTTATTTACTTCTAGACGAGAAAATGACAATAATAAAATGGTAAATTGTATTGTCCAAAATGTTGCTAATTATTATTATGGTGAATATCCACTAAATTTTTCTTTTGAATATAGTAACTTTTGGAACAATGGTTTTACAATTCCAACAGGAACAAATATTACCTCTTTTGATCCTCTTTTTGTTGATTTACCTAACAACGATTATCATTTAACATCTATATCATCTTGTATTGATGCAGGAACTTCTATAGATAGTCCATTTACCGACTTTGATGGCAATCCTAGAAATGTAGGTAATAGTGTAGACATTGGAGCATACGAATATAACCCTTCTTTAAATGTAACTAAAAATACATATAATAATTCAATCTTACTTTATCCTAATCCTACAACAGATTCTATTATTTTAAAAAGTACGACAGTCAATTTATCCAAAATTAAAATCTATGATATTCTTGGAAAAGAAATCTCAAATTTAACACAAAAAGAGATTATTAATCAAACATCTGTTAAGATTAATGTTTCAAATTTAAGTAGTGGAATTTATTTATTAATAACAAAAACTACACATACTATTTTTTATAAAAAATAAATAATTCGCACATGCAATTTACAGGAGTTTTAACCAAAATGATTACGGAGCATACGTCTCCAATTCAATATTATTTAGAATTAGATGCTGATTTTATTAATATCAATCAATTATTAGATAAAGAAATAGAAATATCCTTCGAAAAATACCAATGTTTAACTTGTGGTAAAAATAAAAAAATATACCGCCAAGGAAATTGTTACGACTGCTTTTATAAATCTGCTCAGGTTGGCGATTGGATTATGAAGCCCGAACTTAGTACAGCACATTTAGGTATCGAAGATCGTGATTTAGCTTACGAACAAAAAGTACAATTACAGCCACATATTGTATATTTAGCATTGAGTAGTAATGTGAAAGTTGGTGTAACACGCAAACCACAAGTACCAACTCGTTGGATTGATCAAGGAGCAACCAAAGCTATTGCTATGGTAGAAGTGCCAAATCGCTATTTAGCTGGAATTACCGAAGTTGCTCTAAAAGAACATGTAGCTGATAAAACTAGTTGGCAAAAAATGCTCAAAAATGATGTTTTAGATGCAGACTTAATTCTCGAAAAAGAAAAATTATTTCAATATTTACCCGAAGAAACCAAACCGTATTATCTAAAAAATAATGAAGATGTCTATGAAATGGATTTCCCTGTTTTGCAATATCCAACAAAAATTAAAAGTTTGCGTTTAGATAAAACACCAACTATTAAAGGAAAACTAAAAGGCATTAAAGGACAATATCTTATTTTTGAAGATGGTAGCGTTTTCAATGTAAGGAATAATGAAGGTAATGTGGTTTCGATACAATTTTATTAGTTTTTTATGCAGAATTTACCAATAATAACATTGCTATTGAAAAAGAAAACATTAATCGAAGGTAAGGTTTAACGATTTAATAAATCTTGCCAAAAAGTTTTACAAACCAATGAAAGTAATCTCTGTAAATATAGGAAAAAAAGAAAAAATACAATGGAAAAATAAAACTGTTGAAACAGGTATTTATAAAAAACCAGTAGACACTAATATATTCTTAGGAATAGAAGAGGTCAATAACGACCATGTCGTCGATAGAAAACACCACGGAGGAAAAGATATGGCTGTCTATGCATATACCAAAAATCATTATGCCTATTTTCAAAAACTACATCCAGATTTGGAATTCCAAAATGGTATTTTCGGCGAAAATTTAACGGTAAGTAATCTCTTAGAAACCGAAGTGTGTATTGGCGATGTTTTTCAAGTTGGCGAAGCCGTTGTACAAGTTGCACAACCACGTTTTCCATGTTTTAAATTAGGAATTGTTTTTGGAACACAAAAAATAGTAAAAGAATATTTACATACTACATATTGTGGATTCTACTTTAGAGTACTTCAAAAAGGAAGTGTAAAAAAAGGCGATACTATCCTATTAATCGAAAAAGCCAAAAATAGCATGACTGTCGCAGATGTATATTCGTTATACACGACAAACAAAAAAAATAAAAAAATGATACACGCTGCTTTAGCTTTAGAATTTTTAGCAGATAAATGTAAAAATCATTTTAGACGTAAATTATTATGATAAGTAAATAAAAAGAAAACTTCTCAAAAAATCTAGTACTTCAATAAAATAATAAAATTCATTACTAAATGTTCCAATTAAAAATAATAAAAAACATATTTTTTTTCGTAATAATAGCACTACTTATAAATTGTAAAGCTACCAACATACAGGTCGCATCCAAAACGTCAAAAATTAATAAACTTCGTTTTATTGGAGAACAAGTACTTCCTGCAAATAAAATTTTTAATGGCACCGAAGTTGGCGGATTATCTAGTATTGATTATGCAAATGACGCTTATTATTTAATTTCGGATGATAAAAATAAACCCATTCGTTTTTATAAAATGGATTTGTCTTTTGATGCAACAAAATTTTCTACAATTAAAATTACCGATGTTATCGAAATAAAAAACGATAGTAAAGGTTTAGATCCTGAGAGTTTACGATTTGATGAAAAATTAGCACATTTTATTTGGACTAGCGAAGGCAATATTCGTAAAGGAATTAGTCCTGCAATTTTTGAAATAATGCCAAATGGTACTTCAATAAAAACTTATGAAACACCTAGAAATTTACAAATAAGTACTACTCCAAAAACCAAAGGACCACGA
Source organism: Flavobacteriaceae bacterium (assembly GCA_026988355.1). Classification (GTDB taxonomy): domain Bacteria; phylum Bacteroidota; class Bacteroidia; order Flavobacteriales; family Flavobacteriaceae; genus S010-17. The sequence continues at coordinate 107,061 of JALSLK010000071.1, forward strand.
AGAAATGGTTCTTTAGAATGTTTATCGATGAGCGAAAATTTAGATTATTTTTGGGTTGGTATGGAACTGCCTTTGTTGCAAGATGGCGAAGAACCACAATTAAAACAAGGAAATTATCCAGTACGAATTAGCAAAATAAATAAAAAAACAGCAGATCTTGCATTTCAGTTTGCATACCAATTAGAGGCAATTCCGAAAGATTCTAAACCTTCTCATAAATTTATGGTTAATGGTTTGCCAGAGATATTAGAAATAGGTGAAAATCAATTTTTATTTATAGAACGTGCTTATGCTTCTGGACATAAAGATGGCGGAAATACCGTAAAAATATATCTTGTAGATGCTAATAAAGCAACAAATATATCAAATATAGAGTCGTTAAAAAATACAGATTACATTCCAGCAACAAAAAAATTAATTTTCGATTTTGAAACCATACGATCGCAATTAACAAATGGCATTGTAGATAATATAGAAGGTATTACATTCGGAAAAAAATTAGCAAATGGAAATCGTACTTTAGTAGTAGTTTCGGACAATAATTTTAATAAATTTAACACACAATTAAATCAGTTTATTATTTTTGAAGTGTTATTTTAATAGATTCGATTATAAACTAATTTACAACACTTGTAAAATAAATAAGCTTCTTTACAGTATTTAGTTTAAATTTGTGAATCACTAATTGTCCTTACAATGAATCAAGATAAAATAAATCGATTATTAGATAAATTAGATTTACTTTTAAAAAAACAAGATTTTTTTACGAGAGAAATAAATGAAATTAAACAAGAAATTACTAGTTTAAACTTAAGTAAAAAATTTACGAATACTTCTCTTGATAAAGAGATTATAGTTAAAGAAACTAAGACTATAATTTCGCAAGAAAGTCCTAAAATTAAAAAAACTGATTTTGAAATTACGCAAGAAATAGAAAAACGAAAAGCAAAAAACAAAAACTTTAAAAAAACACAGAAACCAAAAGGGAAATCGGATTTAGAGAAATTTATTGGAGAAAATCTAATTAATAAAATTGGTATTTTAATAACCGTTATTGGTGTTGGTATTGGTGCAAAGTACTCTATCGAAAATAATTTAATTAGCCCACTTACAAGAATAATTTTAGGGTACTTGATTGGTTTAGGGCTTTTAGGTTTTGGCATGAAATTGAAAGCAAAATACGAAAGTTTTTCTGCTGTTTTGGTAAGTGGCGCTATGGCAATTATGTATTTTATTACTTTTGCTGCGTATAGTTTTTATGGTATTTTACCTGTTTCTCTTACCTTTATACTAATGCTTTTGTTTACGGTATTTACGGTTTTTGCTGCTTTAAATTACAACAAACAAGTTATTGCAATTATTGGTTTGGTTGGCGCTTATGGCGTTCCTTTTTTATTGAGTAGCGGTTCTGGCAGAATAGATATATTATTTAGTTATATGGCAATAATTAATATTGGTATACTAGGAGTTTCTGTTAAAAAATACTGGAAACCGCTTTACTATGTTTCTTTTGCATTTACTTGGTTCATCTTTACAGTTTGGTTCTTTGATAAATATCAGGTAGAAAGTCACTTTAATTTTGCATTACTATTTGCAACCATTTTCTTTTTCATTTTTTACGCAACCATTTTAGCGTATAAATTAGTTAATAAAGAAAAATTTATAAAATCGGATGTTGTACTTATGCTGTCCAATTCGTTTGTTTATTTCGGAATTGGCTATGCTATATTAGATTCTAATAGTTCTAGTAGAAGTTATTTAGGTTTATTTGCTTTAGTAAATGCAATCATCCATTTTGGCGTAACTGTTGCTATTTATAAACAAAAATTAGCGGATAAAAATTTATTTTACCTCGTTGCTGGTTTAGTTCTAGTTTTTGTAACCATAGCAGTTCCAATTCAGCTAGACGGAAATTGGGTTACTTTATTTTGGGCTGGAGAAGCGGCATTATTATTTTGGATTGGTAGAACTAAAAAGGTGTCTTTTTATGAAAAATTAGCCTATCCTTTAATGCTATTTTCTTTTATTAGTTTAATACAAGATTGGGATACTTTACAAAAAGTAAACAATTTCTACTCGGACTCTTATATAAGTAGCACACCTATATTTAATTTGAATTTTTTATCCACCTTGCTATTTGTACTTATTTTTAGTTTTATACTATATACCCACAGAAATAAAAAATACAAGAAACCCGAGTTTAAAAATAAAATTTATACTATTGTCCTTTATGTATTACCAATTGCTTTGTTATTAGTAATCTATAATATGTTTAGAAACGAAATTGACCTCTATTTTTCGAATCTTATCTATAAAACTGCTATTATTACAGATACCAATAATAGTTATAATTCTAAAACATACAATTACGATTTATCGAAATTTAATATGATTTGGCAAGTAAATTATACATTACTTTTCTTATCGATACTTGCTTTTATCAATTATAAAAAAATTAAAAGTCAAATTTTTGGCTATGGTATTTTGGCTGTAATGGTAGTTTCTATTTTTGGGTTTTTATCTACTAGTTTACTCCAACTTAGTGTATTGAGAAGTAATTTTATTCAACAAAGCTCCGAGTATTTTACTATTGGTAATGAGGCAATTGCAATTCGGTACATTTCTTTTGTATTTGTTGCTCTAGCATTATGGAGTTGTTATCATTTTATTATCAAAAAATTCGCAGATAAAAAAGTAAAAGAAATATTTGATATTGCCTTACACATTCCAATTTTATGGATTGCTAGTAGCGAACTTATACATTGGTTGGATTTCGCTGGTTCTGCTAATAATTATAAATTAGGTTTGAGTATTCTTTGGGGAATTTACGCTCTATTACTCATTATTTTAGGTATATGGAAAAATAACAAAATTTTACGAATTGGTGCAATTGTTCTTTTTGGTATAACTTTAGTAAAATTATTTCTCTATGATATTAGACATTTAAATACAATTTCGAAAACCATCGTTTTTGTTTCTTTAGGAATTTTACTATTATTTATTTCTTTTTTATATAACAAGTACAAACACAAAATTAGTGATGAACACGAAGAAAAACACGTATAGATTTTTAGCCTTTTTATTAATAGTTACATCTACTTCTTTTAGTTACGGACAAATAGAACAATACAATTATAAAAGAGCCATAGATGGTATTTCTAACGAATGGCATACTATTGAATTGCCAAATTCTGTTTTTAATAAAGTATCTAAAAATTTATCGGATATTAGAATATTTGGCATTACAAAAAATAACGATACTATCGAGGCTCCTTATGTTTTAAAAGTAAGCAGTGATAAAATTAGCAAAAATAAAATTGTTTTTAAGTCTATTAATAATGTACATAACGGTAATGGTTATTATTATACTTTCGAGATTCCATCCGCTAAGCAGATAAACCAATTAAATTTAGATTTTGATACGACTAATTTTGATTGGAAATTAAAATTTGAAGCAAGTCAGAATCTAAAAGAATGGTTTACTATAAAAGACAATTATAGAGTGGTTTCTATTGAGAATGAAATTATTAATTACCAGTTTACCAAATTAATTTTTCCAAATTCTAAGTACAAATACTATAGGTTATTAGTAAAAAGTAAAAAAAATCCAAAACTCAAAATTGCACATTTGGATTTTAATACAATTCAAAAAGGAAGACTTAGAGATTATACGATTGCAAATATTTCTCAAAATAACAATAAAAAATCCAAACAAACTACGGTTACAATCGAATTGGATTCGATTGTACCTATAAGCTATTTAAAGGTTAATATCGATAGTAAAATTGATTATTATAGATCGTATAAATTAGACTATTTAAGTAGTCGTTTTAAAACCGAAAAAGGGTGGAAAGAAAATTACAATTCGATTACTAATGGTGTTCTAAATTCTATAGATAATAATGAAATTAACTTTGGAGCGATAACGACAAAAAAATTAAGACTGGTAATTAATAATCAAGATAATAAGGCCTTAGCGGTTTCTTCTATTGATTGTAAAGGTTATATTTATAAACTTCTAGTTCGCTTTGACGAAGATGCCAATTATTTTTTAACTTATGGTAATATAAATGCAGCTAAACCGAATTACGATATCCTTCGTTTTCCAGATAAAATCCCTACAGATGCGAGTTTAATTAGTTTAGGTAAAGAAAACGTAATTGCAAAACAAGATGTTGCTAAAACGGAAGCATTATTTACCAATAAAGCTTGGCTTTGGGCTGTTATGCTTGTTATTATGGTGTTACTTACTTGGTTTTCTTTAAAAATGATGCGTAATACAAAATAAGGATTTTTAATTCTACAACTTATAAACAACTTTAAACAGCACCACTCTAGGTAAAATATATGTTTTGCTATCACTAATAATAAAATCTGTTTGGCTATTATTCTGTTTATACAAAGCATTAAACAAATTAGAAGCTGTTAATTCAAAACCCCAAGCACTATCTTCTTTTTGATAAAAAATGCTAGCATTAGCGTCTAAATAGGTGTTATCTATACTGTTGTCTGTTTTGTTTTTGTAAGTGTTATATTCAAAATCTGCTTCAAAAATAAAATCTTTATAATCGTAATCTAAATAGGAGAAAAGACGCTCATTTGTGTATTCTGTTGTGTTGCGATTTTGATAGGTTGTAAAATCTTTTTTGTAACCAATTTCTATATTTGGAAATTTCTTAAACAACGTTTTAATGCTTGGCTCTACATAAAAGGTACTACTTTTATTCTGACTTTGGTTATTATTTACTAACTGATAATAATCATTATACCGATAACCTGTTTTTATTTTCGTTTTTATTTTATGTATCGTCTTTGAAAAAATTATGTTTGTAGACCAATTTATCTCTGGTTCGTAAAACATTATTTGTGTACTAAATTGATTAATTCCATCTAATGCTGTTACATTTTTTAATGTTTGTGTTTTTTTGTTGTAAAAAGTGTGTATTGAAAAGTTGTGACCTCTATATAAATTAAATTTATAATAGCTTAAACTCAAACTGTGATATAAACTATTTGATAAATGCCTATTTCCTCTAAAAACACGGTTAAAATTTGACAAAATATATCGGTTCGTTAACGATTTTACACTTGGAAAATTTGCGTTTAATTTATACTTAAAATTTAACTTTTCTGAACTCCTAAAAGTTATTTTTGCAGTGAATTGTGGTAGAAATACATTTTTAGAAAAATATTTTTTTACAGTGTTTTGTTGCTGCGTATTCCAAAGATAATTATGATAATAAATAGCAGGTTTAAAAAAGACTTTACCAACTTTAAATTTATATTCTAAGCCTAAGTAAACATCTAAAAAATGGTATTTAAAATCGTTTCCAAATTGTGCGGTATTAAAGTTGTTTATATTTCCGTTATCTAAAAGTTGATAATCTTCATTTATAAAATGATTACTTGATTTGTTTACACCAAAACTAGTATAAATATGGTGAAACCGATGTAAAACCCAATAATTTTTTAGTAAAGCATTTACATTTTGAGAAACAATGTTTTTATCTTGACGTATTCTGTAAAAATCTTGTGCGGTAATGGGAACTAAATTTTCTAATAATTCTTGGTTGGTATTCCAAGACAAGGTAGGTTTGTCTTTCTTATAGGTATAATTTGCATTTAAGGTTAAGGTATGCGTATCAGACAAATCGTTATTTAAACTTACATTTTGTGAAAATGTAAAAGCTTCTAGATTAGCAATATGTTCTATGTTTATATCTTTATTTGGACTTATTGTACCAATATTACCGATGCTTTTATTTTTAGACGTATTAAAAGAAGAATTAAACGCATAGTCCGTTTTGCTATTTGGGTCGTAATCTAGCGTAAGTTTACCAATAGCATACACATTTTTATTTGTTTTTGCATTGTTTCGTTGTTCTGTAAAAGGCATTCCGTAAAGGTATTGATTATTAGTAAAGGTTTGCGTATCGGTTTCTGCTTTTGCACTAATTACATATAGACTTAAATCTGTTGCTTTAGTAACACTTTGTCTAATATTAAATGCACCAAATAGCGTTTTATCGGCTTTAAAATCTTGATTGGTTAAATATTTTGCAAAATCAGATCGATACAATTTAAAATAACTACTAGCGTCTTTAAACATTTGACTCATTCCTCCTTCAAACTCCATATAATCTCTAATAGTAAAAGATTTCTTACCAGTATTAGTAATATCACCAATAAAATTAACACTAGTTTTTGGACTGTAATAAAACAATTTTGGATGTACTACATATTTATTAGTAATACCAGCACCTAATTCTATATCACCAAAAACAAACTTCTTTTTATCTTCTTTTAATTTGATGTTTAAGGCTACTTTATCATCGTCTTGTAAGCCTTTTAGCATAGCAACACTATTGTAATTTTCTAATACTTGTACTTTATCAATTGCATCTGCTGGAATATTGTTTACGCCTAGTTTGGTATTTCCTCCAAAAAAAGGTTTGTCTTCTACTAATAAGGTAGTTACTTTTTTACCATTGGCAAGTACATTACCTTTTCTATCAACTTCTATACCAGGCAATTTTTTTAATATATCTTTTAGTTTACGCTCATTACCTGTAACAAAACTATCTGTATTATAAGTAATAGTGTCTTGTTTTACAGTTACTGGTATGGTATAGGTTATATTTACTTCATTAAGTTGATTTTTATCTTCTTTTAAAGTAAAATTATAAATAGTGTCTTTTGCAAATTGAAAATTTACTTTATTTGGCATATAACCTAAATAACTTGCTGTAACCTCGTAGTTTTTTCCTTTTTGAATTTTAAGTTTGTATCTACCTTGCTCGTCTGTAATGGCATAGGCAATATTCACTTCTTTATCTTTAGGTACTGCAAATACATTGGCATAACTTAGCGTTTGAATACTGTCTTTTACCGTGCCTTTTACTTGGATGGTTTGGGATTGTAAAGGAAAAAAGTCTATTACGAATAATAGAATAATTACATATTTTAACCTATTCATTGAAAACTGATAGTATTATTTATAAAATGAATTTTATCTCTTATTTCTTTCTTTACGGAACTGATCAAATTTTTCTAGTAATAATAATTCGTAATCTTTAAACGTAATTCGCTCAGAATTATTTGGAGGATTTTGAAAAGTAATTTTGTCTTTTGGATTTAAATCTATAAATTTTGCTGTTAAATATAATTTATTATCTTCTTGCACACTTAAAATTAAACCAGGTAAACCATTATAAAATTTAGGTCCAAAATTTAACGGTATTTCTGGTGTGTACCATGCTGTAATTTTTTTTTTTCTAACTCCACTTCTATGCTTACGCATAATCGTTGCTGTTGCTTTTAGACAAGTGTATTTTCCAATTTTTTTAGTTTCATTAGTTAATTTCCAATTTATTTTTTCATATTCAATTAAGAAGTCACTTCCCAATAACCTATTTTCTCTTTCATGCAAATTTTCATTAGTAGTTAAATTGTAATAGTAAGTACCCGTTCCAGCAAAAACGGCTGTCAAATTGATAGAGTTATTATCTATTTCTAAGCTCTCATTTTTTTTATAATAAGATTTTTTTTTTCTTATATACAGAGTAAACTCAACATCGGATGAACTTTGTTCATTAAGAAATTCTTTAGAATTATTCTTTTCTTTTAGTTTCTTTACATAATTTGTAGCAGATGCAACATAAGTAATTTTTGAATCTTGTGAGAAAACTAAAAAGTTTACTAGGAACAATAAAGGGATAAATATATTTTTCATATTTTAAATTATTATAAAGTTAGTTTCTATAAACTACTAAAAACTAACTTTATTTTATTTAAGATTAACATCCGTTCATGCTTGTACATTCATCATAGTAAGCAACAGCATCATCTACTGAAAAATCATGATATGTTATAGTATCCTCTGCTGCACCAAGACAAGCATTATGTACACTATCACACCAAGTAGGTTGTTTTTTTTCAGTTGAATAATTAAAACTCATAAGCGCAAACATTCCTACCAACGCCACTAAACTAAATATTTTTTTCATAATAAAAAATTTGTGTTTACTTTTTTTTATTTTTTTCAAAGCAAACTGGTTAACAATATATCAAACATATCTTAAAATAGATTTTACACCAACCAAAAAAATGGTATTTTTACCAAATATTTAATAATTGTAAATTTGGTTTATTATGAGTATTGCAATAAAACTATTAGAATTACGTAAAAGTAAAGGCTTGTCTCAAGAAGAGTTAGCTATAGATTTAAGCATTTCGCAATCTACTATTTCTAATTACGAAAAAGGCTTGTCTAAACCAGATGTGGATACTTTAAAAAAATATGCCAGTTATTTTCAAGTGGCTTTAAGTGAGTTTTTTACAGAGGATAATTATACTTTTTATAATCACGATAATAAAAATAAGGGTGATATTAACAATTTAGTCATCAACCAACTCTCAGAACAATTATTAGAGCAGTTTGAAAAACGTATTACAGATAAAGAAGATATTATTGGTATGCAAAAAGAAACAATTGCAATTTTAAAAGAAAGTATTTTTGGCTTACAGGAAATTATCCGAAAATTGGATTAATACTTTTGAAATAACATCTTAAAATGTAGTAGACAATTCTTTAAATATTACTAAATTTCTTGAAATTATTGATGTTTTTTTACAAACTTAGAGCGTAAACTCAACCTATCTAAAACTCCATCCTTTATAATCGCTTCGAGATTCTAAAGAGTTTTCGATACTATTTGGCAATGCTGGGAAAAAATCGATTCCTGTCCGTTTTTCAATTTCATTAATAGAAACTACGTATTTGTATAATGCTTCTTTTGAATCTTTTTTGCCAGGCATTAAAAAAGCAATGGCTTTTGGGTTTTTTGTATTAGAATAATCTAAAATAATTTTGTAAAATAAATTTGGTACGGCTACTTTTTCTTGTCCAATAGTTTTTAAATTAGCTTCTAAAACACCACCTGTTATCACGTATAGTTGTCCGTATTTTTTAGCCCAATACCTTGTTTTTTGTTCTAATCTGTTCCAAATACCTGCATTAAATTCGTGATTTTGTGGCGAAATATTTGATGTAAAAAAAGTATCGTTAAATGCATTTTCATTAAATCGCATATCTCCTGCTGGACAAAGATGCCCTTTATCGTAACCAGATTGTTTGTAATTTCGGTAATTAGCAGATCTTGTTTTTACTTGTTTATCATATATAAAATATGGTCTTTTACGATCTATTTTTTTTAAATAAGAAGGTTTTAATATGTAGGCAACCCATTCTGCTTGTTCGTGTTTTTCACTATACGATAATGTGTAATAGGTATGTTTTGCTATTTGATTTGTTGTGGATGTTGGTAAAAAATTAAACTCCGATTTTGTTGTCACTTCAGATACTCCGTCACTATCTTCCGTAGGCGTTTTATTTGTTGGTAAATTATCCTTTTCTTTTAAACTCTCCGTACTACTATTCTGTAGGTACAGAAAAGAAGCGATTACTAGTGTAAAAACAGCGTATAATACTTTTCTATTTTTCATTTTTACTTTATAGGTTCTTTTGTTTGAATACTAATCTCTTCAAAATCGTCTGTTTTAGCTATATGCTTTAACGTTTCTAAAATTTGTTTTGGCGGAATAGTTAGTTTTCGCTTTGTTAGATCTATCCATGCTAAATATACAGATATTGTTGCTGCTAAATCTCCATTTTCTTTATAAATTAAATGCCTAATTTTAAAACGTTCTCCCTGTTTGGAAGTGGCTTCTAAATATAATTTTACGGAAATATCTTCGCCAAGTCTAATTTCTCTTCGGAATTGTGTGTTTTCTGAAAATAGAATTGGACCTACATTATTTTCTTCCATCACGGCAACACCAAAACCATTTTCCTTTAAAAATCGCAATCGTGCTTCGGCAGCATAATCATTATATGCTGTATGTCGCATGTGTTTGTTAGCATCAAAATCAGACCATTTGGTATGGAATTTTATAGTATATGTCATTTTTAAATTTTTATTTCAAATAAAGCTACATCATCTATTTTGTAATGTGCTGGTAAGGTTTGTGTGTTCTTTAATTCGTGTAGTCCTAAATAAGTAAAACCACATTTTGTATAATGTGTAATTAATTTTTTATTTTCTCCAACCGTATCCAAACGCACGTATTTTTTATTGTTTTCTTTTGCAAAAATTAAAGACCAATCTACTATTTTTTTAACCAAATTTTTTCCTCTAAAGTTTGGATTTGTTGTAATTCTATGTATATAAAGTGATGGGTCTTTATCTCTTTCTTCCCAAATTAACGCATCGTTAAATGTTGTTGCCCAAACACATACAATTTTACCATTTAATAAAAGTTTCCATTGGTGTTTGTTTTGAATTTCATTTTCAATTAAACTTCGTTCAAATTTTGGCCAAACAACTTTGTATTTCGAAGTTTGATATTCTCTAGCTATTTGATACAATCGAAATATTTCATCGATATCATTTACATCGCTATTTTGTATTTGATACATTATACGTTTAATAAATTCGCAATTCGTTTTATTGCTTCTACAAGTAGATCTTGTGATGTAGCATACGATAAACGAATACAATTTGGTGCTCCAAAAGCATCTCCTGTAACTGTTGCTACATTCGCTTTTTCTAATAATAATAAGGAGAAATCGGAAGCATTCTTTATTTCATTTCCTGCAATAGTTTTACCAAAATAATAAGAAATATTCGGAAAAACATAAAAAGCTCCTTCTGGTTCATTTAGCTTAAACCCTTTAATTTTTGATAGTAAATTTAGAACTAAATCACGTCTGGTTTTAAATTCATCTACCATAAATTTAATTTTTGAAACTGGAGCATCTAAAGCTGCAATTGTAGCTCTTTGTGCAATACAATTTGCTCCAGAAGTTATTTGTCCTTGCATTTTATTACACGCTTTTGCGATCCACTCTGGCGCACCAATATAACCTATTCGCCATCCTGTCATGGCAAATGATTTTGAAACGCCGTTTACCGTAATGGTGCGTTCGTACATATCTTTAAATCGCGCAAAACTAAAATTTGTTCCTTCGAATAAAATATGCTCGTAAATTTCGTCGGAAATTATATAAATATTTGGATGTTTTACTAAGACATCTGCTAAAGCACGATATTCTTCTTTACTATAAACAGATCCACTTGGATTATTTGGAGAATTAAAAAATATTAATTTTGTTTTTGGTGTTATTGCACCTTCTAATTGCTGTGGTGTAATTTTAAAATCATTTTCTATACTAGTTGGTATTTCTACCGAAATTCCTTCTGCTAAATTAACCATTGCTTCATAACTTACCCAAAATGGTGCTGGTAACAAAACCTCATCTCCTGGATTTAGTAAAACCATGGCTACATTTGCTAATGCTTGTTTAGCTCCTGTAGAAACTACAATTTGGTTTTCGTTATACTTTAGTTTATTATCTCTTTCAAATTTTCGACTAACTGCCTCACGCAATTCTAAATAACCATTTACAGGCGTATAAGAATTGTAATTTTCATGTATTGCTTTTATAGCGGCTTCCTTTACAAAATCTGGCGTATTAAAATCTGGTTCGCCCAAGCTCAAACTAATAATGTCTTTTCCTTGAGTTTTTAACTCTCTAGCTAATGCTGCCATTGCCAAAGTTTGAGAAACTGGTAATCTATTTATTCGGTCTGAAAGTTGATTTTTCATAAGTTAAATTTAAGAGGCTAAAATAACAAAATTCAATACACTCTTTATAAATTTAGTTGTTTAAAATTTAAAAAAGTTATATTTGCATAAAAAACCCTAATATAATGAAAAATATTATTACGACGGTATTCGTCTTATTCTCATTTTTTTTGTTTAGTCAAACTGGTCCTGGAGGTGTTGGAAACACAAATGGAACATCAACATTAAAAGTGTGGTATAATCCAAATAACACAAATACAGTTACTGTTTCTAGTGGAAAAATAACAGGTTTAACTAATGCAGCTGGAGTGTCGGTTTTAGATTTAACAGCAACAACATCTATTGCTCCAACCCTTAATATAGGAACTCAAAATGGATACGATGAAATGGATTTTTCAGGAAGTAAATTACTAGAGTCCAATACTGGTTTAAATACATCTAATTTTGTTACTAATGCTGCCACTTCATTTATAGTAAGTAATGCAAATAATATACATGCCTCAATGCCATATAGAACAAACCTTTCAGGAGGTTCAAATCGGTTTTTATGCCATTTGCCTTGGAGTAATGGCAGAATTTATTTTGATTTGGGAAATACTGGTGCTGGTAGAATTTATAAAGCAGGATTAACAGGAATTACCAGTTACAATATTTGGGCTTATGAGGGAAATCCTTCTACAAAAAACTTGTACCAAAATAGTGCGCAAAAGCATGTTGTAAATTCTGGCGCAGCTACATTTACAGCAAGTTCTAGTACTACTTTTCAAATAGGAAAAAATTACCAAGGTCAAATGACTGAAGTAATCGTTTTTAAAGAAAAAATTGGACAAACCAAACGTAGAATAATTGATAATTATTTAGCTGCTAAATATGACCTTACTTTAGAGGTAGGAGATTATTATACACAAGACGACGCTACAAATGGAAATTTTGATCACAATGTCGCTGGTATTGGACAGGTTTCAATAACGGACAACCATACCGATTCTCAAGGAACTGGTATTATTAGAATAAATACTCCTTCCGCTTTATCGAACGATGATTATTTATTTTGGGGAGAAGAAACAAAAAATGCTACTTACGATTTTACCACTATCACTTCCGATTACTCTGAGCGATTAAATAGTAAATGGCGAGTAAGTAAACAAAATAATTTAGGCACAGTATCTGTTTCTGTAAATGAATCTAACATTATATTTCATAGTATTTATGGTTGTAACGATTTAAAATTAATTGTAAGCAATGATGCTACCTTTGCTACAAAGACATCTTATAGTATGATTTTATCTGGAGGTGTTTATACTGCAAATTTGGTTTCTTTTACCGACGGAGATTATTTTACTTTTGAATATATCGATAAAATTGTTGTTGATAATACTGGATATTATAATGGCTCTGGTTTTGCTAATGTTCCAAACACATCAGATGGCTGTTATAAATTTTTAGTAAAAAGTACTGCAAATGGTTTATTACCATTAACACAAGGTGGAAATGTACGAGAAATTGAAGTAGAAACTAATGGTGTTTTAGCAATCAATAACGGATTGAGATTATCTGTTTCTGATGGCATTCAATTGGATGGCAATATTCGATTATTTGGAACTTCGCAACTTATACAAACACATACTGGAACTAGTAAAGTTACTGGATCTGGTAAATTATATATCGACAAAAAAAGCGAATTAACCAATGTTTATCAGTCTGGATTTTGGACTTCTCCTGTCGCAACAGGAACCAATACTTTTACTATTGATGCTGCTATGAAAGATGGAACGATACCAACTAACGCTGGTTCTATACCTCCAAATATTAATTTTATAAGTGGTTATGATGGTGCTACAACAACTCCAATAAGTATAAGTAAATATTGGTTAGCGAAATTAGTAGATGATACGGTTTGGAACAGACATGGAGACGAAACAACAACTCATAATATTGCCGAAGGGTACAATATGAAAAGTTCTGGAGCAAATAAACAAAATTATACATTTGTAGGAAAACCAAATGATGGAAATTATTCTATTCCTGTAAGTCTTGGAAAATCGACGCTATTAGGAAATCCATATCCTTCTTCATTGGATGCAGATGTATTTTTACTTAATAATACTGGAATAATAAATACTTTATATTTTTGGGATGGTACAAATGACACTTCCAATTCGCATGTTAGAAATTCGTATGCTGGAGGTTATGCAACACGTGCTATCGGACTAGGAACTGCTTATAATAGTGGTGCAATTCCTGCAAGATATATACAAGTCGCACAAGGTTTTTTTATCGATGCGATTGTTAATGGAACAATTAACTTTAAAAATTCACAACGCGTTTTTAATAATTCCTCTCCTTCTTTTAGTAGAGAAGAACCGTTTCCTATTCTTAGGATTGGATTTGATTTTAATATCGATTCCAACAATAGTTTTCATAGACAATTAGCTGTTGGCTTTAGAGGACTTACTCCTAATTATGAAGCTGGTTACGATGCCATAATGTACGACATGCGCGCAACGGATATTTCATTAAAAGTAATTAATAACGATAACGAATTTGTAATTACTGGAATAGAAGATTATATAGATACCATTACGATTCCTATGCACGTAGTATTAGACCAGCAACGTGATATTACTTTTAGTATCGATGCATTCGAAAATTTTACTCCAAATGAAATCTATTTGAAAGATACCAATACTAATATGTATTATAACTTAATTAATAATGTTACGCTTAACTTACCTGCTGGAGATTATACCAATCGGTTTGAAATTACTTTTAGACAACAAAATACTGCTGCAATTAACGATTATGTTAAAGAAAGTGCCCTTGTAATTATAGATAATTTAGATTCTATGACAATTAATTCTAAAGGAAACACAATAATTACAAATGTAAAAATATTTAATTTAATTGGGCAAAAATTAACCGATGTCAATGTAAAAAATACACAAGTTACCATACCTTTAAAATTAACTAAAGGAGAAATTTTTATTACTAAAATTACCTTGATGAATGGACAAACAATAGTCAAAAAATTACTTAAAAAATAAACGTACTTATACCAACCTAAGTTTGCAAAATGCGCTAAATAAATTTGAACTATTTTTATGTTTTACAATCTTGAAATTTCAAGCATAGCTATAGTTTAATTTAAAGTGCAGTAAGACGTGAAAAGATAAATAATTTATAGCGTATTTTGATGTTGAGTTGGTATTCCAAATAAAAAATCCTAATGAAGTTTATATGCTTTATTAGGATTTTTTATTTGACAATTTATACTATCTATGCTAAAGCTGGTTTTTGACCTAAAATTTTAAGCTGATTATAATGCTCTTTAATTGCTTTCCACATCGTTTTATATTCATTATAAGGTAATTTGAATTCCAATGCTGTTTCTTTAACAATTTTTGCAATTTTTCTGTAATGAATATGACTTATTTCTGTAAATAAATGGTGTTCTACTTGATGATTTAATCCTCCTGTATAAAATTCGACCAACCAATTTTTAGGTGCAAAATTAGAAGTTGTATACAGTTGATGAATTGCCCAGGTATTTTTCATATTTCCAGATTTGTCTGGCACAGGCATTTCTGTATTTGGCATAACATGCGCTAACTGAAATACAACACTTAAAATGATTCCTGCAGTATAATGCATTATCATAAACCCTGCTAAAACTTGCCACCAAGCATAACCTAACACTAGAGGTAATACAATCCAAACAGAATAGTATAATATTTTACCGATAATTAATTTGGTCCATTGTGTTGCTGGATTAGGAAAATCTCCATAAGAAAGTTTTCTTTTTAAATATTTATACGTTTGTTTAAAATCTGTTGTAATTGCCCAATTTACAGTTAACAATCCATAAAGAAAAAAGGAATAATATTTTTGATATTTATGCATTTTTAACCATTTAGAATGTTTGGAAAATCGAATAATTCTACCTGCATCAATATCCTCATCGTGTCCTACAATATTCGTATAGGTATGGTGTAGTACATTATGTTGTACTTTCCAATTATAATCGTTTCCTGCAAGGATGTAAATGCTGCTTCCCATTAGCTTATTAACCCATTTTTTACTAGAAAAAGATCCGTGATTTGCATCGTGCATGACATTCATTCCTACTCCTGCCATTCCGATACCAATAATAACCATTAATAATGCTTGTATCCAACCTGATAAATCTAAAGTGAAGATTAAAACTAAAGGTGCGATAAATAAGGCAAACATAACCATAGCCTTTATATATAATCTTATATTTCCTGTTTTTTTTATGTTATTCTCTTTAAAATAGCCGTTTACTTTCTTACTTAGCGTTCTAAAAAACTTAGTTTTATCAATGTTTGAAAAGCGTATCGTGTTAGTTTGCATAATTTTTATTTATAATTACAAGTAACGAAATTATATCTTTTTTATTACTTAAAGCTAATAATTATCATTTTTTGTGTTTTTTTTTACATTTAATTAAGATTAGTTTAAATTTGTATGCACATTATGGAAACAATAAATAAATATTTTCCTAATTTATCTGAAGAACAGGTTGCGCAATTTGAGCAATTAGAATCTTTATATAAATTGTGGAATGCGCAAATAAATGTAATTTCTCGTAAAGATATTGAAGCACTTTATACAAGACACGTTTTACATTCTCTAGCAATTGCTAAAGTACTCGAATTTCGCCCTAAATCTAAAATTTTAGATGTTGGTACTGGCGGCGGTTTCCCTGGTATACCTCTCGCTATTTTATTTCCAAAAAGTAATTTTTTATTGGTAGATTCTATTGGTAAAAAAATAAAAGTAGTACGAGAAATTAGTACTGCTCTCGGATTAAAAAATGTAAAAACACAACATATTAGAGCAGAAAAAATACAAGGTCAATTTGATTTTGTGGTTAGTAGAGCTGTTACCAAAATGGATGTTTTTGTAAAATGGATTAAGAAAAAAGTAGCGACAAAACACAAGCACGAATTAAGAAATGGTATTTTATATTTAAAAGGTGGTAATTTAACCGAAGAGTTAGTGCCTTTTCCAAAGGCAAGTTTATATCCTATTTCGGAGTACTTTTCGGAGACATTTTTTGAAACCAAAAAAGTAGTTCATATACCAATAAAAAACAGATTGTAAAATTATTTATCTTCAATTATTATGGATATTGAAATGTACAGAGCGTATTGTTTGTCTAAAAAAGGCGTGACAGAATCTATTCCTTTCTCTAAATTACCAAATGTTTTGGTTTTTAAAGTTCAAGGAAAAATATTTACTGCTACCGATATTACAACATTCTCTGGTTTTAGTATTAAATGCATTCCTGAAACAATTGATGCTCTAAGAGCAACCTATATGGCTGTACAAAATCCTTCTTATTTTAGTAAGAAACATTGGTGTAATGTTATTATGGATAATTCGATATCCGATAATTTACTTTTTAAATGGTTAGATACTTCTTATCGTTTGGTTGTTGCTAATCTTTCAAAAAAAATACAAGTAGAATTAAAAAAAATGTAGCAAAGGAGTTCTTTCCTTAAAAATTTCATTATTTTTGCTTCTATATGACATTAGAAGCATACATAAAAGAACTTTTATATCGCTACAATTGCGTAATTGTCCCTGATTTTGGAGGGTTTGTTATGAATGATAAATCTGCGAGAATTAATGGAAGCACTTTTTCGCCTCCATATAAACAAATAACGTTCAATTCGTTATTACAAAATAATGATGGTTTATTAGCAAATCATATTGCTTCCATAGATAAATTACCTTACGAATCTGCTATAAATTTTATAAATTTTGAAGTAGAAAATTGGATTGAAAAGTTAATGACTGAAGAATTAATTTTAAATGGCATTGGAACATTTGTAATGGAAAATGACACCATTCAATTTGAACCTGACACACAAATTAATTACCTTACTTCTTCTTTTGGATTACATTCTTATATCTCTAATACCATTAATCGTGTTCAAGAAAACGAACAAAATGCAGCGGAGAAAGAAAAACAAACAGCACTTGCAAACCAAAGAGCAATTTACAAAGAACAAGTAGATGCGCTCGAAAACAAAGTGCATACTTTAATCGCTCCATCCAAACGCAATAAGACTTCAAACTTCTTAAAATATGCTGCAATTGTTGTTTTGAGTTCTTCTATTATTGGATTATTAGGAACTAAAATATACCAAGATAACTTAGAAAAAAACCAAGTTATTGCACTACAAAAAGAGCAAAAATTACGCGAAATTCAAATACAAGAAGCTACTTTTGTATTGGACAGTCCATTACCTACGATAATGTTAAATACTACTGTTGCTGTAGATAAATATTTTATTGTTGCTGGTGCATTTCGCAATAAAGCAAACGCTAATAAAAAAGTAAAACAACTTACTAAAAAAGGTTTTGATGCAAAAATTATTGGCAAAAATAAATGGAACTTAACACAAGTTGCTTTTAACAGTTACACATCGCTTTCTGAGGCAAATAAAAATCTGAGTATTATTCAAAATAATATTGCAAAAGATGCTTGGTTACTTATTAAAGAATAGTTTAGAATTCTAAATTAAATCGTCTGTAAAGTGTCCTTTATGTTTTCCTTTTGAGAATTTATTATTATTAAAATCTGTTGATTTTCCTTTTGGTATTGATAGACTTTTCCATTCGTTACTCTTTATTATTTTTCCTAAAAAAACAAGTTGTCCTATATGATACGCATAATGTGCAAGTTGTCTATTAATAGCTTCTAATATAGTATGGCTTTGGTTTCTAATATAGATGTTCGTATTAAAATTACTCGTATTAATCGAATCTAATGCTTTAAACAAACATTTCCATCCGTCATTCCATTTTTCTAATAATTCTACTTTTGTACCTATTACATCTTCAAACTCTAAATCTCTTTTACGCCATTCTTTTTCTCCATCCGAAATTAAAAAATCCGTCCATCTGGATTTCATATTTCCCCACAAATGATTTACAATAATTGCTATGGAATTACTCTCGGTATGATATTGCCAAAACAATTCCTTTTCTTCTAATTGGACAAACGTTTTTTCTCCCAATACCTTATAATACTCGAATTGTTTTGTAATGCTATATAAATAATTTTCTTGCATATTATATGGCTAACTATTTATCTTATAAATAGTTATTTTTTAAAATTTTCAATTCCTTTTTTTAACCAATTCAAATATTTTTCGATATCTGAATCGTAGGATGCATAGTGTATTAAGTTATCTTCATTATGATCTATAAGTACATAATATGGTTGTGCATTGGCTTTGTATTTTTTCATCTGAAAATCGCTCCATTTATTTCCAACGGTTCTAATCTTTTTTCCTGTTGTTTTAGACACATATTGTTCTTCTTTTGGCAGTTTCTTTTTAAAGTCTACAAATAGTGATATTAATACTACATCTTTTTTAAGAATTCGCAATACTTTAGGATCTGACCAAACTTGCTCTTCCATTTTACGACAATTAACGCATGCTTTTCCTGTAAAGTCTAGTAAAATTGGTTTTCCTACTTTCTTTGCGTATGCTAAACCGTCTTCGTAATCTTCGAATGAAACTATATCGTGAGGACCATAAACTGCTCCTTCTGGCAATTCTTCTTGCGCTCCTTTTGTAGAACCAATTCCATAAGGCGATTCGCTATAATGCATTGGTGGCGGAAATCCACTAATTGCTTTTAAAGGTGCTCCCCAAAGTCCTGGTATTAAATAAATCACAAAGGTTAAAGTTACCAATCCGAGTAATAATCTACCAACCGAAATATGATTTAATGGAGAGTCGTGTGGTAATTTTATTTTACCAAATAAATAAAATGCTAAAGCTCCAAAAACTGCAATCCATATTGCTAAAAATGTTTCTCGTTGTAGATAATGTGTGTCTAATACCAAATCTGCATTTGATAAAAATTTGAATGCTAATGCCAATTCTAAAAACCCTAATACTACTTTTACAGTATTTAACCATCCTCCAGATTTTGGTAAGGAATTTAACCATCCTGGAAATGCCGCAAATAATGTAAATGGTAGTGCTATAGCTAATGAGAATCCAAACATACTAACGACTGGTGCGATTCCTCCTTTTGAAACTGCGGCAACCAATGCTGTTCCTAAAATTGGACCTGTACAAGAAAATGAAACTATTGCTAAGGCAAGTGCCATAAATAAAATTCCTATAATCCCTCCTTTATCTGCTTGTGAATCTACTTTATTTGCCCAAGAATTTGGTAACATTATTTCAAATGCTCCTAGAAATGAAATTGCAAATACTATGAGTAATACAAAAAACAGGATATTAAATATGGGACTTGTCGATAATTCATTTAGTGCATCTGCTCCAAATATTTTAGTTACTCCGTATCCTAATAACACATAAATTCCAATAATGGATAATCCATAAATAATGGCATTTCGTATACCTTGTGCTTTGTTTTTACTTTGTTTGGTAAAGAAACTTACTGTCATTGGTATCATTGGAAATACACATGGTGTTAACAATGCTGCAAATCCGCCTAGAAAGCTCAATAAAAATAACATTAACAATCCTTTATTTTCTCCATCTTCGGAATCGTTATCTCCATTTTTTATGGTTGCTTCTTTCATTTCGGTTACTACTCCTGCTTTTGTTAAATCGAACTTCGCAGTTTCTTCTACTTGGATACATGCTGTTTTACAGACTTGTCCAAATAGGCTTACTTCTATTTCCTTTACATTTTCTTTTAACAGTTTTATTTTTTGTTTTAGCACTGCCTTTTTAGAGAAAAAAATCTCCTCTTTTTTCCATGTTTCGCTATACTTTTTGTGTGTTTTGCTTTCTAATGCTTTTCCTACAAATGCAAATAAAGAGTCCTTTTGTTCGCTATCAAACTCTATTGGTAAGGATGCTCCTTCTGGATTGTATTGTGAGTATAAATGCCATTTATCTGCTATTTTTGCTTTGTAAACTAAATAATATTCTTTATCGTTTATTTTTTCTACGGATGTTGTAAATGCGATTGGATTATCATTATCTACTTTTACTATTTTGGTTATTTTTTCTTCTTTTACTGGTATTGCTTTTGTTAAATCGAATGTAGCTGTTTTTTCTACTTGGATACACGATTTTTTACAAACTTGTCCGTATAAAGAAACCTTGACTTCTTTAACGTCTTCTTTTAAAAGTTTAATTCGTTGTTTTAGTGTTCCTTCTTTAGAGAAAAATATTTCTTCTTTTTTCCATGTTTCACTATACTTTTTGTGTGTTTTGCTTTCTAATGCTTTTCCTACAAATTCGAATAATTTTCCTTTCTCTTCGCTATCAAACTCTATTGGTAAGGATGCTCCTTCTGGATTGTATTGTGAATACAAATGCCATTTATCTTCTATTTTGGCTTTAAAAACCAAATAATATTCTTGGTCGTTAATTTTTTCGGTATGTGTTTCCCAAATTATTGGTTCTTTAAAATCGCTTTGTGAAAAAACGGCAATACTGGTAATAAATAATGCTATAAATAAGCTAAATAAATTCTTCATAATTGTTTGTTGTCTTTTATTAAACGATTTTAATATTTTTTACCCTAACTTCTTTACCAATTTTTATTGGTATTTTTTTATTTTATTGTAATTTGTAGCGTTTGTTTGGTTGTTTCGGTTATTTTAAAACGTTCGTCTTGTCGTTTTCCTATAATCCAAACGATTTTTTCTTCGGACAAAAGTAACCAAATATTTTCTTTCTCTATCAACGATAATTTTTCGTCTTTAAAATACTTACTTAGCTTCTTTTTTCCTTGCATTCCTATTGGATAAAAATAGTCGCCTTTTTGCCATTTTCTTACGGTTAATGGAAATTTTAACAAATCTTTATCAAATTGCGCCTTATTTTTGCTTGTTACTTCGTGTTTATTCGCTTTTTTATAATATAGGTTTAATTCTAAATTTTGTAAATTGAATTTGGTTTCTCCTTTTTGAATTTTTCCTTGTATATCTTCTTTCTTACTTCTTACTTCTTGAGTCTTG
>JALSLK010000072.1 GCA_026988355.1 Flavobacteriaceae bacterium
TCTTGTCTCTTGCTTCTTCTTTCTTACTTCTTACTTCTTGCTTCTCCTTTTTGACTGCTACTAACAGCAAATACTCTCTATCTTTAATTAATCGATGTGTTTTAGAATACAGTTGTTTTCCGCTTTGTGCGGATAATAATGTTATAATATCTTCAAAATTTGTAAAATGGTATGGTGCAAATATCTCGTAAATATAGGCTTTAAGATTTGGTATTTCTTTTAATTGTTGAATACTAAATTGTCTTGTTTCTTGAGTCTTGTCTCTTGTTTCTTGAGTCTTGTCTCTTGTTTCTTGAGTCTTGTCTCTTGCATCTTGTCTCTCTTCAAAAATTTGACTTATTCTATCTTTCACTATTGCCTCACTTCCTTGTAGGTTTTCTAATGTGTTTTTAAAGGTTTTTAGTAAATTTGGATTTAACTCTTGTAATACTGGTATTACTTTATGTCGGATTTTATTTCTTGTGTATTTCGTATCTGCATTGCTTTTGTCTTCTCGCCATTTGTATTTGCCTTCTTTAGCGAATGTTATAATTTCTTTTCTTGAAAATGCTAATAATGGTCTTGCTATTTTTCCATTAACTGTGGCTATTCCTGTTAAGCCTTTTAATCCCGTTCCTCGTGTGAGATTAATTAAAAATGTTTCTAAATTATCGTTTAAATTATGTGCTGTTAGTATATAATCTAAATTGTTCTTTTCTCGAATTTCTTCGAACCATTTGTATCGCAGGTTTCTTGCTGCTTCTTGTATAGATGTTTTTTGTTGTTTTGCATGTTTTTTGGTATCGAAATGTGTTACATGGTAAGGAATATTTATGGTATTTGCCAGTTGTTTTACAAACTGTTCGTCTAAATCGGCATCTTTTCCGCGTAAGCGAAAATTACAATGTGCTATTGAAATTTTGTAATCTAATTGTTGTACTAAATGGGTTAACATTACAGAATCGATTCCTCCTGAAACGGTCACTAACAATTTCGTGTTTTTTAAATACGGAAATTCTTTTTGAATGTGTTTTTTAAATTTATGAATCACTCTTTGCTTAATTTTTTACATCTAATGCATCTCGTAATGCGTTACCTATTAACATAAACGCCATTACCAAACTCATTATTGCAAGTCCTGGTATTACTGCCAAATATGCTTTTCCTAATAGGATATAATTGTAGTGGTCTTTAATCATTGCTCCCCAAGATGGTGTTGGTGGTTGTGCTCCTACTCCAAGGAAACTCAATCCGCTTTCGATGAGTATTGCCGCTGCAAAATTTGCTGCGGATATTACAATTACTGGTCCCATAATATTTGGCAATATATGTTTGGTTATGATTCTAAAATTAGAATATCCCAAAGCGCTTGCTGCTTCTACATACTGCTGCTGTTTTGCACTCATTATTTGCCCTCTAACTACTCTTGCTACCTCAACCCACATCGTTAATCCTACTGCGATAAACACTTGCCAAAACCCTTTTCCTAATGCTAATGTTATTGCTATTACCATTAATAATGTTGGTATAGACCAAGTTACATTGATTAGCCACATGATAAATGTATCTATTTTTCCTCCAAAATATCCTGCTATGGATCCTATAGATATTCCTATTACTAACGATATAAATACTGCTATAAATCCTATAAAAAAAGATATTCGTGTTCCTATTAACATTCTACTTAATAAATCTCTTCCGTATTTATCTGTTCCTAGATAAAATGTTTTGTTTTGCACAAAATATCTTTCTTTTGTTGTTTTAAATTTTATATTTTGTATTGGAAATTTTTCTTGTTTTTTTATAATATTTCCTTCAGAATATAAATCTACTACGATGGTATCTTTTGTCCTTATGTATGTATTTATTGGTATTTCTAGTGTTGCATTTTTATCTCCAAAAAATAATTTGTTCACATAGGTTTGTGGTTCTTTGGTCTGTTTTACTTCGTGTAATATTTTTGTTTTAAAAAAAGGTTTTTTGGTATGTATTTCTAAATGCATTTTATTTGCATTTGGCGAATTGTCTGGTGCTATTAAATATGCAAAAACTGCTACTATACCACATAAAACTATATACCAAAGACTAAGCATACCAACTTTATTTTTGATAATTTTTTTATATGCTAGTCTACCTAATGAGGTTGGTTTTGTATCCAATTTATTTACAATATTACTACTTACATGAATTTACGTTCGATTAATGTATTTAATCGTTCTTCATATTCTAGTTTTTCGGACCAATCGTATTCTGGTTTTACCACATTCTCGATAAAATCTTTACACGCTTGTTCTGTTTCGAATGTATTTAACTGCGATAATACTCTATTAAAATCTTCTTGACTAAAATTAAATAAATGTTTTACAAATGCAATTCGATCGTTTAATCCTACTTGTAATTTTTGTTTAAATAATCGGTCATTTAAGGAAGTTCCTTTATTTGATTCTTTTGGTTCTTCTGCTATTGGTTGCTCTTTAATTATTGGTTTTGGTTCATCATTTACTTTTGGTGTAGGTTGCTTTTCTATATTTGATGTATCTGCCTTTTCAAACAAATCTGCTGCTACATCTGCTGGAATCGAACCTTCCATTTCTTCTTCTAATGTTTTCCGTTTGGAAACTTCTTTATCTATTAACGCTTGTCTATCCATCTCTTTCGATGATGGCTTTATTTCTTGCTCTTGTATTTTGGTTACAATTTCTTTTGCTTCCGATTTAATCGTTTGCATGGTTTGCTTTACTAACTGATTGCTTTCTTCTTCCGTAGTAATCTCTTCTACCTCTTCTTTATTCTCTTCTTTTTTAGAAATTTTAACTTCCTCTTTTGGTATTTCTTTCTTTATTTCTGCTTTTGGCGTTTCTTTTACATCATTTGGTATTTCTACAACATGATCTATTTTTGCAATAAACGCTTCTTTATTTCCTGTTACATTTGGTGTTGTAATAAAATAATTATTAACAAATGCTAACACCGATAATTTTTCATAAACATCTTTTGCTTTATCACGTAAACGTTCTGCATCGTGCTTGTTCTTCATTTGAAGAATTTGATGTGCAAGGCTAATTAATTCTGCTTCTAATTTTTTGTGCATAAGTTGCTGTATATTATTAAAATTTTCTCCTTTTTTTTTTTAATTTTGCTTACGAGTAAAATAAACAATTCTTTAATCTGCGATAAAAATACAAAATGTTTCTTGAAAATACAGTAAATCATAAAGAACAATTCGGTTGGATAGAAGTAATTTGTGGTTCTATGTTTTCTGGAAAAACAGAAGAATTAATACGCAGATTAAAGCGTGCGCAATTTGCTAAACAAAAAGTAGAAATTTTTAAACCTGCAATAGACACAAGGTATGACGATGAGAAAGTTGTTTCTCACGACGCCAATGAGATTCGTTCTACTCCTGTCCCATCATCGGAACATATCCGAATTTTAGCGGATGATATTAAGGTTGTTGGTATTGACGAAGCCCAATTTTTTGACGATGGTATTGTTGCCGTTTGTAACGATTTAGCAAATAGAGGTATTCGTGTTATTGTTGCTGGTTTGGATATGGATTTTAAAGGAAATCCTTTTGGTCCTATGCCTGCTTTAATGGCTACCGCAGAATATGTTACTAAAGTACATGCTGTTTGTGTTCGTACTGGTAATTTAGCTCATTTTAGCCATCGTACTATTGCAAATGATAAATTGGTACTTCTTGGAGAAACACAAGAGTATCAGCCTTTAAGTAGAGCTGCGTACTATAAAGCATTACTAGAACAACAAAAAACTATTTTGGAACAACAAAAAAATCTTAAAGAAAAGTTAGATGAAAATTCTGAAATACTTAAAAAACACTTCGATAAATCTAATGAGGAAGAAAATTTTTCTAAAAATATAAAAGCCTTTATTAAAAATGACTTGAATGAATAATGCTACGGTTTTAGAAATTAATGCAGATGCAATAAAACACAACGTAACCCATTTTAAATCTAAACTGCATCCAAATACAAAAATACTAGCTGTTGTTAAAGCTTTTGCTTATGGAAGCGATGCCTGTATTCTTTCTAAAATTTTACAAGATGAAAATGTAGACTACCTTGCTGTTGCATATACAGATGAAGGAGTTTCGTTGCGAAATGCTGGTATTGATTTACCAATTCTTGTTTTACATCCACAAATAATAAATTTTAATGCTCTTATTGCCCATAATTTAGAACCAAATATATACTCTAAAAATATTTTAAATGCTTTTTTAAAGATTTCTAAATCTAAAAATCTAACGGATTATCCTATTCATATAAAATTTAATACTGGTCTAAATCGTTTGGGATTTAATGTACAAAATCTAAGAGAGATTTTTACTCTTATTACTAAAGAAAATTCGATACATATCACTTCTGTTTTTTCGCATTTGGCTGCAAGTGAAGATCTAAACGAAAATTTATTTACTAAAAATCAAATAGCTTCTTTTAGAAATATTAAAATACAAATTGAAGAGATTCTTAACTACAAACCTATATTTCATTTATTAAATACTTCTGGAATTCTAAATTATCCTCAAGCGCAATTTGATATGGTTCGACTTGGGATTGGTCTTTTTGGTTTTGATAATGCATTTTCTAAAAATTTAAAAAATGTACTTACATTAAAATCCATTATTTCCCAAATTCACACTTTAAAAAAAGGAGATTCTGTTGGATACAATAGAGCTTTTGTTTGTTCTAAAAATTCTAAAATAGCAACCATTCCGATTGGTCATGCAGATGGTATTAGTAGAAAATTAGGTAATGGCATTGGTTCCGTACTAATTAACAAACAAAAAGTACCTATAATTGGTAATGTCTGTATGGATATGCTTATGGTTGATATTAGTAATATTGATTGTAATGAAGGTGATATGGTAATTTTATTTGATTCTCAAAAAAGGATTGAAGAAATTTCTCAGAAAATAAATACTATTCCGTATGAATTATTAACAATGATATCTCAACGTGTTAAACGTATCAAAGTGTAATTTAGTAATTTAGTTAATAATACTATTGCTATTTTTCTTGAATACAAGATTATTTTATAAACTTTTTTCTATTTTTGTAAAAATACATTAATTAACTAATTACTAAAAAAGAAACATTATGTTAAAAGAATTTAAAGAATTTATTACTGGCGGAAACGTTATTGAATTTGCAGTTGCTGTTATTATGGCAGGTGCTATTGGAAAAGTTGTAAACGGTTTTGTGAACCTTGTAATAATGCCAATAGTTGGTCATTTTAGTGGTGGAGCAGATTTTTCGGACAAAAAAATTGTACTTGATGAAGCTGTTGTAGATGCTGCAGGAAAAATAACAACTCCAGAAAACGCAATTATGTGGGGATCTTGGGTTAATACTATTATGAGTCTTGTCATCGTTGGTTTTGTGATGTTTATGATGATTAAAGGTTACAACAAAATGAAGAAAAAAGAGGAAGCTGCTGCTCCAGCAGGACCTTCTCAAGAAGATTTATTAACTGAAATTAGAGATTTACTTAAAAAGTAATTTCTAACATAAGTACCAAACTTTATTTAAAATCCATTTATCAATAGATAAATGGATTTTTTATTTTATTGAGTTGACTACGCTAGTAATTTGAATTCGACTAATAATTCATTTACAGTTTAGATTATACCGATTCAATTTCAAAATGCGCTAAATAGATTTGAAATGTTTTCTACAAATACTTAAAATTAAGACAAAAAATGCCTTGATTTCTCAAGGCATTTAAAATTTATAACGTAATTTAAAATTATTTTATAATCAATTTTCTAGTAATGAAACTTCCTTTTTCCTCAACTTTGATTAAGTAAATTCCTGTATTTAATTTTTCAATATTCACAGTAGTTCCTGTAATTATTTTTGCAAAAACTTGTTTTCCTAAAATATCAAATATTTGAATATTCTTTTCTGCATTTTGTAATGTATTAATAGTTAATACACCATTATTAACTGGATTTGGATACATTGCAAAACCTGCAATACTATTTTCTCCTACTGCTGCTACATATTGAAAATCTGCTAAATTTCTAGCAGCAAATGTATAACTTGCTCCATTCTGCGCTACTAAACCAATAATATCTCTAGCAGTTGTTGGTATAGCTGTTCCTGGAGTATAATCTACGTTGTAAAAATTAGTTCTAAAGTCAAAAGTATCTGCTCCTTGTGTCATAGGATAGATAATTCCATTCGAAAAATTACCATCTCCTCCAACAGCATCTGCTAGCATAACTCCTTCTACTTTAATTAATTCTGCTTCATAATTTTCAGACATTGCTGCTAAATCTGCTAAGGTTAGCACTTGTGGTGTAATTGTAATTGTCGAAGGCGATACTACTGTTGCATCTAATAATGGTATAAATTGCATCATTCCTTGAAACTCTCCTAATCTTCCTTTAATTCCTGACAATCCATCTCCTCTTACTCCTGCTGTAATATTACCTGAAGTATCATCAATTAATATACCTGCTGATGCATCTTGTATCCATTTTTGGTTTCTATAATTTTGGGCATAATTGATTAATGCTTCTCCTGTTAACTCATAATTATCTCCTATAACTCCTGCTCTTAAGTCCGCAATAGTTGCTACTTGCGTATACGACTGTACTGTAAATGTAACTGTTGCTTCTATTGGTGGCGATAAAGATACATGTGCATCATCTCTCAAATCCATAAATAGTGTATGTGATCCTGCTGCTAAACCTGTAAGGGATAAAGTTCCTGTATTACTGTAAACTGGTGTTGAAGCACCTCCATCTAATTGCCAATGAAAATGTCCATCTCCCATACCTGCTGCTGCAACATTAAAATTACTAATTGCATAATTTACAGTTACATCTCCAGAAGGCATTACTTGATTTGCCATAGGCGAATTGATTGACAATGCTGGTAGTGCTGCTCCTGCATAAGCAGTCCATGTAATATCATCAATTGCAATTTGTTTTGCTGTCACATTTTTTAATTCAATAGTAAAATTTCCTCCAATATTAATTCCTGTAACAGAAAAAATATGCTCGTTATAATCATCAAAAGCTGTAGATATTCCAACAGAAATTCCATTAATGAAAAGTTCTACTTGTCTGTCTCCTCCACCTGTAAATTGTTTATATAACTTTACAGAAAAATCTGCTATTCCTCCACTTATTGTTGAAGATATAATTGCACTATTACTACTAACTCTACGCAACATTAAAGCAGGCATTTGTGCTACTGCTGGTAATCCACCAGTATTTTCTACTGCATCACGAGATTGTGTATATGTCCAAGTGGCGTTTGTACCAACAAAACTACCATCAGAATACGATGATCCTGCTGCTAAATTTGTGAAGTCTTCGCTCCCTTGAGCAAAAGAAAAAGTAGTTACCAAAATTGTAACCAATAAAATGTAAATTTTTCTCATAATTAATATTTTAAATTAAGTTTTTAATGTTTTGCTGCAAATATAAACATTTCAAATGATTTTTTTTGCATAAAAATAAAATTAACTTAAAATTAAGATACTTTTACTTAATTGAATTTCAAATAAATAACACCTTGTGTTAATAAAAAATCTAGATTTAGATTGTTAGATGTTTAAACGTATTTAAAAGCGAGTTTTTATTTTTATATTTGAGGTATAAATTCCGTCTAATTTGAAATTCAAAAAAACATATCGATTTGCTTTTTATTCTGCCTTATTATTGTCTTTACTGACTTTGGTTTTAATGCTCATTTTACACTTTTTTATCGCACACAAATTATCGCTTACTTTTATCATAATTTTTGAATTTCTTTTGTTTGTATTTTCACTCATCATTATTCAATATAGAGTGGAGCGATTTATTTATAAAAGAGTTCAGAAAATTTATAAAGACGTTTCTATTTTAGATATTGAAGATTTAGATAAAAATACCATTACTTCTAATATGGAAACTTTATCTAAAAATGTGAAGCGTTTTGCAGAAAATAAACGACTAGAAATTGAAAATTTAAAAGGTCGTGAGGATTATAGACGCGAATTTCTTGGTAATATTTCTCATGAATTAAAAACGCCTTTATTTACCGTACAAAGTTATTTACTTACCTTACTTGAAGGCGCCATAGACGATAAAGATGTACGTATAAAATATTTAGAACGTGCAAATAATGGTGTAGAACGCTTAAATCATATAGTAAAAGATTTGGATATGATTTCTAAATTAGAAATTGGTGATTTAAACCTAAAATACAAACGTTTTAATATTTTAAATTTAATTGAAAATGTTTTTGAATTATTAGAAATTGAAGCTAAAAAAAGAACTATCTCTTTGAGTTTTAATAAAGTATACGAATCGCCAATTTCTGTTAATGCCGATAAAGATAGAATACAACAAGTATTGATAAATCTCATTGCCAATTCTATTTATTATGGAAAATCTGGCGGCACGACATTCGTTAGTGTTAAACTTTACGAGAGTAATAAAATAATTATTTCGATAATTGATGATGGTAATGGTATTGAAACTGAAAAAATTCCGAGATTATTCGAACGCTTTTATCGTGTGGATAAAAGTAGATCTCGAAATCAAGGTGGTACTGGATTAGGATTATCGATTGTTAAACACATTATCGAAGCACATAACCAAGAGGTTTTTGTAGAAAGCAAGCTAGGTAAAGGTTCTACCTTTTCTTTTACTTTAGAAAATATTGGTTAACATCACGCAATAATTAGGATTCATACCACATCTTTAAACCTACTTTTAAAAAAAATGAAATATGTTTGTTTATTTTAAAAACCTATCGTACATTTGCGATAAGGAATGAAAAGAACTTTAGAAAACATAAAGTATAAAAAAAATACAGAAGAGTTGGCTCTATTTGCAAAAGCACTAGCTCACCCAACTCGTATCGCTATCTTAAGACATCTTGAAAATCAAACTTGTTGTTATACTGGAGATTTAGTCGATGTTTTGCCATTAGCACAATCTACCATTTCGCAACATTTAAAAGAACTGAAAAATGCAGGTTTAATTCAAGGCGAATTAAAACCACCTAAAATTAAATATTGTATTAACCAAGAAAATTGGGAAAAAGCAAAGAATTTATTTGTTAATTTCTTTGAAAAATAATTTTTTAAAACTTAATCATATCGCTAATTCACGATAAACAAAACAAATAAAGATGAGTAAAATAATAAAAATATTAGGAACAGGTTGCCCTAAGTGTAAAACAACAACCGCATTGGTTGAAGAAGTTGTAAAGGAAAATAATATTGATGCCGAAATTATAAAAGTAGAAGATATTATGGAAATTATGGAATACAATGTGTTATCTACACCTGTTTTAGTTATTGATGAGCAAATTACCATAAAAGGAAGAGTGCCTAATAAAAATGAAATTCTAGATTTATTAAAATAGATAATCAATTATGAATTACGAATTATGAATTATGAATTATGAATTATGAATTATGAATTACGAATTATGAATTATGAATTACGAATTACGAATTACGAATTATGAATTACGAATTATGAATTATGAATTATGAATTACGAATTATGAATTATGAATTACGAATTATGAATTACGAATGGTTTAATATAATCGAAAGATGAAACAAGCAAAAGAAATTTGTCCAACGACAACAATGGGAAAAGTAAAAGAAGGTGCACTAATAGTGGATGTTAGAAACAAATCAGAAGTTAAAAATGTAACTTTTGACGTGTCGAATTACATAAATATTCCTTTAAACGAACTGGAAGACCGAATTAATGAAATTCCAAAAGATAAAGAAATCATTATGGTTTGCAGAAGTGGAGAAAGAAGTTTAAAAACAACTTATTTTCTAATGAATGCAGGTTACGAAAAGGTATACAATATGCGTGACGGAATTATAAAATGGGCAATAAAAGGTTTTCCTACAAAAGGAAATGTAGAAGATTTATTAAACGCAGAAAGTTGCGATTGTTCTCAACCAAATTGCTGTTAGTTATTCAATTACGAAATAATCAATTACGAATTACGAATTTATCAATTATGAAAAAAATACTGCAATTTACAATAGTGCTATTTTTACTTTCTGCCTGTAATGAAAATACATCAAAACCAAAAGTTACTTTTATTGAATTAGGTTCTGTAAGATGTATTCCTTGTCAAAAAATGCAAAAAATAATTAAAAAAGTAGAAAAAAATTACCCTGACAAAGTAAAAACTATATTTTATGATGTTTGGACAGATGAAGGAGAAAAAGCAGCAAAAAATTATGTTTTTGATGAAATTCCAACACAAATATTCTTAGATGAAAACGGAAAAGAATTTGCAAGACACGTTGGCTTTTTTCCTTATGAAGATTTAGAGAAAATTCTCAAGCAAAAACTAAAATGACACAATTACGAATAGTTCAATTACGAGTTAGATAAGTATGAATTACGAATTAAAAATAGGATAGATGAAAAAAAATAATGTAGTTCAAGAGAAAAGTTATGCCTTTGCAGTTCGTATTGTTAAAGTGTACAAATATTTATGTGAAGAAAAGAAAGAATTTACCTTATCTAAACAATTATTAAGAAGCGGTACTTCTATTGGTGCAAATATTGAAGAAGCAATTGGAGGGCAATCAAAAAAAGATTTTTTCGCAAAACTTACCATTTCGTACAAAGAAGCAAGAGAAACTAAGTATTGGATAAGATTATTGACCGATACAGGCTATTTATCAAAAGAAGAAACCAAAAGCCTTTTATCAGATATTGAAGAATTACTAAAAATAATCGGAAGTATCCAAAAGTCAATTCGTAATTCCCAAACTCATAATTCGTAATTCGTAATTCATAATTCATAATTAAATATGTTCGATTGGATACAAAATATAGCAGATTGGTTTGTTTTTGACCTATTACATTTAAAAAAAGGACAACATTTAGCAGAAGCCCTAAATTTCTTTATTTACGATACCACAAAAATATTATTACTATTATTTGTCATTATCTTTTTAATGGGAATAATAAACAGTTATTTTCCTATCGACAAGGTTCGTAACTTCTTATCCAGAAACAAACTCTATGGCTTTGAATACCTAATGGCAAGTCTTTTTGGAGTAGTAACACCTTTTTGTTCCTGCTCATCAGTCCCATTATTTATTGGTTTTGTAAAAGGAGGTATCCCATTAGGAGTAACCTTTGCTTTTTTAGTTACATCGCCATTAGTAAATGAAGTTGCTATTGGCTTATTTATTGGTCTTTTTGGCGTAAAAATGACGGTTATTTATGTAGTAAGTGGCGTGCTTTTAGGAACTATTTCAGGAGCCATATTACAAAAATTAAAATTAGAACGCTACCTAACACCTTGGGTAAAACAAGTGTTGGCAAATGCTCAAAAAGAACAAGATGCTTTCATAGCCGAAAAACAAACGTTCAAACAACGCTTACCTATTATTTGGAATGAAGTCCTTAACATTCTAAAAGGCGTTGTTCCTTATGTAATTGTAGGTATCGCCATTGGTGGATTAATGCACGGATATATACCAGAAGGTTTTTTTGAACACTATATGAGTAAAGATAATCTATTTGCCGTTCCATTAGCAACCATATTAGCCGTACCCACGTATTCCAATGCATCAGGGATTTTACCAGTTGTTCAAGTATTGGTAACAAAAGGAATTCCTATCGGAACAGCCATTGCGTTTATGATGGGCGTTGTAGGTTTATCCCTACCTGAAGCCATGTTATTAAAAAAAGTAATGACTTTTAAACTTATAGGGATTTTCTTTGGTGTAGTTACAATCTGTATTATTATTTCAGGATATTTATTTAATTTAATACTATGATATATAAAAACTATTTTGGGCGTTCGAGCGGGCTATTCGCTATATCTTTTTTAAGAAAAATAAAAAAGGATGCCGCTACAATTAAGCGAAGCGACATCACGAATACAAATTTAAAAATTAATGAATGAGTAATCCCTAACGCAAATCAACAAACTTTAAACTAAAAATACAATGAAATATCTTATTTATACATTTATTATTGCGTTTTTCACTATCTCTTGTACACAACAAAACAAGCAAGGTAAAGAACAACTTAATCACCAAACCGAAACAACTACAAAACAATACTCACCTACTATAAAAGTAATAGATACCGATTTTTCAAAAGGCAGACTAACCTTAGAACACGAATTAAATTTAAACGATTTAGAAAAATTTCACGGACATTTATGTGACGGTTTAGTCGTTGGTTTTTTGGGCATAAAAGAAGGACTTAATATACTCTATCCAAACGGTATAATTGACCGAACAAATACACAAATAGTAAGTAAAAGTTCCCCTTGTTTAACAGATGTTGCCGTTTACATTACAGGTGGTCGTTACCAATTCAATTCATTTTATGTAGATAATTCTATAACCAATGGTTTTTACATTATACAACGAAAAGATAACAAAAAAACGGTTAAAGTAAACTTAAATAAAGGCGTAAAACCAGCAGAAATAAACGAACTTGGAGCAAAAGCAGTAAAAGGAAAATTACCTGCTTGTGATTTAGACAAACTTAAAAAAATGGAAGATAATTTCTCAAAAAAATTACTTTCATCGAATCCAAAAAATAACTTTACAGTAACTCAAATTACTAACTTTGAATGGAAACCTGTTTTGAAAAACGATTACGTCAAAACGGATATTCTGAATAAAAACAAATCAAATTGTAATCAATAATTTTTAAATAAAAAACAAATGAAATTAATTAATTTTTCAATTATTGCAGCAACAACTGCATTCCTTTTTTCGTGTAAAACACACCAAAACATAGAAGTTAAACATCATAATGAAAAAACGCATAGTGTAGTACATTGGGATTACACAGGAGCGAATGACCCAACACATTGGTCAAACATTACAGACGAATATTTAACCTGTGCAGGAAATTCACAATCGCCTATTAATATTGAAAAAGAATTGTCTAAAAAACATACTGGTCATAATAATTTGCAGTTAAATTACGCAAAATCTCTTCTTGATATTCTCAATAATGGACATACAGAAGAATTTGTAATTTCTAAAGGAAATAGTTTGGTTTTTAACAATAAAACCTATCAATTAAAACAATTTCACATGCATACACTAAGCGAACACACCGTAAATGGAGACCATTTTCCGTTGGAAATTCATTTTGTAAACAAAGCCGAAGATGGCACTTATGCTGTACTTAGTATCTTATTGAAAGAAGGTAAAAAATCTTTGTTTTTAGACAAATATTTAGCCAAATTTCCTAAAACAGAAGGAGAATATAAATCGGATGAGATTTTAGATATTAATAGCGTCATCCCAAATACAGAACACTATTATCACTACAAAGGTTCATTTACTACACCTCCTTGTACCGAAGTTGTAGATTGGATTATCTTACAAGACAACCCAACAGCATCAAAAAAACAATTGACAATATTACACGATCTTATGCATGATAATTATAGACCAATACAAAAGTTGAATGACCGAGTAATTAGTTTTCAATAATTAAAAAATTAATAAAAATGAAACAATTTGCAATTTTATACTTCATAGCAATTACGTTACTATTTGTTTCTTGCAAAGGTAAAACACAAGAAAATAAAATATGGACTACGAAAAAAACCAACCAAATAGAAGTGATTGATTTTTACGGAACCCATAGATGTATTAGTTGTAAAGCCATTGAGGCAAATGCAAAATACACCGTTGAAACTTACTTTGCAAACCAACCAAAAGTAACTTTTAAAACAGTAAATGTAGATGATAATAAAAACTACGAAATAGCAGAACGTTTTGAAGTAACAGGAACGGCATTATTTTTAAATGTTATAAAAAACGGCAAAGAAACCCATATTGATTTAACCAATTTTGGTTTTGCTAAAGGAAAAGATAAAACCATTTTTACAGCAGTATTAAAAAGTAAAATTGAAACAGAATTAAAGAAATTATAATGGAGTTTTTACAAAGTTTACTAGATACTTATAACATACCGCTTTTATCGGCTTTGGTACTTGGACTAATGACAGCCATTAGTCCTTGTCCATTAGCCACAAATATTACTGCTACGGCATTTATTTCCAAAAACATCTCTAATAAAAAAAAAGTATTTTTAAGTGGAATTATTTATTCTTTGGGTAGAGCATTTAGTTACACTACCATTGGATTAATTTTATATTTCGGAGCAAGTAAATTTCATATAGCACGATTTTTTAATCAAAATGGAGAAAAGTATTTAGGACCTTTGCTTATAATTATAGGATTAATAATGCTGAATATTATCAAACTAAACTTTTTAGGCAAATCAAACTTTCAAGAAAAACTATCCGAAAAATTTAAAGACAAAGGACTTTTAGGTTCCTTTTTAATAGGCGTTGTATTTGCTTTGGCTTTTTGCCCTTATAGCGGAGCATTGTATTTTGGAATATTAATACCAATCACAATTTCATCAGCAAACGGTTTGTATCTACCTATTGTATTTGCTTTTGGTACAGGATTGCCAGTAATTCTTTTTACCTATTTATTAGCCTTTACCGCTGGGAAAGTAGGTGTTTTTTATAATAAGATTACCAAAATTGAAAAAGTAATGCGAATAATTGCAGGAGTCGTATTCATCGGCACAGGATTGTATTATATTTCTATTTTTATACCAATTTGATTTTAATAACTTAAATTCGATACAAAATGGATTTACAGTTTTTAGGTATTTAAAATGGATTCTATATTTGGTTTAAAATAATTAGGTCCTTTCATTACTTTTCCATCTGCTCTATAAATAGGTTCTCCATCTGCTCCTAATTTACTCATATTACTTCGTTGAATTTCGTTAAAAACCGCCTCTATTTTATGTTGCATTCCGTGCGATAAAATGGTTCCGCATAAAATATAAAGCATGTCACCTAATGCATCTGCAACTTCTATTAAATCATTATTTTTTGCTGCTTCAAGATATTCTTCATTTTCTTCTGCCATTAAATCAAACCTTAATTTTATTTCTTTATCGTTGGTTTTTGCTATTGGTTGTTTTCTGTTTATAATTCCGAACGCATTGTGAAATGCCTCTACTGCTTTTATTTTATCTTTCATAAAGTATTTGTTATTTTAATATTTTTGCTATTGTTGTTTGGTAATTTTCAAAGTCAAATAAATTGTGATGTGTTCCATTTTCTATAACAATATATTTAGTTTTATTGTTGGCGTTACTTGCTAATTTTTTACTCGACTTTATTGGTATTACTTTATCTTTTGTTCCGTGAAAAATAGTTATTTTACAAGTAACATTTTTAATATACTTATTAGAAGTAAATTTATATTTTAATAAAAACCCATACGGAACATAAGGATAATGGTATTTAGCTACATTTTTTAAATTGTAAAATGGTGCTTCTAAAATTAATTGTTTTGGTTTATTTTGTGAAGCTACTTTAATTGCAAATGTACATCCTAGTGATCTTCCATAAATACTAATTCTATCTTCCGAATACTTTTCTTTTAAATAATCGTAACATAATTGTGCATCTTCATACATTCTTTTTTCATTAAAATCGCCAGTACTTTTTCCGTAAGAGCGATAATCTACTACAAACACATCGTAATCAAATTTAGTAAAATATCCAGTTATTTTCCCCCATCTATCCAAATTTCCTGCATTTCCATGAAAATATAACAGTACGCCTTTTGGATTTTCTACCTTAAAATGTAATGCATTTAATACTTTTTTGTCTATTGTATTAAGGTTTACTTCGTCAAATTTTTGTGGTAATCTAAATGTATGGTTTTGTGGTAATTTTACATTATGAAACACTATTTTATCTTGTAATAAAAACAAAATTAATATTGCTAATAGGTAAATTATTATAAGAACTGCTATTATTTTTATCATTCGTTGCATTTACTCTTTTTTCTTTTTTCTTTTACTTCTGTCGAAAGCAATACTGGTTTGTTCTTTATCTATTTCTTCTGGTAATGTTGCATTTAAAATTTCTTTTAATGCTCTGTGATACGATTCAAAATTATGAATATTTTTATGTCCTCCATCTATTATTGGATATAATCTTGTTAATTTTGGTTTTATTTTAGATAATTTTAAACTCGATTTAAATGGCACTACACGATCGCTGGTACCATGAATTATTTTTATTGGTGATTTTACATATTTTAACCATTTATAGGTTGGCATAGAATATCGCACTACAAACGAAAGTGATTTTAATGGCAAATAACGCTGCATATTTTTTAATATACTGTAATAAGGGCAAGCCAATATTAACATTCTAGGATGGTTTAATGACGCTAATTTTGTAGCAAAACCTGTTCCTAAAGACCGTCCATAAAGAATAATGTATTTTTCATCTACTTTCTTTTTTATTTCATCATATACACGTTGTACGTCTTTATGCATTTCTTTTTGAGAACGTTTGCCTGTACTTTTCCCAAATCCGCGATAATCGATCATAATAACATCCCAATTATGATACGTAAAATCTACAGCAAATTTTCCCCAACCTTTTATACTTCTAGAATTCCCTTTTAGATAGTATACTACTCCTTTTGGGTTTTTAGACTTAAAATGTAATCCATTAATTGTCACGCCTTTTTTTATTTCGATATTATACTCTTCGACTTCCTGATTTTTATATTGAAATTCGAAATCTTTTGGTAATTTTTCTGGATGAAAAATAAATCTTTCTTGAAAAAAATAGACAAACAATAATATAAAAATTATTGTTACTAAAACGATTAATAAGATTATTTTAATGTCCATTTATGAAGGTAAATATTTCTCTAATCTAAGCATTTTTTTTGTATTTTTTAATATTTATACCAACCTAAGTTTGCAAAATGCGCTAAATAGATTTGAACTATTTTGATGTTGAGTCGGCATTAGAGCTTAGCTTAACAATTAACGCTCTAAGAATGCTACTATTTTTTCTACTTCTTTTTTACTATTTCCAACAAAGATATTTGTCTCAAAAATAATTACGGGTCGCTTTAAAAATGTATATTCTTCTAAGATTAATTGTTTATAATCTTTTTCTGTTAGTATTTGGTTTTTTAAATCCATTTGTTTGTATTTTTTCGCTCTGCGATTAAACAACGCTTCGTAACTTTTGGTTAAATAGTACATTTCATCCAACTGAGTAACCGTAATCTTTTGGGTTTTTATTTCTTGAAAAGTAAAATTATTGTATTCTTCTTCAGAAATCACTCCTTTAATTTGTTTTAAAATTCGCTTACAAGTATCGCAAGTTTTTAGATAGTATATTTTTTTCATTTGGTAAAAATACTCAAATATATGTATTATCTTGCAAACACTACAAACTAGAAATTAATAATCATGACCAATTCTAAAAATTTACGCAAAAGCTTTAAAATCATTTCTATTATTGCTATTGTATGGAATGTTTTAGGAGTTGCATCCTACTTTTTTCACGTATATATGTCAGAAGATGCCATTGCAAAATTACCTGAAGCAGAACAGATTTTATATCAAAATATTCCTACTTGGAAAACAGTTGCCTTTTTTATTGCTACTGTTAGTGGATTATTAGGTAGTATTTTATTATTCTTAAAAAAGAAAATTGCATTGCCTGTATTGACTTTATCTTTAATAGGGATTTTAGTTAGTTTCTATTACGATTTTTTTAAAACTAAGCTAATAGAAATTTATGGAAATGGTAGTATTATTTTTCCTTTAATTGTAGTTTTAATAGGCATTTTTTTGGTTTGGTATACTAAAAAATCACATACACTTTTAACCTAATTAGCATCGTATTGAAATTAATTCCTTATTTATACTTAGTCTTAGGTGTTTTCGTTATTTATATAGCCACATTTATAAATTTTGAGGTAAAAAGTATCGGTATTCCAATTACAGGTCAAACTTTAGCTGTTCTTATAATTGTTTATTTATTTCCTAAAAATTGGGGTTTATTTGCTGTAACAAGCTATGTGATTTTAGGGATTCTAGGATTACCCATTTTTACAAATGCCGCTTTTGGTCTCGAAACTATAAAAGGAAATAGTGGTGGCTACATCTATGGATTTATTTTTGCTGCATGGATGGTTACGGTCTTTAAAAAAAGAAAAAAATCTTTTAATTTAATAAACATCTGTTTAGGAATGTTTTTTGGAACACTTTTAATTCTATTATCTGGCTACATCCATCTTTCATTACATATTGGTGGTAAAAGTGCTTTCATTTACGGAGTGAAACCTTTTATTATTGGTGGATTAATAAAAGTAATTCTCGGTACTTTTATCGT
>JALSLK010000073.1 GCA_026988355.1 Flavobacteriaceae bacterium
CCAATAACAGGTTTAATGGCTGTATTTCTTCTGATTTTTTTTCGCTTAACTATTTTTGGATAGATGGTATCTCGCTTTAATGGCCTGTAATCTTTTAACGTGAAATCTATCTTACAATTTTAAGCATACATCTATTTGGTGTTTTGTAAATTTCAAAACCAAATTTTTTGTAAAAATTCTGTGCATCTTTTGTATGCAAATAATGCTTTTTAACATGTATTAAATCCGAATGTTTATATATTTCTGAAAAGAAATATTGTCCGTATTTTTTACCTTGGTGTTTTTCATCAATAAAAAAATCCATGAGGTAAGAAAAAATCGCTTTATCGGTTACAATTCTTGCAAAACCGATTTGTTTATCATTCAAATAAGCCGCAAAACACAAAGAGTTTTCTATTGTACTTTCTACTTCTTTTAAAGTTCTACCTTTTGCCCAATAACTTGAATTTAAAAATTGATGGATATAATTTACATCTAATTTAGATGTATCTGTACTAATTTGTATCATTTACTTTTCATTTAAGTTAATCCATTCTTCGTAAGAAACAACGCCTAATTCTGGTCTAGATTTACCATCTAAAATGGCTATAAATTCTAAAGAATGTCCATCTGGATCATCAAAATAAATAGATAATGCTGGCATCCAAGCAAAAACCATCGGTCTTTCGGTATCGTCTTTTAAAAAATTTCGAAATTTTAAACGGTGCTTTTTAAAAAATGGAATAGCATCGTGTAATATAAATTCTTTATCGCAAGTAAACGCAAAATGTCTTACATCAATTTCGCTCTTTGGTTTTTCCCATAAACCTAGCATGTATTCTTTTGGTTTATCTCCGATCCAAAAAAATGCTGCCTTTCGTTCTTCTTCGTAATAACACAATTGTAGGCCTAAAATTTTTTCATAAAAACGAATGGAACGTTCTAAGTTTTCAACAAATAAATGGGTTTCATATAAACCTTTAATCATATTTTTGAATTAGAAATTATACTGTATTATTTTCAATCAAAAATAAAGAAAATATCATTATTATCCAATATTTTACCCATACTGTAATAATTATATCAAAATAAAATGCGTAAAACAGTAAATAAACTAGTATTTTTATACAAATTAAAAATATATGATTTTTCAAGCTACTAATTTTACTAGAACACGTTTATTATATTTACTAGAAAATTTAACTCCAGAACAACTTTGTTTTATCCCAAAAGGTTTTAAAAATAATATTTTATGGAATCTCGGACATATATTAATTACAGAACAAATGTTGAGTTATGGTTTGTCTGGATTGGATTTGTCGGTCGATAAAAAATTTGTAAAAATATATGGCAAAGGCTCTTTACCTAAAATAACGGTAACAATAGAAGAAATTAACGAAATTAAAACCCAATTAATTCCAGCAATTAAACAAACGAAAAAAGATTTAAAAAATGGTACGTTTAAAACGTATAATCCATACACAACAAGTGTCGGTATTACTTTAAAAAGTGTAGAAGAAGCTTTACAATTTAATTTATTTCATGAAGGGATTCATTTTGGAATCATACTTTCTATCAAAAAAATATTATAGCCATTAAAAACTATTTTTATTTGGTGTATTTTTGAATTTTAAAAATAATCTACCGTTTTCGGTCTAAACTATATAACATGGATTTTTATTTAATCGCAACCGTATTAATCGTATTATCGGCACTTTTTGGATACATCAATGTACGCTTTTTAGAGTTACCAAATACTATTGGTTTAATGCTAATAACTATTGTCTTTACCATGTTGGTTTTTGCATTGAGTTATTTTGATGCAACTTTATTAGAAAAAGAACGAGAACTAATTGGTAATATCGATTTTAAAACCGTTTTATTAGATGGAATGCTAAGTTTTATGCTATTTGCAGGTGCTTTACATACCAACTTTCAGCAATTAAAAATACAACGTAAACCAATATTAGCATTTGCAACTTTAGGAACATTTATTTCTACCTTTTTAGTTGGTGTTTTTGTTTTTTACGGATTAAAAGTCATTCATTTAGATGTAGATTTTATCTATTGTTTATTATTTGGAGCATTAATCTCTCCAACCGATCCAATTGCAGTTTTAGGAATACTCAAAAAAGTTGGTGCGCCAAAACAATTAGAAACTAAAATTGTAGGAGAGTCTTTATTTAATGATGGTGTTGGTGTGGTAATATTTATTACTATTTTTGGAATTGCAAGTAAAGGAATGGAACATTTTTCTATTGCACATACAGCCTTAGAATTTATACAAGAAGTTGGTGGTGGTTTAGTTTTAGGAGGTTTTTTAGGTTACGGAACTTACCTTTTATTAAAATCTATAGACGATTACGATACCGAAGTTATTATTACCGTTGCAGCAGTTATGGGTGGAACTTTATTAGCCCAAAAATTACATATTTCTGCACCATTAGCAATGGTAGTTGCTGGTCTTATTGTAGGACACGATACCATTAGAGAAAGTTCCATGAGTAAAGTAACCGAAATGTACGTAGATAAATTTTGGGAATTAATTGACGTTCTTTTAAACACGTTACTATTTGTAATGATTGGTATGGAACTTTTAATATTAACTTTTGAAAAGGAATATTTTTTAGCTGGTATTTTGGCAATTCCTGCAATATTATTTGCAAGATATTTATCCTTATTACTGCCAATTAAATTTTATTCTAAAAAACTAGATTTTGTAAAAAATACCAATACATTAATGACTTGGGGAGGATTGCGAGGAGGAATTTCGATTGCATTGGCTTTAAGTCTAACCGATGCAATGCATAAAGATTTATTCTTAGTAATGACTTATACCGTTGTTGTATTCTCTATTGTAGGTCAAGGTCTAACTGTTGGGAAATTGATTAAGAGATTGAGTTAAACAATACATTTTAAAAAT
Source organism: Flavobacteriaceae bacterium (assembly GCA_026988355.1). GTDB lineage: Bacteria > Bacteroidota > Bacteroidia > Flavobacteriales > Flavobacteriaceae > S010-17. Next base: position 2,903 of record JALSLK010000073.1, read on the forward strand.
ATGATTAAACAATGGAATAGTACATGTAAATTACTTTGGTTATTACCATTATTTTTATTTTTTTCTTGTAAAGGTCAAGAAAAAGTTAAGATAAGTAATGAACTCGTAAAAATAGTAGCAGATAGCATAAGTTACACTACAGAATTTTTACCTGAATTTAAAATATACAGACATTCAGACGAACCACAAGGAAACCCAATAAGTGGTGTTGTTAGAACAATGATACAAGATAAAAACAGCTTACTTTGGTTTGGTTCTCAAAATGGATTATGTTGTCTAAAAGACAAATATCTTACCTATTTTGATATTAAAGACAGTTTAGGTAACTCAATTACTGTAAAAGCAATAGTAGAAGACAGCAACGGGAATATTTGGATTGGTCATGATGGTTTAACTAAATATGATGGAAAACATTTTATAAATTATTCAGAAAAAAATGGCTTAATTAATAACGATATTTGGAGTTTAGCCGTAGATAAAAAAGGAATAATTTGGATAGGTACTTTACAAGGAGTAAGTAAATTTGATGGAGAAAAGTTTACTAATTTTAAAATTCCAGATGCAGAACCAGATCATACAAGAGGCGTTACAAGTGCTAAGATTGTACACAGTATAATGGTGGATACTAAAGGTAAAGTATGGTTTGGTACAAATGGAGGCGCATATTTTTATGATGGAAAAACCTTAATCAATATTTCAGAAAAAGACGGATTATGTAATAATAATGTCAATGTAATATTAGAAGATAAACAAGGTAATATTTGGTTTGGAACCACACATAATGGCTTATGTTATTACGATGGAGAAACATTTAAAAATATACCAATTACTAAAGGAAAAGAAGTTTGGTCTCTTATGGAAGACAAACAAGGTAATATTTGGTTTAGTGTTAAAGGTTTTGGCGTTTATTGTTATAACGGAAAAATAGTAAAATCATACTCAGAAAAAGAAGGATTAAGCAGTGTAGTTTTTAATATTTTTGAAGATTCTAATAACCGAATTTGGTGTAATGGCTTTAAAGGTTCTTATCGATTAGAAGGAGAAAAATTTATTTATATAACTAGAGATGGTCCTTGGTAATAAATTACCAAATAAAATTACATATCAATTCTTCTATATTATTATATTTGTATAAAATATATCAGTAAATAAATATGAAATTCAACACAAAAGTAATTCACGGAAAACAACAACACGAACCAGCAACAGGATCCGTTATGGTTCCTATTTATCAAACCTCAACCTATGCACAATCAAGTCCAGGAAAACATAAAGGATATGAGTATTCAAGAGGCGAAAATCCTACAAGAGATGCTTTAGAAAATGCTTTTGCCGCCATTGAAAATGCAAAGCACGGATTAGCTTTTGGTTCAGGATTAGCAGCGATAGATTGTGTAATTAGACTTTTTAGTCCAAACGATCATATTATTGCAGGCGATGATTTGTATGGTGGAACATACAGAATGTTTACTAAAATATTTTCAAAATATGGATTAACATTCTCTTTCGTAGATATGAATAATCCAGAAAATGTAGCAAAAGCAATAACCAAAAACACAAAAATGATTTGGTTAGAAACACCAACAAATCCATTATTAAAAGTAACCGATATTGAAGCAGTTACTAAAATTGCCAAAGAAAATAATTTAATAACAGCGGTAGATAATACATTTGCAACGCCATATATTCACAATCCATTAGATTTAGGAGCTGATATTGTAATGCACTCAGCAACAAAATACCTTGGTGGACATTCCGATTTAGTTATGGGAGCTTTAATGGTTAATGATAATGCATTACATCAGCAATTAAAATTTATTCAATTTGCAGCTGGAGCAATTACTGGACCTATGGATTCATTTTTAGCGCTTCGTGGTGTAAAAACCTTAGCTATTAGAATGGAAAGGCATTCAGAAAATGGCATGAAAGTAGCTACATTTTTAGAAAATCATCCAAAAGTAGCAGAAGTATTTTATCCTGGATTAACATCACATCCAAACTACGAAGTTGCAAAAAAACAAATGCGAAGTTTTGGCGGAATGCTATCCTTTAAACTAAAAGACAATTCACAAGCAGCAGCATTCAAATTATTAGAAAATTTAAACGTATTTACTTTAGCAGAATCGCTTGGTGGTGTAGAGAGTTTAGCCAACCATCCATCGACCATGACACATGCTTCGATACCAGAACCTGAACGCTTAAAAATTGGAATTACCGAATCACTTATTCGTTTAAGTGTTGGTATTGAAGATGCAACCGACTTAATTGCAGATTTAGAGCAGGTTTTGGAAATGATTTAAATGAAATTATCTAATTTAAAGTCAGAGTTTCACTTAAAACAAAGCTCTGACTATCTAAGTTGGTTTCTTGACTACTAAAATTTACAATGTCCACTAAAACCAAAATATTTAGTATATTTGAATAAAAAATAACAATGCTATGTTAGAAAAAATAAAACTACAAAATATCTTATTTTTAGATATTGAAACCGTACCAGAAACAGAAAATTTTAACGATTTATCCGAAACCAAACAATTACTCTTTGCCGAGAAAACAAAATACCAACGTAAAGAAGAGTTTACACCAGAAAATTTTTACGAACGTGCTGGTATTTGGGCAGAATTTGGGAAGATTATTTGTATCTCTGTTGGATTTTTCTCTTCGCTTGAAAAAACCAGAACCTATAAAATTAAATCCTTTTTTAACGATAATGAAAAACAATTACTTCTCGGTTTTAAAAAATTATTAGAAGATTATTTTTCAGAACCCAAACACATACTATGTGCTCATAACGGAAAAGAATTTGATTTTCCTTACATTGCTCGTAGGATGATTATTAATCGTATTAATCTTCCAGAAAAATTAAACTTATTTGGCAAAAAACCTTGGGAAATTTCGCATATAGACACTTTAGATCTATGGAAGTTCGGCGATTATAAACATTATACTTCCTTAAGTTTACTAACCAATATTTTAGGCATTCCATCTCCAAAAGACGATATAAACGGTAGTGATGTTGGACAAGTTTATTACCAAGAAAAAAATCTAAAACGCATCGTAACATATTGCGAAAAAGATACAATTGCCGTAGCACAACTACTCTTGCGTTTTAGTAATTTAGAATTGTTAAATGATGATGAGATTATTGTGATTTAATTTGTTTGGTTTAATGTTCTTAAACATGTAGATAGTTCAACTATTTTACGCATAAGAAAAGTTTAAAATAATATAAAAAAGTTTATTAAAATTTAGATTTTTTGGAAATTCTTATGTGCAAAATAAAACAAAATAACCTATTATTATTTCTTAACTAGCATCCTCTTTATCTCATTTAGTTTCATTAAGGCTTCAATTGGTGTTAAAGCATCTATATTTACCGCTAATATTTCTTCTTTAATATCTTCTAAAAGTGGATCATCTAATTTGAAAAAACTGAGTTGTACATCTTCTTCAGTTGCTTTTTTTAATTTGTCTTTTATATCATCCGAAGAATGGCTTTTTTCTAATCGTTTTAATATCTTATTTGCTTTATGTATTACCAAACTTGGCATTCCTGCTAATTTTGCTACATGTATTCCAAAACTATGTTCGGAACCTCCTGCTACTAATTTACGTAAAAAAATTACATTATCTTTTAGCTCTTTTACCGATACATTAAAGTTTTTTATACGTTCAAATGTTTTGGTCATATCATTTAATTCGTGATAATGTGTGGCGAATAATGTTTTTGCTTTGGTTGGATGTTCGTGTAAATATTCTGCAATTGCCCATGCAATAGAGATTCCGTCGTAAGTACTTGTTCCTCTTCCTATTTCATCGAGTAAAATTAAACTTCTATCCGATAAATTATTTAGAATATTTGCCGTTTCATTCATTTCTACCATAAAAGTAGATTCGCCCATCGAAATATTATCACTTGCTCCTACTCTAGTAAATATCTTATCTACTATTCCTATTTTTGCTTGTTGTGCTGGTACATAAGAACCCATTTGTGCTAGTAATACTATTAAGGCTGTTTGCCGTAATATAGCAGATTTACCACTCATATTTGGTCCTGTTATCATAATAATTTGTTGCTGATTTCGGTTTAAAACCACATCATTTGCTATATATTCTTCGCCAATTGGCAATTGCTTTTCAATTACAGGATGTCTTCCATTTTTAATCTCTAAATCGGTAGATTTATCTAATATTGGTCTGGTATAATTGTTATCCACTGCTGTTTTTGCAAAGGAACACAAACAATCTAATTGTGCTACAAGCTGTGCATTTTGTTGTACTGGTTGCAAATAATGCAACATGTATTCTAATAATTGCTGGAATAGTTCAAATTCTAACTGACTGATTTTCTCTTCTGCTCCTAATATTTTTGCTTCGTATTCTTTTAATTCTTCGGTAATATATCTCTCTGCCGATACTAGTGTTTGTTTTCTAATCCATTCTTCTGGAACCTTGTCTTTGTGCGTATTTCGTACTTCGATATAATAGCCAAATACATTATTAGATGCTATTTTTAAAGATGTGATTCCTGTTCGTTTTGATTCTCGCTGTAACATATTGTCCAAATATGCTTTGCCAGAATTAGAAATACTTCGCAACTCATCTAATTCGGTATTTACTCCTTCTGCTATTGCGTTTCCTTTAGAGATATGTACTGGCGATTCTGCTTGTAATACGCGTTTTATTTCGCTTATTAGTTTTTCGCAAGTATCTAATTTTTGTCCTAATTCTTGTAAGGATTTATTTGTACTTGCTTCGGCTGCTTCTTTTATTGGTAATATTGCTTGTAATGAATCTTTTAAGAGTACTACTTCTCGTGGATTTATCTTTCCTGTTGCTACTTTTGATATTAATCGTTCTATATCGCTTATTTGCTTAATTTGGTAACTCGTTGTCTTATAAAATTGATTGTTATCGATTACATACTTTACTACTTCGTGTCGCTTCTGAATTTGTTTAATATTTTTCAACGGAAGTGCCAACCATCGTTTTAACAATCTTCCTCCCATTGGCGATATGGTTTTGTCTATAATATCCAACAGTGTTACTGCTTCTGTTGCTGTGGAATAGTACAGTTCTAAATTGCGAATGGTAAATCGATCCATCCAAATATAATCGTCTGCTACTATTCGTTTTATGGAAGTAATATGTGACAATTTATTGTGTTGTGTTTCGGATAAATAATAGAGTATCGCTCCTGCGGAAATGATTCCAAATTCTAAATCTTCAATTCCAAAACCTTTGAGTGATTGTATTTTAAAATGATTTTGTAGATTCTCGTTTGCATAATCGGTTTGAAATAACCAATCGTCTAAATAAAAAGTTGGGTATTGTGTTCCGAATATAGCAGTAAATTGTTTTTTATACTGTTTTTGGACTAATATTTCACTTGGTTTAAAATTCTGTAATAACTTATCTATATATTCTGCATTACCTTGTGAGGTAAGAAATTCTCCTGTAGAAATATCTAAAAATGAAACTCCTAATTCTTTCTTTTTAGAAAAGTGTACTGCTGCTAAAAAATTATTGGTTTTAGCTTGTAAAATCGCATCGCTTAGTGCGACTCCTGGTGTTACCAATTCGGTAACTCCTCTTTTAACAATGGTTTTTGTTTTTTTTGGATCTTCCAATTGGTCGCAAATTGCTACTCGCATTCCTGCTTTTACCAATTTTGGCAAATAAGTATTTATGGAATGATGCGGAAATCCTGCTAATGCTGTTTCACTATCCGAACCTGCTCCTCTTTTTGTTAAGGTTATGTTTAATACTTTTGCTGCTTTTACAGCATCTTCTCCAAAGGTTTCGTAAAAATCGCCAACTCTAAATAACAACATAGCATCAGGATATTTTACCTTAATTGCATTGTATTGTTTCATTAATGGAGTTACTTTTTTTGCCATTTGGTTGTTTTAGTTTATTATTTATTGTCTGTTTATTTCATGTATTATTTCAATAACTCTCTCAAAATTAACATCTTTTAAATTTCCAACATTTTTAATATTATAATCTTTAATTAAATCTTTTAAGAAGCTATAATTTAAATAAAATCCAAAACTTCCTTCTTTTCTAGAAGCAAATTTTGGTACTAAATAAACTGTTTCAATTAATAATATTGCTTTGCTATTTCCATTTTTATCTTTCCAATGATGTTTACCTAATGGTTGCTCCCTTTTTGATTTATAAATATCAATTGAAATACTTCTTGCTCCCACATGAACATTAGAATGCTTTGATGGTTTTAAAATTTCTGGCGAATCTTTATCAATAATTACCGCACAAAGTTTGCCCTTTATATCTAACTTAGCAAAGACTCTTTCTCTTAATAACTCTTTTGAATATAATAAATTGAAATACAACTCATTGTTATACTCTATTGCCCAAAAAGATCTCCAGTTTTTAATTTTTAGTTCCGTTTTTGAATCAAATATTTTGGATACTTTAATATGTTTTTTACTTTCTTCTTTAATAATAATTTTTGCATTTAGTTGCATAACATTATTAATAAAATCTTTAGTAGTTTCATATACAGAAATAGATTTTGAATTACCTATTTCTTCTATAGTTACTTTTTTTGCAGCACAAGAAGACATTATTAAAAGTAATAAAATTATTCCTACCTTTTTCATAATTTGATTTTTAATCTATACTCATTCTATTTTTTTGTAAACAATTCTACCAATTCTTTAGCTTCCTCTGGTTGCATTTTTCCTGCTAACACCAAACTTAATTGTTTTCTCCGTAAAGCGCCTTCGTATCGTTCTTTTTCTAGTTTGGTTTCTGGTGTAATCGCTGGTACTTTTACTGGTGTTCCTGTTCTATCTACTGCTACAAAAGTATATATACCTTCGTTTACTTTGGTTCTTTCTTGCGACTCTCTATCTTCTATCCACACATCTACAAAAATCTCCATAGATGATCGAAAAGCTCTAGACACTTTAGATTCTACAGTTACAACAGATCCTACTGGTACCGCTTTTGTAAATGCAACATGATTTACCGATGCAGTTACTACAATTCGACGTGAATGTCGTTGTGCAGAAATACTTGAAGCTCTATCCATTCTTGCTAATATCTCTCCTCCAAATAAGTTATTTAACGCATTAGTCTCGCCTGGCAATACCATATCTGTTAATATGGTCAATGACTCTTTTGGTGTTTTTGAGTTCATGTTATTTTTTAGTTTTAGCAAAATTAATGTTTTATTGCGATTTTTACTATTCTATTTTACTTTTTAAATCGTTACTTTTTTAGTAACTAAAAAAGTTTTTATATGAAATATAAATGTTTAAATAATAACCGTATCGGAACGGTTACGATACGGTTATTACTAAAATACAATTGACTTTATTCATTTTAATCAACTAGAAAAATATTTTAATTGAGCACGTAAATACCAACTCAACATCAAAATAGTTCAAATCTATTTAGCGCATTTTGAAATTAAATTAAATAATGGTTTCTAATTTTTAATCGGTCACTGCGAAAAAAAATCTATATTTGTATAGTTTCAACTAATATGGATACTACTTTTTTACAACAATTATTTAATTCGCATCAAAACAAACGTTTTATACCTTCTAAAAAGGATATTTGCAATATTATGGATGAATTATTAGCCGTATTATTTCCACAACTTGCAGCGTATGAAATTTCGGACATTTCGGAAATAAAAAGCAAACTTATACAGGTAAAAAATAAACTCAAAAATATTATTCAAAACTTAAATAACAGAGATAATGCCACCGAAATTGTAAACCTGTTTTTTGATAATTTACCAAAAATTTACGAAACCCTTTTAAAAGATGCCGAAGCAATTTGCAAGGGAGATCCTGCTGCTCATGACATACAAGAAGTAATTCGAATTTACCCTGGTTTTTTAGCTATTTACTACCATAGAATTGCACACGAATTTTATAAAAGAAACATCAAATATTTACCGAGAATTTTAAGTGAAGATGTACATAGTAAAACTGGTATCGACATTCATCCTGGCGCAATAATTGGCGAATATTTTTGTATTGATCATGGTACTGGAATTGTAATTGGTGAAACAACAACCATCGGAAATTGGGTAAAAGTATATCAAGGTGTAACACTTGGAGCTTTAAGTGTTGAAAAGGATATGGCTAAAACAAAACGACATCCAACTATCGAAAATCATGTTGTTATTTATGCTGGAGCGACTATTTTAGGTGGCAAAACGGTTATTGGACATCATAGTATCGTTGGTGGAAATACTTGGTTAACACAATCTTTACCACCAAATTCTAAAACCTATTATAAAGGCTAATATTATGCATACAATTTTAGATTTAATTGGAAATACTCCTCTAGTAGAAATAAAAAATTTACACACTAATTCTAAAGTTAAAATTTTTGTAAAATTAGAAGGTCAAAATCCTGGAGGAAGTGTAAAAGATAGAGCTGCTTATAGCATGATTAATGGTTTTTTAAATAGTGAAAATTATAAAAGAGGAGTTAAACTTATTGAAGCTACAAGTGGTAATACTGGTATTGCATTAGCCATGATTGCGCAACAATACAATTTACCTATTAGTTTGGTAATGCCAGATAATGCAACAAAAGAACGTATATTAACCATGCAATCTTATGGAGCAAAAGTAATTTTAACTCCTGCCGAAAAAACAATTGAATATTCTAGAACTTATGCTTTAGAATTAGCAAAAAATGAAAATTATTTTGTGTTAAATCAATTTGAAAATGACGATAATTGGAAAGCACATTATCGCACTACTGGTCCTGAAATTTGGAAGGATACCAATAAAAAAATCACACATTTTGTTTCTGCAATGGGAACTACTGGAACTATTATGGGAGTTTCCAGATATTTAAAAGAACAGAATAATAACATTCAAATTATAGGTACACAACCAAAAGAAGGTTCTCGAATTCCAGGAATTAGAAGATGGTCTCCTGAGTTTTTACCTAAAATATTTGATAAAAATCGTGTGGATAGCATTATGGATGTTTCTCAAAAAGAAGCTATTACCACTATGAAAAATCTTGCTAAAAAAGAAAGTATCTTTTGTGGAATGAGTAGTGGTGGTGCCATGAAAGCGGCATTACAACTTGCCAATTCTTTAGAAGAAGGTACTATTGTTACCATTGCTTGTGATCGTGGTGATCGATATTTGAGCTCTGGTATTTTTGAATAAAATCTTACATAATTCCAAATGCAATACAAAACTCTTTTAGTCTTTTTATTTTTTAACACTTCTACAAATGCACAAATTAAAGTTACCAAAGTTGCTATTTTACCAATAATACCAACTCAACATCAAAAAACGGTTTCTCAAATGAGAAACCGTTCTACGGTTGGTGGTTTAAACCAACCTAATCAACTAACCAAACCTTATCTTTATATTTTTCTATTACTTTCTTTAGTAATGTGTTCTTTTTTTACTTTTGTTTTTCGTGTTACTTTGAAACGTTTTTTTGTTTTCTTTGCATCACTATTTCGTTTGTAGATAATATTATCTAATCCTCCAAATTCATAAGTAGTATCCGAATTGTTGTGATATAAACTTATTGTTCCGTCATCTATAACGCTTAGTTCAAACTCTTCATTGCTGTTGCCATCATAATTTAATGTTAAAACCTTTAGGTTATCATATCCTTGTACATCGAACACTTCGTACGCTCCTGTGAAGTCCCATAATAGATTTGTTAGGTTTGTTCCTATATTATCTTTTGAAGACTGAAATGCACTTACATTTTCTGGTATAAATGCTAAGAAATTTTCTTCATCAAATGCATTTGTAACTCCTCCTGTTGTATCTATTTTTTCCCAAGCACTATACTCTTGTAAAAAGTACTCGATATTATCGTAAAAAACTTTATCAAAATCAAAACTATTTATTCCATAACCGATAAGTGTATAGGTTACATTAGAATAATGGTCTATTAATCGTATCTTATTTCCTGTAACTTGCACTACTTCTAAATCTATATTTCCATCTAAATCATGATCGATTAATACGTCGTGACCATCCGTAGCATAAAAACCTATTTGATCTCCGTATCCTGCTCCAACTGTTCCTAAATCTACTAAATTATTATTTGCAAATATTTTTCCGTTTTGAAAAGACAATGTAAATGCTAAGGATAAAAAACGTACGTCGCCAGATCCTGTTGTTTGATTGTAATCTATATACCATAAATCATTAGATTGTAAAACTTCTTCTAAAGAGGCCTCATCTTGGTAATAATTATCTTCTACAACAACACATGAAGTGAAGAAAATTGCTGTTATTAGCGTTGCGATTGTTAATTTTAATGTTTTCATAATCTTTAACTTTAATAGTTACGATCACTAACATTCAAACTCTGTGCCAAAAATAGTTTTGGTAAAATTTTTACGGATAAAACAAATCTTTTTCTTTGGTTAGTTTTACTAGAAATTCGTATTCTCTGTTACTTTCTATAAAACTAATAAGCGCTTCGTTCTCTTTTAAATTTGGATACTTCTTCTTAACTGGTGGTTTATTTCCGTATTCTTTTTGAGTGTCTCCATCCATAACAAAATTTCGATCTCTTTTTGAAGTATTTATGTCTATCTTCAAAACAAAATTTTCTCTTTTAAATTTAGGAATGATGTTGCTTTTTTTACCCTTATAATAAAGCGTTTTTAAAACAACATCTGTCCTTAAATCTTTTCCTGTGATAACAATTATTGTTCCTTTCTCATCTTGTATTCCTCCGTACCAATTTTGGTATGTTGCTTTTGTTATTGAAAAAGGAGTTCCTTCTTTTTCATCTTCTTTACTTATTTTATTACTTTTACATCCTATAATAAATACTCCTAAAAAGAAGCCTTGAATCATTATTTTTAACCCGAAATGCATATTTTATTATTTCGTATGTACCTTTTTTGAAAAAAACCATTTTGTTTGTAACTTCTTTCCTGATAATGTATCTATTCTTTTAATTTTTGGAGAAAAAACAAATATTGATATCGCTGTAATTGCTCCTTTAATTCCTGCATGTAATGTTGTGAAATAATTTAAAAGCATCCATATAATTATAAAAATAACACACGATAGAATATATTTAAAAAATAGGTACTTGTACATTTTTATTACTTAATTTCCATCATAAATGGCATTCTTGCTTGTACTCCTTTTAACTCAGAAAATGCTTTCATATTTTTATAAATTCTATAATTTTCTGCTCCAATTTCTTTAGAAATAATACTTTCTGTATTCACTTTCATAAATGGCATTTTAGAAAATGCATCTTCAAAACTCTTTTCGTATCGCGGATAATTTTTTACTTTATATTCTGAAATATTAGCCAATTCTGCTGCATGTGCTACTGCATCATCTAAGTTTCCTAACTCATCTACCAAACCTTTTTCTAACGCTTGCTTACCGCTCCACACTCTTCCTTGTGCAATTTCATTTACTTCGTCTCTTGTCATTTTTCTACCTTTAGACACTCTATCTAAAAATGTTTCGTAAAAATCTTCTACTCCTTCTTTAGCCACTTTATAAAATTGATCGCTCATTGGTTCAAAAGCACTATATCCTAAAGATTGTTTATTTGTAGTTATTTGTTCTGCATTTATTCCTATTCTATCTGCCATTTTACTAAAGTTTGGAATAATTCCAAACACACCTATCGATCCTGTAATTGTGGTTGGTTCAGCAAATATTCTATCCGAATTACATGCTATATAATATCCGCCTGATGCGGCATAATTTCCCATCGATACTACCAACGGTTTTTCTTTTTTTGTCAATTCTAATTCTCTCCATATCATATCGGATGCTAGACCACTTCCTCCTGGTGAATTAACTCGCAATACAATTGCTTTTACTTTTTTATCTTTTACGGCTTTACGTAAGGCTTTTATTATTTTTTCTTGTCCTATATACGTTTCATCTCCTTCCCCAAATTTTATTTCTCCTTGTGCATATACTACTGCTATTTTATCTTTTGCTGTTGATTTAACTCGTCCTTTTCCTGATTGGATGTATTTTGACAAACTTACTATATTTAATTTTTTGTCATTATCTACTCCTAATTCTGTTTTTAATAAATTATCGTATTCGTCTAAATAAATACTTTTATTAATCAATTTGTTTTCTAATGCTAAATCTACATTTCTTCCTAACAAACTATCTGCTATTTTATCTATTTCGGCAACTGTTAAATTTCTACTTGCTGCTATATCTGTTTTATATTCTCCCCAAATAGACTGTAATAATTCGGTCATTTGTTCTCTATTTGCATCACTAATTTTATTTGCTAAAAATGGTTCTACGGCACTTTTGTACTTTCCATGACGAATTACTTCCATTTTTACACCATATTTATCTTCAAAATCTTTAAAAAATAATAGCTCTGCTCCTAAGCCTTTTAAATCTACTCCTCCTACTGGATTTACATATATAGAATCTGCTACCGAACTTAAATAATAATTTTTTTGTCCATAAAACTCTGCGTAGGCTGTAATAAACTTACCTGACTCTTTAAATTCTAAAAGTTTACCTCGTATAGCTTGTGTTTGTGCCATTCCTGCATTTACTCCTAAAGTTTTGATGCTAATTCCTTTTATATTATCGTCTGTTTTTGCATTTTCTATTGCAGTTAAAATCTTATGTAAGCTCATTACCTTTCCTTTTTCTCCAAACATTTCGGACAATGGATTGGTTACACTATAATCATCCATTATTTTATTTTCAAAGTTTAATTCTAATACAGAATTACTTTTAACTATTGCTTTATCCTTTTTTGAAAATGCCGCTCCTATTACTGCAAATACCATAAATAGGAGAAATATTGCAATAAATATTCCTAATATAGTTGCTAATAAGTTTCTTAAAAATTTCATTTCTTTATATTTTATTTATTTCTTTTAAATAGGACGTTTTGTTTCTCAAAACGTTACATATTATTCTTAAAAATGTTTATAACTAGAATTGCAAAGATATGTTTTTTGTTTTTGTTTTTAGTTTCTTTGTGGCTTCGGAATGAAACTTACCAAAACTACATATTTATCCTTAGGAAGTAATCAAGGCAATAGTCTTGAAAATCTACAAAACGCCATCTGTCAAATTGCGGATAGTATTGGTAAAATTGTTCGCATTTCTTCGGTATATAAAACCAGTGCTTGGGGTTTTAAAAATGATGATTTCTTAAACATTTGCATGGAAGTTTCTACCAACTTAAATCCTAAAAATTTATGGTATAAAATTCTAGAAATTGAATCTTCTCTTGGTAGAATTAGAACAGAAAATACCAATTACCAAGCTAGAACTATGGATATTGATGTCCTTTTATTTGAGGATGAGATTATTCTTTCTAAGCAATTAACTGTTCCTCATACTAAAATGTTAACTCGTAATTTTGTTTTGATTCCTTTAACAGAAATTGCACCAAATGTTATACATCCTATAGAAAAAAAATCCATTTCTAGTTGTTTGCAAAACACCAAAGATATTAACGGTGTTAAAAAAACAGATTTAAAATTAGTTAGACCACTTTCGCTCGACGAAAAATACAATTATATTGCTATCGAAGGTAATATTGGTGCTGGTAAAACAACGCTTTCTAATATGATTGGCAACGAATTTAATGCACGTTTGGTTTTAGAACGCTTTGCCGAAAATCCGTTTTTACCTAAATTTTACGAAGATAAAGACCGTTATGCTTTTCCTTTAGAAATGAGTTTTTTAGCAGATCGCTACCAACAATTATCGGATGATTTAGCGCAATTTGATTTATTTAAAAACTTAATTGTTTCGGATTATTATATTTTTAAATCGCTTATATTTTCACAAATAACGCTACAAAAAGACGAATTTAATTTATACAGACGCATGTTTGATGTGATGTATAAAGAAATTACCAAACCTGATTTATATATTTATCTCTATCAAAATACAGAACGTTTATTAGAGAATATTAAAAAACGTGGTCGTGAATATGAAAAAAATATCCAAGCTGATTATTTGGATAAAATTCATAAAGGCTATTTTAATTTTGTTAAATCACAACAAGACTTAAACACGTTAATTATTGATGTTTCGGATATGGATTTTGTTAAAAATAAATCGGATTATACTACTATTTTAAAGAAAATTAAGGCAATTTAGCGATGTTTTTAAAAAAAATACAAAGTATTAAGTGCGATAGTTTTGTTAAAATTCCATTTAAAATAATTTTTATATATTTACTACGACAAAATAACATTATTGTTTCTCCCCATTAGATTTTAATGTAATTTTTAATAGCACGTTTTGTGTGTAAAAATTATAGTACTTTAAAACCTAAATTCTATGAATACACGTATTTTAAAACTAACTACACTCACTTTTATTTTAATAGGAAGTGCCTTATTATTTACTAATTGCCAAACAGAATTAAATGAGGAAACCAATTTTGTTGAACCAGTAATTAAAAGTGAAAAAATAGTATTTAATAATACAATACACTTTCAAAAATTAGAAAGAATACTTCATAAAATAAATGACAAATTAAAAAAACAAAACTCGCAAAAAGGCAACAGCTCTTCTAACATAGAAATACTGACGGAAGAAGTTTTATATATCTCATACGGAAACACGCACACATATACTTTTAAAATACGAAGAGAAAATCCTAAGTATTGGTTAGAAAATATAGTGTTGTTTTATGATTTTACAACCAATAAGATGAATGGCTAGGTTGTACAGCAAGCACACCACCATCTGCATACCAACGTTGGAATATGACATGTACTAGTACAGATGCAACTCTTGAGGCTGGCCCAAGTCTTGGAGGCAGTGGAAATGTTAGTGGCGGTAGCAGTGGCGGAACTCCAGCAGATGTTATTTCCAGGGATCAAGTACAAAACTTGTGGAGTTTTAAAAATAGTTTGATATTTGTTTCTTAAAAAAAGCAGATGTCAAGTATTGATTTATTACCAATTTTAGAATTACTTTTACCAGAAGTTTTAGTTAAATA
>JALSLK010000074.1 GCA_026988355.1 Flavobacteriaceae bacterium
AAACCAAAAAAACCTCAGTTAAAACTGAAGTTCTTCATCGGCTAATTTACTAAGCCATAGTACTTTATTATTGAAAAGTACTAAAAACAACACAACTATCTTTGTATTATTAAAGCGGTCTGGACGGGACTCGAACCCGCGACCCCCTGCGTGACAGGCAGGTATTCTAACCAGCTGAACTACCAAACCGTTGCTTTTAGCGGTCGCAAATATAAGTGTGTTTTTTATACTAGCAAAGTATTTCATTAAAAAATTATAAAAATCTTTTTCTACTAATTAAATACGAAATTAATATTTGTTCAAACCCTCTATTAATATCTACTGGCACATAAGCTATTTGATATTGCATACATTTCATTTTCAAATCATTAAAATACTTATTTACTGCATTTTTATATTTTTTTTGAACTTGTTCTGCGTATAAATTTATCTGCTCTCCAGTTTCAACATCTATGAATTTTTTAGGTTTATTATCAAAATTAAAATCTATTTCGTGTTTTTTATCATAGGTATGAAACAAAACCAATTCGTGCTTATTGTATTTTAAATGTCTGATTGCTTCAAAAAGTTCTTCTTCATTTTTACCTACTTGAAACATATCTGTAAATAAAAATATTAATGATCTTCTATGTATTTTCTCCGCAATTTCATGTAATATGGTATATGTTTCTGTAGCTTTTGATGTTGGATTAGAATATGTTTTTTCTATATTATCTAGTAACATTCGCTGGTGTCTTTCACTTCCTTTTGCAGGAGAATAATATTCGTAACCATCACTATATATACTTAAACCAAATGCATCACGTTGTCGTTTTAATATTTCAATTAATGCAGCTGCAGCTATTGCAGAAAAACCTATTTTATTAAAGTTCGAAATACTTTGTATGTCTATTTTTGGATAATGCATTGATGCCGAATTATCTAAAATAATATGTGCTCGTAAATTGGTTTCTTCCTCATAACGTTTTACAAATAGTTTGTCTGTTTTTGCAAATAGTTTCCAATCAATATGTTTTGTGCTTTCGCCTTTATTATACAGACGATGTTCGGCAAACTCGACCGAAAAACCATGAAACGGACTTTTATGCATTCCAGTAATAAATCCTTCTACTACTTGTTTGGCAAGCAATTCTAAATTTTTTATTCCACTACTGTTTTTTACCTCTGATAACTGCATATTTTTATTTATTAGGTCAAATATAAACTAAAAAAGGTTTGGTAGCAAAACCAAACCTTTTTTATCTTTAAATTGTACTATTTTTATAGTAGCGCATTTAATTTTTCTACATACGTATTTTTAGGAGCTACACCAACTTGTTTTTCGGCGACCTCTCCATCTTTAAAAATTAATACTGTAGGTATATTTCTTACTCCATATTTTGCTGCAAACTCTTGATGTGCATCTACATCTAATTTTGTGATTACTGCTTTACCATCAAATTCTTTACTTAAATCTTCTACAATTGGTGCCAACATTCTACAAGGTCCACACCAAGCTGCCCAAAAATCTACTAGTACAGGTTTATCTGCTTTTAAAACTACTTCCTCAAAAGTAGCATCTGTTACTTCTAATGCCATATTATATTGTTTATTTCTTTAGTTTAATATTTTGTTTATTCCTTACAAATATAGCAATAATTTTACCAAAGTATTTTTATTGATATTAATTTTATTTATAATGGTATTTGTAATATTTATATTATTGAATTCATACATTTGTAACTAATTAAATACTAATTTTAGAATGGATTTATTTTTAGACTATACAAATACGAATATTTTTGACAACCATATTTTTATACCTGGATCAAAGAGCGAATCAAATCGCCTCCTAATTTTAAAACAATTATTTAATAATTTAAAACTTAAAAATTTATCTAATGCAGACGATACTCTTATTTTACAAAAGGCATTGTCTTCCAATAACAAAACTATAAATATTGGTCATGCTGGTACTGCTATGCGTTTTTTAACTGCATATTTTGCTTCAAATCAGAAAGTGGATGTTACTTTAACTGGATCGGAAAGAATGCAAAAAAGACCTATAAAAATATTAGTTAATGCCTTACGAGAACTAGGTGCTGATATTACGTATCTCAAAGAAGATGGTTTTCCTCCATTACAGATTAAAGGTAAAATATTAGATAAAAATGTTGTTACGATAAATGGTAATGTGAGTAGCCAATATATTTCTGCTTTAATGTTAATTGCTCCGTCATTAAAAAATGGATTAACTATACTATTAAAAAATGAAATTACCTCCATACCTTATATAAAGATGACGCTATCACTCTTAAAAGAAATGGACGTTAAAATAAAATGGGAAAATAATAAAATTACTATTTCTAAAAAAGAGAATACAAAAGATACAACCATTATAATTGAATCTGATTGGAGTGCTGCTTCTTACTATTATAGTTTGGTTGCATTAAGCGAAAATGGTAGATTGTTATTGTCTTCTTTTAAAGAGGAAAGCTTACAGGGCGATAGCGCTTTAGCTAACATTTATACAAAATTTGGTGTAGAGACTACATTTAAAAAAGAGGGCATCGAAATTATTAAAAGTACTAATTTTAATTTTAAAAAACACCTTCGCTTTAATTTGATAAAAACACCAGACATTGCACAAACCATTGCTGTTACCTGTTTTGGCTTAGGTATTTCTTGTGAATTAACTGGCTTACACACCTTAAAAATAAAAGAAACAGATCGCTTACTAGCTTTAAAAAATGAACTTCAAAAGTTAGGTGCTAAAGTTAGAATTACCGAAGATAGTTTGCACTTAAAAAGTTTAAAAATAAATAGTGTGAATCTTGAATCGGTAAAAATTAATACTTATGACGATCATAGAATGGCAATGGCTTTTGCTCCATTGTCATTAAAAATTCCATTAATTATTAATAATTCTGAGGTTGTAAGTAAATCTTATCCTAACTATTGGAAAGATTTTAAAAGTATCGTGCAATAAAAAAGATTGTCTTTTCAGACAATCTTTTAAATATTTTATGGTAATTGGATACTATACCCAATCATTTTCATGCTCTCCTGCACCCATTGCTATTACTCTTGCAGAAATAACAAATGTTTCAGCCATTGGATTTTTACCAGTTGCATCAAAGTTTTCACGATACTTAACCATGTAACCTTCTGTAAACTTTAACTCTTTTGATGTAGCTTCTGTATCTCTTTTCAAAAATACAATAGATCCATCTCTACGTTCAAAGTTATTGAACATCCAGTCTGATAAACTTGTATCTGCTGTAGATTCAACTCCTAAATAAATTTTACCTCCTCTAGTAATAGAAGATGGTCTTCCTGTTGCGTCTGTTTCTTGGTGTAATTCGTAGTTTGAAGTTAATACGTTGTACTCTTTTCCTCCTACTTTTAAAATTGCTTTAAATGACATAAATTAAAATTTAAATGATTAATAAAAAATTGTATATATAAATATAAATATGCAACAAATATAATTAAATTTATTTAATAGTCAAAAAAAAAACATTTTTTTTTGATAAATTAATATCTTTAATTTTCTTCAACTCTACGGCAAACAATTACATTGTCTTCTTTTAAGCTATTTGATGATACTGTTTTTGTAAAATCAATATGTCTTATAAAACTCCACCAATTTGGCTTGTAATAAAAAATCCATCCATAAGGTTGTTGATTATTGTCATCTATATATTCTATTCTGCTTTCGGCATGTCTTTCGTTATAATCATTAATAAAGAAATAGAATAATTTTCCAAACTCCATATTTTCTGGCGCCTTAACTCTAAAATTTGTTATGTCATTTTTATTAAAATATTTTTGAAATTCAAAACTAATGACCAAAGGGTTTTTTAATTCGTTTTTTGTTGGGTCTTTAATACTTTCATCTATCGGATAAATCCATTTTTTATAAATAGGTACTGGTATTAACATCGTAAATTCGTACATTTTATAAAATAAAATTGGAATTATAAATGCTATTGCAGAAGATAAATACATCAAGCCAAAAGATGGTTTAAATCGATGTACTACATTATAAAATCCAATAAGACCTATACATATAATAACTATGGTAAATAGAAACTCTGAAAAAAAATCAGTTCTTTCTTTAGATAAATCTTTAAAATATTTTCGCATGGTATAAATATGTAAGATACCTAAACCAAAAAACACCAGTTGAAAACCAAAAAAACTATTTAGCGGTGTATCATTTAAAACTTTACTAGAACTCAATAGCGCTGTTATTGCAAATACCAATAAAGCTACTATGGCATAAATAATAGATTTTTTTTTGCTTTTTGTAAATACCTTACGTAATTTACCCATTAACATCATTATTAATGTTCCTACAATAAAAAATACAATACTAAGCTTAAATGCCCCTCCGTTTAATAAACTTGTTAGAATTCCCATTTATACATTATAATTTGGTCGAAATTCCCATTATTGGGTTACTCTCTTTATTTAATAAAAATCCACTTTCTCTATCTACTATAAACTGTGTAGTTACTTCTATTTCTATTGGAATAAAATAGTCATAAAAAATTTCAATAAATTTAGAAACTCCATCTTTTTTTAGGTAGCCATCAATTTTATACTCTGCAATTGATCCAATTTTAACATCTAAAAGTGGTTGCAATACTTTTGCATTATCGTTACTCAGTACCATATCAACTCCTAATTTATATTCTGTTCTGGAAGTTCTTTTTTTTTCTTGCTGCAAATTTCCGAATTTTCTTTTAAAAACTACGGTTTCATTCAATATTTTTTCTAAACATAGTCTCGTTAATTCAAAATCGCCAACAATTTTATGTCGATAAGGTAATAATTTAACTAATTTTAGTATATAATCTCTAGGTAATTTTTTATCTATTTTCCAAAAATCTATTAAAAAATCATCTTTTAGATTATAAAAATTATCCAATAAACTCCTTTCATTTACTTCTATTTCTAATCTTTGATTAAAAAATTCATTTTCAAATGGTTTAAAAAAAGATCTTGCATTTTTTTCTTGCTCCTTGAAATTTTTTCTTCGTTGAGCATACGAACTTTTTCTCTGTTTTTCTTTTTCTACATGAAATAATCCTTCTGGCAAATAATCGTACATACCACTTCTGGATACATTTATAGATATATGAGAATCTATACTGGTATCATTAGCACTAATTATATCTCTTCGATAAGATCTGGTAAATGTACTTTGGTTATTAATTACAAAATCATCTATTGTATAATCGGATTTCTCCTGTATTTCAGCAATTAAAACCTCGGCCTTAATATTTTGATAAACAGAAACTAACTCGTTTACAATGTCTTTAAGTGATTCTGCTCCCATAAATTATTTCTAATTAATTACCACTTGATAATCTTCGTCCACCCGCTACAAATCTTTGCGCCCATTTTGGATTTGTTAAATTGCTTATTTGAACTCCATTAAGCCCACTTTTTGCTTTGCTAGATGTAGAATGAACAAATCTACCATTTTGTAAATAAACACCTACATGACTTATTTTTGTTGGATCACTAAAAGATTTAAAAAATAACAAATCTCCTTCTTTCAATGCTGTTCTATCCGAAAACTTATCGGTGAAACGGGAATTAAATTGCTTTTCCGCTGTTCTTTCAATATAATTATCGTACACTTTGGTAAAAAGGCGTTGCGTAAAAGAGGAACAATCTATTCCATCTTTAGTTTCGCCTCCAATCAAATAATTTGTTCCTGACCATTTATCAATAAATTCGTATAGCATCGTATTTGCAACAGCATTTGCATCTATGCCTAAGATTTTTGCATATTTTAATTGCGTTTCATTTAGTGGCTCTACTATATTAACATCGACATCGCTCGTACTAACAGTTTGTGTGTCATTTGGTTTTACTATAGATTTGTAATCTATTTTTACATCCGAATTATTATTTTTTGCTAATGCTTTAATTTCTTTTTCTCTCTTTTTTCTTTCTTTTGCTAACTCTTTTAATTCTTTCTCTTTTTGCTTAATTAATTCTTTTTCTAGCTTTTTTTTCTCCTTCTCTGCTTTTGCCGTTTCCTTTCTAACCTTTTTTAATCTTTCTTCTTGCTCTTTTTCATGCTGTTTTCTTAGTTTTTTACGAGCTTTTTTTAATTTTTTTGTTACTACAACTTCAATTTTATCTACTTTAAAAACCAAGCCTTTTTCTATATTAAGTATAAAGATTTTTGTTTCATATCCTTTTTTACTTACCGTAACAATTTGCTCTCCAAGCGGTATATTGTTAATAATAAACTCTCCATTTTTATTCGTTGTTTCGGCTAACGAAGTACCATTAATGGCAACTACGGCTCCTTCAACTGTAATAGAAGTTCCTTCTTCTACAATTTTGCTTTTTAGATTTGAATTTTGTGCAAATGACACCACTGCCATTCCAAATAACAAACAGATTAAAAATATTTTTTTCATAAACTGGTTTTTAAATTAATATAATTATTTTTAGCTCTTCTAGTAGCCTGTAAACATACGAAAAACATTTTACTTTTTATACTCTCAAATCAAAAAAAATGCCAAAGTGATTTTTAACGTTAAAATTAAAGCATTCTTAATTTTAAGTGTTGTATAAATATATCTATTTTTCGCAAATTAAATTAGATCCTGTTTGCATTACAACACAAAGAATATTAAGATACTAATACCGATAGTAAAAAGAATTTCTTCCTATTTTATAGTTAAATTATTTCTTCCTCTTTTCTTGGAAATATCATATTAACTGAATACTTTTGTGTTTCTTAAGATTATATCATCCAAATATTTAAAATTGATGCATAACAAGTACTATACTTTGCCTTTAAAAGCAATAAATCTTATTACGAATAGCGAACATAACAAATGTAGTATTAACGAATCTATTGCGCATAATATACATTTGGTTGCTACTTCCTATTTTGGAGAGTGTTCTTTCGATGAATCTTTTGGCTGCTCTATTTGGAGCATTGATTTTGATAATCTAAAAAGTATTACCAATCTTAAAGAAGCTATTATTGAATCTTTATTTAATTCGTTAAAAAAACACGAAAAAAGATTGGTTAATTTTAGTGTTAATGTTAAAGTGAAACAGCAAGAAATTAATGGTGCTAGAATGAAAAAAAAGGTAGATATTCTTGTGAAAGGAAAAGTTAAAAAAACGAATGAAGATTTTTCATATATTGAATATTTCTTCATTGGCCCACTATCTTATTAGAGATTATGAAAGAAAATACGAAAGAACAGATTAAAAACAGAATGATTAAAAAAGCTGCTTCACTTTGGGGTGTAGCTGCTAATGAAATTGAAATGTCTTTTGATCCTATTGTAGCATTACTTATAGCTGCTTGTGCTTCAGAAATTGAAAAAATATCTGGGGAAATTCATGAATCACAAACTCGAGTTACCGAAAAATTAATTCAATTAATGACTCCAGAAACCGTATATGGAGCCAAACCTGCTCACGCTATTTTGTTTGCAGAACCTATCGAACAAAAAACCTTAATAAAACCAGAATATTTATTTTACTTTAAAAAGAAATTTTCGTATAAAAATACTTCTGTAAAATATAAAAATATCTATTTTTCTCCTGTACAAGATTTTAATTTAATAGATGCTAATATTAAATTTATTGCTGCTGGTGATCAAATTTTAGAAATTGATACCAAAAAAAATAAAAAGGAAATTGCACAAAATATAAATGGCTTACCTCCTTCAACTCTTTACCTTGGTCTTTTAAAAGAATCAAAATCGGTTGAATTAAATGACATTTCTTTCTATTTTGAATTGCAAGATGTTGTTGATAAAGATTTGTTTTATCATCATTTAAAAAACACAAAATGGTTCGTTAATGGTAAAGAAATGGATGTTTCTGAAGGGTTTTATAACACTTCCGAGTATCGAAAAATAAATTTAGATGTTATCTTTAATGACACTTCTACTAAAACTAGTAATATTTGTTTGCAAACAAATAAAGTCTATAGCAAACATTATATTACGGTAAAGTCTAAAAAAAATAAAGGTGTAAAAAAATCAAAATTTGAAGAATTAGAAAATGTTATTGAAAGTAATAAAATAAAAGTAGATGACGATATTGTTTGGATAAAAGTAGAGTTTCCTAGAATTATTAGTAATTCTTCGTTAAAAAGTGTTTTTTGTTCTTTAAACTCATTTCCTGTCTTAAATCGCGAATTAAAAGATTTTACCTATGAAATGAAAGAATTTATTGATATCATTCCGATTAAATCAGAAGATTCTTTTTTAGATATGAAATCTATAATGAACACCAAAGGAGATGTTTATAAATCCAGTTTAAAAAATGATACTAATATTGAGAAAGGAACTTATATTGTAAGAAGTGATAATGTTGGAAAATTAGAGCATCGTAAGGCGAAAGAATACATTGTCCATTTAATCGAATTACTTAAAGACGAGAGTGCCTCCTTTTCTTTTTTTAACAATGATTTTTTACAATCTAATTTGAAAGATTTGAATCAATTAATATCCTTATTAGAAAAAAAAGTACAAGAAATCTCTAACGAAACTAGCGAAACGAATTATGTTTTTTTAAAACCACATAAGAAAAAAGAAAATATATTGGTCGAATATTGGACAACAAACGGAAAAATGGCTAATGGTATAAAGTCTGGGAGTAGTTTGGAAATCTACAAAGGAGTTGGTGTAAAACAGAGAAGTAGTTTTTTAATGACACCTAGCTATGGAGGTCAAAGTGATTTAAGTATGAAAGAACGTCTTAATGCTTATAGAAGATCTTTACTTTCTAGAGATAGAATTGTTACTAAAGAAGACATCAAAGCTTTGTGTTATGAATTATACGATACTAAAATTAAGAAAGTAGAAATTACTAGAGGATATATAAATGATATTGCACTAAATAAAGGATCTATTCAATGCGTTGAAATTTTATTATACCCTAATTCTAAAAATAATACAGAAAATCATGAATGGGAATCTATTAATAGTAATTTATTACTATTTTTGGAAAAAAATTCTTTAAGTGTATTTCCATATAGAATTAAATTAGTAAATTGAGAAATTATATAAATAATAATTTATGACAACGAACAAGCAAAATAACATGTCAAAACATATTGATAAAAATGTAATGTTCTTTTTTATAACTGTTTTTTTAGTTTCTGCATCTGCATTAGCATATCGGTTTTACAAACAAATTCCTTGTAAAGAAGTAATTTTTTCTATTAACGCCAAAGAATTTAGACAAGGAGAACTCGTTAAATTTATTGATGAAACTGAGGGTGCTAAAATATGGAATTGGAAGTTTGGTGATAGTACAGAAGCCGAAACATTAAAAGATCCAATACATATATTTACCAAACCAGGGGAGTATAAAATTAGACTAATTGTAAACGATCTTTGTGAAAAAATTGAAACGATTACGATAAAAGAAAAAATTGAATTACTAGATCCAGATAAAAAACCAAAATTTTCATTGCCAAAAAGTATTATGGTTGGACAAGTATTAAGAGTAAAAGATTCTACATTTAATGCTTCTACTTGGGAATGGCGATTTGGCGAAAATGCAAGAGTAGATGCCAAAACAAGATATGCAAAGTACGAATACAAAACACCAGGTCTAAAAACAGTTTCACTAATTGTAAATGGAGATTTAAAGCACATTGCTAAAAAGCGAATTAGAGTGCTTCCGATAGAAAAAGAAGAAATTTCAAAAATTCCAATAATAAAAGAAAAGCCAATGCCTGTAGTTTGGAATATCAAAAAGAATCCAAAAAAAGTGGAAGAACTAAAAATTAAAAAATCTCCAAAAAAGGTAATTGTGCCGTTTATTAATGAAGCAGAATTTAAAAAGAAGTTATTGTTGGTTGCAAAAGGTAGAATGAAACCTAATCAATTTAGCGAATATATGTGTGGCAACATTAACCAATCTATAGTTGTTGATGGTAAAAACACCACCTTTTTAGTATTTTGTCAGAAAATTAATGGCAAAAAAATCAGAATTAAATCATTAACTCTTTATAGAGATAAAGGCTCAAATTGTATAAAAACAGTTTCTTTAAAATATCGTAATCTTGGTATTTGGTAACTTTTAAATCTAATTATGAAATCAAAATATAGTCATCGTGTAAATTGGATAGATGGAATGAAAATTAATAAAGATCACTTTATTGATTTTGAAAATTCTATTGTATCTATTATTAATAATTCAGAAAAAAAATACCTAACACCAACTAAATTTGGACTACTTCCAGATTTTTCGGAAGACGGTAGTTCTATCGACCTTTCGGTATCAATTGATGGGCAATCTACAATTGAAGTACAATTAAATAAATGTAGTGCTATTACTTTAGGAGGTTATCAAATAGATATCAATAAAGAAACAATAGCCTTATTAGAACAATCTGGCCATATACTAAAACAACAATATAGTATTAATAAAGATGAAGATGCTTGGTATGTCGTACTAACGGTAAATCCAACAAAAAGAATTCCTATTGGAAACTCCGACCCAGACGAAGAACCACCACGGCATCCATACATATTACCAGAGTATAAATTAGATGTTTTACCAAAAACAGAAATATCTAAACAAGAAATGGGATTATTTCATGTAACGCTTGGTAAAATTTCGTTAGAGAATGAAGTGCCAACTTTAGACGAAAATTTTATACCTCCATGTACTTCTATTCAAAGTCATGCAGATTTAAAATTTGTCTATACCGAAATAGGTACGTTCTTAAATAAAATGGAAGCGTATACGACACATATTATTCAAAAAATATTTCAGAAAAAACAAACAAACGATTTAGCACACATGGTGCTAGCTTTATCGCAAAAAGTTTTGCATTATTTGAATATGATAATTTCGGAGTATCGAATTGAAGATAAAAACGAATCTCCAGTAAAAATGATTCTCAAACTTATGGGATTAGCAAGGGTTATAAAAAGTAACCTAGATGTATTTATCGGAACTGGTAAAGAAGACCTCTTAAACTACCTTACGGATTGGTGTGATTTAAATCAAGGTGCTTTCGAAAATGTTTTAATTGGTATGATTGAATTAGAATATATACACACAGATATTAACGATTCTCTTTACAAAGTTTCTTCATTTACAAGATTAATGTTGTCTTTATTTAAAAGATTAAATGAATTGGATTACATTGGTAATAAAGAAAATTCTCATATTTTTGTAAAAGAAGAAATTGTAGAAAATAAGAAAGAAGTGCAAGGTAGGAGAAGTTTTCTACTAGATTAACAATTAACAGAATTAAGAAAAACACACATGAAACCTAAAAATATTAAAGAAAGAAGAAGTCGTTTTATAAAGTTTATTTTACTTTTTTTATTAACTGTATCTACTATTATCGCTTTGGTATTTTTTAACTTTAAAGTTCCAAAGAAAGAAAATCAGTTATTAAAGTCACAGGCAAAATCTATTAAAAAAGAAATTCGATTTCAGAGTAAATTTGCTGTAGAAATGACGGTAGTAAAAAACATGATTGACTCTTTAGATATTCCTGGTCAAAATATTTCTTATCAGAAAAATTTAATTAGTTCTAGATTGGTCGATTTACAAAAAACTATTCCTACGAAAGACTCTACCTATAAATACGATATGTATACAAGTATTATTAAATTATATGTAGAATTAGAAGAAGCAAAAGATAAATTAAGAGATTTAAAAGATTCTGAAAATACCATAACGGAATATAAAGATGAACTAGAATCTTGTAGAAGAAATTTAGAGCAAACTAAACGTGATTTATACGTTGCTAGAGCAAATTCTAACTAATAACCTGAGTTTGACATCAAAAAAAGCCCGAAATAAATTTCGGGCTTTTTTATAATATTGACTTTCTATATTCAATTATTTTTGCTCATATTCAGAATCCCATTCATTTCCATTATCTCCTTTTTGTCCTTCCATTTTTATTAGAAAGTTCTTTGCTGGAAAATATGGTTTCATATGAATATCCAAATGAACTCTATCTTTTTGATTTGGATCTTGCTCAAATCTTTTAATAGAAAAATCTTCAATTAATTTATCTGGACCAGTAATATTATCTAGAAATTTTACAATCTGTCCCATTAATTCTTTTCTAGTTCTGGCGTTAAAATTTTCAAAAGCTCTTCTATTAAGAAAATCCATTAATACTTTTGTTACATAATCAAATACTCTTACTACCGAATAGGTTTGTAGCCCTAGATTATCTCCATTAAATAAGGTTTTTGCAGAAAATGCCATAACTTTTCCGTATTCTTTAACCATTGGTACCAATCCTAATTTCTCTAATTGGGATATCTCACTTTTTTTAAGGTCAAATCGCACACCATCTATTTCATTAATACCACCATGCTTTTTACCTGCAGTAACTTGTGACATTAACGTGTTATATATTTTTCCTGCCAATGCAGTAGAAGGCGGTATAAATAAATCATCCTCTTCTCCTACTTCGTCTACTTTACCTCTACCTACTAACCAGTTACAAGCCATAACAACATTAGAACGATATTTATCTCCTCCTGTTAAATTTGCTGCTTCAAACATCTCCATTACATCATCTGGTTCATCTAAGTGTACAAAATCTGTAACCAACATTGCTTTATTTTCATAAGCTATTTTCGCCCATTTCTCTACTACTTTATTAGACCCTAAATAACCTGGTAATACTAACAAACCGTAATTTTCTCTTAAATCTAATCGGTCATAAGTAGATCTTAATTCTTCTGCTATTGCGTCAATAAAACGAGTATTATCTAAATCTTTTATTTGATCTAATTCTGCATTTACAATGGATATATTCTTTAACTTACTAGACTCTGTGTTTTTATAAAATAGAGCCATCGATCGATAAGATCGTTCTAAATCGTGTGTTTCGTCTAACGCAATTTTAAGATTTTTCTTTAAAGAAATATTTGCCACTTTAGCACTTTCTTCGGATTGATTTACCATGTCTGGTATACTTTCATTTCCAGATAAAACAGACGCCCATATTTCTAGCGTCTTTTTTAGAGTTTCTCTCTCTTCTTTCTTTGAGTTTTCGGATAAAAAAATCTTTTTTCTTGCCTTTCTCTCAGGATTCATATTTTGAACACCTTCTATACAAGCCTCAAGCAAATCAAACCCTCCATATTTTGCAAGTTTTTCACTATTCTCTTTTAAATGTGCAGATGGATTTTCTACCGATTGATGTTCTGTCTTTTTTAAAGATGATGATGCCATATATTATTTCTTTTCTTCAATTTCGGTTAATAATGCTTTAATAGATTCTAATAAAGCTGTTTTTGCTTCTGGATTTGTTAATGCTGCTTTTAAAATTTTATTTGTTTTTAATTGCTTAATAACTTTTATGTATTGGTCTTTTTCTGTATTTAAGTTCTTTAAAAACTTACTTTGTCTTGTGATTCCTTTTCCTCCAAAATCTCCTAGATTACTAAATCCTAATTCTTCTTTTTTCAAAACACCTTCTGCATCTTCAAATTCGACCTCTACCTTAGGGTCAAAATGTTGAAATACATCTTCTACTGTTTTTAAACCTTTAACTACAACAGGTTTTATTGGTTGATCTTGTGTTAACTTTTCTACGAGTAATGTTCTGTTTTGTGGAATCGCCTGAATTGCCTCATTAGCATCCGTTTTTACTTCAGTTCCTCCTAATCCATATGTTTCCATGATATTGTTAAATTAAATGGTTAATTACGTCAAATATAAATATTTTTTTAATAAAACCTAATTATTTAGGTATTAATATTTCCATTTTAAATTGTTTTTTTTATCTATATCTAGAGATATATTTGCGCCTTTGGTAATTTTTCCTGAAATAATCATTTTAGAGAGTGGAGATCTTATGTCGCTTCTAATTACTCCTCTTAATGGTCTTGCTCCGTATTTTGGAGTAAATCCTTTTTGCGCTAAAAATGTTATTGCTTTATCCGAAATTTTCAATTTCATTTCTAGTTTTTCTAAGGCTTTATACAAGTCTTTAAGTTGAATTTTAAATATTTTTTCAACCACATTTTCTGT
Source organism: Flavobacteriaceae bacterium (assembly GCA_026988355.1). GTDB lineage: Bacteria > Bacteroidota > Bacteroidia > Flavobacteriales > Flavobacteriaceae > S010-17. The sequence goes on from JALSLK010000074.1 coordinate 14,011, forward strand.
TATTGGAGAGAATGGAATTATTTCGGTTAATCTTCCTAAAAATTCTGGTCTAAAGTGGCTAGACATCATTTCGAGTAAATCGCTAGATTTTGGTACTACTCCTTTTCCAAAAGAATCGATTATATGATCACTCCCAATGTTAGAAGTAAATAAGATTACTGCATTTGAAAAATCGCCTTCTTTACCTAGTCTATCGTGTAATTTTCCTTCATCCAATATCTGTAAAAATATATCAAATACAGATGGATGGGCTTTTTCAATTTCGTCAAATAAGACAATTGAATATGGCTTTTCTCTAATTTTATTTACCAATAATCCTCCTTCTTCATAACCTACATATCCTGGAGGCGCTCCATATAATAATGCTGCGGAATGCTCTTCCTTAAATTCGGACATATCTAACCTAATAATCGAAGATTCTGTTTGAAATAAAAACTCTGCTAAGGCTTTTGCTAATTCTGTTTTACCTGTTCCTGTTGGTCCTGAAAAGAAAAACGAACCTGTTGGTAAACCTGGCTTACTCAAACCTGAACGAGATTCTAAAACTGCCTCTGTAATTACTTTTATTGCATGATCTTGACCAATAACTCGTTTTCGTAATTGATCTTCCATATTTAACAGTCGTTCCTTTTCATCGGCTTGTAATTTACCCATCGGAATTCCTGTTTTATTCGCTATTGTTGATGCAATATCACTTTTTGTAACTTCTTTTTTCTCTTTTGATGCAACTTTATTTAAACTATCTAAAATACGACTTAGTGTTTTAAAACCTTCTTGTGGTGTTTTAATATCTTCGAAATGATCTTCTTCTTTAAGTTCTGTAAAAAGTAAATAACTTAATTTATTCTTCATCTGAGCATACAACCAACTTTGTTCTATAATTAGCTCGTCTGCTTTTAATTTACTTTTTTTAAGTTCTTTCAACTCTTCTTTTAGTAATTTAATTCCTTCTACAGAAGTTTCTATCATAAATTTAGCAGCAGACATGGTTCTATCTATTAAATCAATAGCAGAATCTGGCAAACTCCGTTCTTTATTATATCTTTTTGCTAATCTAATTGCTTCAACTATAGACTCTGAATCTATTTCTAATTTATGATGTTCTGTATAATAAGATATTGCATTTTTAATCATTCTATGTGCTTCTTCTTCGGTTGGTTCTATTAATCGCACCACCTCAAACAAACGTGCTAATCCTTCATCAGATTCTACATGCTTTCTAAAGGAATCGTTTGTTGCTGTTCCAATTACAGTTACTTCGCCCTTTACTAATTCTGATTTCAAAATATTTACCAAACCTTGATTTCCAGAATCTTTACTACTAATGTTATTTATCTCATCAATTAATAAAATTGGTTTATTAAATTGTTTTATTTCTGTAAACACTTTTTTAAATCGATCTTCAATTTCTCCTTTGTAACCAGCTCCAGATACTAAATTAATAAAATCCAATTCAAACACTTTAGTATCTTTAAAATGATCTGGTACATTTTCGCTTATAGTTGCGTAAGATAACGCATTAAGCATTACCGTTTTACCTACTCCAGGATCTCCAATAATTAAAACATTTGGCTTTGATTTTCTTCCCAAAATTTCGGTAATCATTTTGATTTCTGCATCTCTTCCAGAAATTTTCTCTAAAGAATTATTTTGTGCTGATTGTGTTTTATTAATACAATATTGAGATAGTATACTTGTTCCTGTTTTAGCTGTTGCATTGGATAAAGTTCCTGTTGTATTTTTATTTTCTGAATTATTTTGTTCTCCTCCAAGGTTTTCTATAACCTCATTCGGTGTTAGTGGAAAAGTCTTTAATTGCTCGTAAGTAAATCCAACTCCTGGTGTGCAAATCGCAATTAATAAACAATATTCATTAACTTCATCTATTCCTAACTTCAATTTAATATTATCCGCTTCATAAAAAACTGCTTCTACCAAATCATCTGCCGATGGGTTTTCTGGAATTCGAGATGTTTTTGGTAAAGATTCTAAACGTACCTCTGCCCATTCATCAACAAAATAACCATCTTGGCCAATACCTTCTATATACTCTAACATTCCAATGTTCTTGTGCATTAGTGCTTTTAAGAGATGTGCTGACGAATAAGTGCCATGTGCGTACTCTTTTGCTAAAGCTTGCGAAATATGAATTACTTCTTCCAATTTATTTGATAACTTGTAGTCCATCATAGTGATTAATGTATTTTTTTTTGAATTTAAATTAAAAAATCATTGCTTTTTTGTCAAATTCTAGCTCATTATATTAGAAAACATCACAAGATTAATTCAGTGATGTCTAACAAATATTCTAAAATTTTGGATAAAGGTATGTAATTTTTACCTAACTTAGGTTTTTCATTGTTATTTTTATAACAAACACAGAGTCGTAATACAAATTAAACCTCATTTTTTTTGTCATACTCATATATTTTATTTAAGTTTGTAACTTATTATATATATTTATAACATTTTTTAATTATTAAATTTTTTTATTATGTCATTTAAAGCAAAATTAAAAGTAGGCGGAAAAGAGTACAACGTATTATCTTGTAACTATGAACTTTTTCAAGAGACAGATGCAACGGGAAGACCTTCTTCTGTAACTAGAGGAGGTAAAGTTTACATTAGAGTAGAATCTACGGCAGACACTAGTCTTTCGGATTGGATGTTTAACAATTTTGAACGTAGAGATGGTTCTATTGTATTCTTAAAAAGAGATACAGATGCTACATCTAAAGAACTTAAATTTACAGAAGGATACATGGTTAAATATCGTGAAAATTTTGATGCAACTGGAAAAAATCCAATGGTCGAAACGTTTGTTATCTCAGCAAGAGAAATAGCGTTAGGTGTAGGATTCCATGTAAATAAATGGGTTTAAACTCATAGATTTAAAAGATCTTTTCAAAGAGAGTACTTCAATTACTCTCTTTGATGTTTAATAATTTCTCACAATAATTAAACATCAAAATATCAATGTATTAATAATTCATAAAAACTTTTACTATGTCATTTTTAGCAAAATTAAGTATAGATGATGATGAGATGAATGTATTAGACTGTAATTTTTCTTTTGAACAAGGAGCAGATTATACAGGAAGACCATCACAAAAACCTAAAGGAGGACAAATAAGTATTCTTATTGAGTCAACTGGAAAAACAGATTTTTTAGAATGGGCAATTTCTTCAAACATGTCAAAAGACGGAAAAATAGTCTTCTACAAAAGAGACAACTTGTCTAGTCTTAAAACTGTTGAATTTAAAGAAGCGTATTGTTTAAAATACACCGAAGACTTTAATTCTATAGATTCTCAACCACTTAAAACTAGAATAGTAATTTCTGCAAAAGAAGTTTCTATGAAAGGGACAACTTTTACAAATAATTGGCCAGCAAAAATGTAAATAAGTTTTCCTTATTACAGTTTAATTTATCTTACCAGTAATAATAAAAATTGGTATTGGTATTTAATTAAAATACAAAAAAGTCTAAAAAGAAAAATAAGCTTTAAAAAAAAAACACTTACAAGTTTTTTATCTACGAATACAAAATAAAATAGTATTTTATACTAATTATTTTTATTATTGCTATATAAATAATCCAAACATAGCACACGCAGTAGATAAATTTAAACATTTGTTATCTGTTGGAAACAAATATTTGGTAAAAATAAAACCTTACAGTGTGCAATTATGAATAGAGAAGTCTTGAGAGATTAAAGATAATCTAAGGTTAAAAAATATTTGTAAATCGTACAGATTATAACAATTTAAACACGATTTACATTAAAATTAAAAAAACATGGCATTACAATCAACCACAAAAATTTATATAGGAGGAAAAGAAATTCTAGCTTTTCAAAGAATTATTTTACACCAACAAATAGATGCACATCATACTTTTGAAGTAGTTTGTCGTATGGATGTATTAGAAAAAATGGATGCCGAAGTAGCTGCCGAAACTAAAAACTTCTTAGGAGAATCTATTACCTTACAAATTGATGCCTTAGATGCTTTCTCTGGTTATAAAAAATTGGAGTTCAAAGGAATTGTAACGCAAGTAAAAAATGTAAAAGGATACAACCAAAATACTGGAGATACTGTAGTTATTAAAGCACAAAGCCCTACATTCTTAGCAGACGATGGTCCACATTACGCTTCGCATAACGATGTATCTATATCCGAAATTATCGAAAAAACATTTAGAGAATACGATACTTCCAAACTAGAACTTAATATACAACCCATTAATGACGAACCAATACACTACTCTGTACAACATCACGAAAGCTGTTATGTCTATGCCAGTAGACTTGCTGCTCAATATGGAGAATGGTTCTATTACAACGGTAAAAAATTAGTATTCGGAAAACCAGAAACCAAAGAACTTGCTCTTACTTATGGTTTTGACTTAAAAGAATACCACCTAAACTTAGTGCCTAAATCGCATAATTATAAATTCTATACCAAAGATTATCTCTTAGACGAAGTGCATGAAAAAGATGCAAAAGAAGTATCCGCAGGTGTCAATAGTTATAATGGTTTTGTTAGTAATAAAGCCAATACCATCTATACTAAAGAAACCAAAGTATGGCATAATTTATTTAACGACCCAAAATCAAAAGCAAGGCTAGATAAAAGTATTGAACTCCAAAAGAAAGCAATCGAAATTCAACAAGTAAGATTAACCGCAATTAGCGATAATCCTGGTGTTGCTCTTGGTAATATTGTAAAAGTAGAAGGTGCTAGGTATCGTGTTACCAGTATAACACATACCAATAACGAAAATGGAGATTATCAAAATAGATTTGAAGCAATTACTGCCGAATTTGATGCCTATCCAAATACAAATATCGAAGCTTTTCCTGTAAGTAGAAGTCAATCTGCAGTTGTAGTAGAAAATGCAGATCCTGAAGGTTTAGGTAGAATAAAAGTACAATTCCCTTGGCAAAAAGACCTTGGCGAAATGACACCTTGGATTCGTATTGTAACAGCACATGCAGGTGGCGATAAAGGATTTCAGTTTATTCCAGAATTAGACGAAGAAGTACTTATTGATTTTGAAGGTGGAAATGCCGAAAAACCATACATGTTAGGAAGTTTGTATCACGGTGCTGCAAAACCAGATAGTTGGAAAACGAGTACCAACGACATCAAAGCAATTAGAACTAGAAGTGGTCATACTATAGAGTTTAACGACGCTGATGGAGCTGAGAGTATTACGATTACAGACATAAAAGGAAATCATTTTATTATTGATACTGCTAACGAGACTATAAGTATCAATGCATTAAAAGACATTAATATTAATGCTGGTAACAATATTAATATTACTGCTGGAAATGACATTACGGTTAGTGCTGGACAAAATGTAGCTGTAATAGCAAACAAAGACATGCTATTAAATGCAGCTGGAAATATGACGGAAATTTCGGATAATAGAGAAGATATTATCGATCAAGATTTTAGCCGACAATCTACTACATCAGATGAGTTTGCTAATGAGATAACAATGTTTAGTGCCGAAGATGATATGACCATACAAAGTAGTAAAACAATAAATATTAATAGTGCAGAAAAAAGTAAATTATTTTAATTATGGCAATTAGAAGATTCGCAAAAAATTATAAAGTTATCGCAAATAATAAGTATAACGCTATTGTTGGTGCTACATTTAAAAAATATGCAGATAACATGACTATTGATGCTATTGATGGAGATATTAAACTAATTAGCAATAAAAAAGTTATAACGAATGGCGGATGTTAAATTTGGTAGTCCAGTAAAAATCGAAAGAGAAGTATTAACTTTAATTGGCTATCCTATAATTGAAATAACAAAAAAAAAAGTTGGTAGAGCTACCCAAAGAATTATTGGCTGGGTAGGAGGAGGTAAAGAAGAACATACTGAGATTGATACTTATGAAGCAAAATTAACTGATTCACAAACAAAAAAAATAATTTTAAAATTTCAAGTTACAAGAGATGCTTTTGCTGTGAAAAAATCTGATTATAGTGCCAAAAAATTAATTCTATCTAATTTTGGTTTTGAGCCAAAGGATGCCAAAAAAAATTGGTTTAGAGGCAACTATATGATAGCTTATCCATATAAGGGTACTAAAAATGACACACCTGCTATTAAATTAACCCAACATGGCTCCGAAGTAATGCATGCTCATCCTAATGAAGATGCTGTAGATTTAGGGTACAGAGATAAAAAAGATGTTACTGCCGGCATAATGATACATGTTGGAGGTTATTATTATAATGAATCTCTTAAAAGAACTGTACTTGCAGCATCAGAAGGTTGTTTTGGAATTGTTAATTCTGGAAATTCAAAATCTAATACTTCGGATGATGAAACAAAAAAAATAATGAGTAAAATACTTGAAATGTCTAAGAAGTCAACTGAAAAACCAAATTATATTTTAATAATAATTAGAAAACGTGAATCTCATGAAATACCTAATAAAATTGAACATATTATTCGCCCTTAATTTTTTAGTTTTTGGTTGTTCATCTACTAAAAAACAACTAATCAATGGAAAAATAGTTTCTGATAAATATGCTTATAATGCAAACGGTTTTGTTAATTCGCCTTTTGGAAAAGTTGCTATTAAAACACATAGTTATTATAAAAAATCAAAACTAGTAAAGACGCTACTCAATAAACCTGAAGGCTTTTTAGAATATACTATTGAAGATCTAAAAAAAGACACATTATTAATAAACTACTTAAAAATTGATACTATATTTAGTAAAAAAAGAATCTGTTTAATTCAAAAAAAAAGAAATGACACTATATTCTGTAAAAATTCAAAAAATAATATTTCAGTAATAATAGATAATTTCTAGAGACCTAAATGCAAAACATACACCGAAAATATAAAGTAAAACCTAAAGACACTATAGAAATTATAGCTGTTAAAAACGAGCTTGATATTAAGGAGTTAATAGCATATCACAACAAAAGAGCAGATTCATACGATCAAATTAGAGATAAAATACCTCCTTTTTTACAAGAACTTATATTGCCACCGAAAGGGTATGGACTTGTAAACGGAAAAGAAGTTTGGTTAAATAAAGAAGAAGAACCAGAAACTTTAGTAGTACCATACATAGGTAAATTAAATTCCGAACCTTTTAAAAAGGACTTAAATTATGGTATCTATAAAACTATAAAATCTGGTACTAAAGAAAACACTATTAAATATGAAATTAGTGTTCGTTATTATCCGAAAAATGAAGAGAACAATAGATATGTATCTGTAGATTTAATCTCAAAAATATTTATTAATAACGAAGAACCAAGCTTAACAGCAGATGAATTAGCAATTGCTTGTACTGAAATATTGTACCCATTAATATTTAGAATAAATAGAAATGGATTATTACTAGAAATTCAAAATCACGATGAATTGCTAAAAAGATGGAAAAAACACAAACAAACAAAACTAAAATATTATCAGGGAGAAACTGCAAATAACTATATAGAAAAATTTGAAGAAACATTAGTAGAAAAAGATTTATTACTATACTATTTACAAAATGATTGGTTTTTTAATATCTATTTTAACAAAATATATACTATATATCAAGGTGCCAATAAACCTATATTAGATGAAGTAATAGATTTTCCTATTTTGCCAAATACAAAAAGTGTTGCATATACAATAAGACGTAAAGCAAATCGAGTAATAAAAAATAATAGAATTAAAATAGAATTAAAAGGAAAATGCACAGATTCTAGAAATAGATCCGAATTAGAAAATGGTTCCTATTTTCCAGCTACAATTCAAAAAAACAAAAAACCCGTAAAAGGCAATTATCGATCCATCTATTTTTTAAAACCAAATAATCATAAAATACAACATGCTTATTTAGAGTGTAATTTAGAATTAAATAAACCAAAAAAAATAACTATATCCATTTCAGAACTGAATAGTACTATAAATAAAGAAGATATTCGGCATCCAGAATATATCGTAGAAAAAGAAGAATACGAAGAAGGTAAAAAAACCTTTTGGAAATCAATATTTTCATAAACAATAAAAATTATGAGCGAAAAACACATCGTAGTACAAGGTGCTATTTGCGAATGTAAACAAGGCTTTACTCCAGATAGAATAAAAGTATCCTCTCATAAATATGAGTATGCAAATGATAAAGATGGAAGTCAAAAATTGATAGTAACAACATTAGAATTGGGACAACCTTTTGAAGCCAAAACTTTTGGAATGTGTAAATTACAACCTACAGGTAGTAGTTATAAACCTTGTCAACCTATGATTACTGGTTGGAAAGACTACTATAAAGATGTGATTTTAAAAAATGGAGGGAATATTATTTTAGAAGATAGTAAAGCAATATGTGCCATTGCAGGTTCTCCAGTAGTATCCATTACAAACCATGGACAAATTTCTGAACCCAACCAACAAAATATGAATAATGCAGATGAAGATACACAAGCACAACTTAATCCAATGGTTAATCCAAATGATTTAGGAAGTTCAGAACAAACAAATGAAGGTATAACCGAAACAGCTAAATAAAAGAAAATGGCAAAAGGTGTAAAAAAAATAAAAATGACCAAAGGTCTTTATTATGAAAATAAATCGAGTTCTTTAAGTAGTCAAGTTACAATTAAACCTGACCAGTTCGCTACATTTGAAGTTTTAGAATGGATTAAAGGCACTACAGATGATGATAAAAAGAAAGTGCTAACTTGGATGAGACAAACCAATAATCGTAAGATTATCGTTGCCCAAATTAAATCTGCTACAGGTTATAAATTTAAAATATCCAAAAAACTGTGTGGTCCTTATGCTTTTTATATAGAAGCAAGTTTATCTGGTAAAAGAGATTTTAAAAATAATCCAGGTATTTATGTAAATGGTTATACAGAACCAAAAATTATTGAAAGTGAATGGCGAAGTTCAGAAAACGGTAGTGATATTAGAAAAAAACCCATTGCTTATGGAGATGTAGTATATCTTTGGTTAGGTACAGAAGGATTAAATGGATCTACTATAAGTATAGAAATCTATAATAATAGATCCTATTTTTTTGATGATACATTAATAATTTCTCAAAAAAATATTAAAGTAAAAGACGGAGAAGCTTTATATAAAATAGGAAATACCAATCTTTGGATGGCTAAAGTGAAAAATATTTCATCTGAAGAAGAGTTTTTTATCAAAGTTAAAGATAATAATGGAAACTATATTCTCGACAATAACAAAGACGATTTACATGCAAGATTTATTAGAGTAAAAAAAGAACTCGTAAGTAATGAAGTCAAGCCATCTGAAAATATTACGCCAACTAAAGTTTATAAACCCGAAGTAAATGCAAAACGGCATGAGCCATGTAAGTTTGATGAAATAACAGTTACAATACCTACAATTAAAGATGGTAAAACAGAAACTATACCAATAACTATTTTTAAAGATGGAGTAACAGATTTAAGTTTAAAAAAATCAAAACCTGAAGAAATAAACCGTACAGTTCATTTTGATTTTTCAGATTATAGCATTGCACCTAAAGCTCAAAAAATATTAAATAATATTTTAGGATTTCTTTTAGAGCACAAAGGTACAACAATACATCTAAGTGGCTATGCTTGTGTAATTGGTAAAAAGGAGTTTAATCAAAATTTATCACAACAACGAGGAGATGCTGTTAAAGATTTTTTTGCTCAAGGAGGATTAGACCCAAACCGTATTATTAGTAAAGGTAAAGGAGAATATAATATTCAAAGTCCAGATGATTATAGTCATCGTAATAAAAAAGTTTATGTAGATGCTCGTAGAGTAGATATATCATTTAAATTTGTAGGACATGATGCCTACGCACTAACCTTTGAAACGGTGGCTCCATCTAGCAATAAATTTGTTACCCTAGATGTTGCTGGCTTCGATACTAAAGATTGTTATAGAGATACAAATAAACATAAAAAAGAGATATTAATACAGTCACCCGATATCAAAGCTGTAGATATTCCAAAGCCAGGAAGCAATGTAAGATTTCCGATACACTCTACATTATCAAAATTAAATCCTGCACCTCTTAACTATATTTGGCCAAAATATAATGCATTACATAAGTTTGAAGATTCTGCTGCAGTTTACCAAGCTCATATACATAGTTGTAGGTATTATTCTAATAAAGAGCAAACAACTATTAATATAAAAGCTTATCCTGATATTAAATGGACACTCAAATTTTTCCTAAATTTAACTAATGATTTAGGCGTTACTTGGAAGGATCAGCCTGCATATAAACATAAGGAGTTGCAAAGAAAAGCAGGAAAGATAGGAGCCGAAAAAAGATGGAAACAAAAAGACACGTCCTTTGGATTTAGTTTAAAAGGCGAATGGGACACCAACAATTCTGGGGTATATAATAGGACTGAAGAACTAAAATTAGAATATGAAGCTAAATTCAAGAAACTATATAATCTATTTTCCTCTATTGGCGACATATCTCGAGGTATTACAAAAAAGACTGGAGGACAAATTAGAAATATTGGCTTTAAAGGTGTTCCTATGAAATTCGAAATAAAACCACCAAATCTTAATATTCAAGGGGTTTGGAATTTAGAAAAAGTAAATGATAAGCTTGGAACTAAAGTAGATATTTCATTTAATGCAGAACCGCTCATTGGTTTAGAAATGACCATAGATTTATTATGTCTAGCAGTAGGTGCTGTCGCAGGTGCTTTTACGGGAGGAACAGCATCACAACCGGCTATGAAGCTTTATGGAGAACTGAAAAATGTTATGAATACTGGGGTTGACATAGGAACAGATGATTTTGGTTTTAAAGCTAACGCAGATGTTTTTATAGACTTAGTATTATCTAGTACCATAAAGACTAGTGTAGGATTTAACTTTAATACAGTTGGTAGGGTTAAAGATGAAGATAAATTTAAGCTAGAATTAACAAACACTTTAAAAATTGAATTGAAAGCAGGGATGTGGGTTAAGGCTGAAGTTAATTTAGTTATTGTAAAAGTGGAAGGCTATTTTGAAATGAGTGCTAAAGGTTCTGCTGCCGTAACTTTTGGTCATGGAGTCAACTATAATAATCAAGGACTATATTACACACCAAAACTAGGGTTTGATGGGATTACTGCAGAATATATAGTAAAGGGAAAAGTGGGAATTTCTTCTAAAAAAACAATTTTATGGGGAGGCAAACCTAGCAGTGATAATGAAGATATTATAGCACAAGGGAAAGCTGTTATTGTAGAACCTTTTGATGTAATAAAAAGTTTAGAGGAAACCTTTGACTTTAAAGCACAAATCCCTTTAATCAAAAATAATTAAAGATGAAAATAAAACTAAAATATTTTACTTATATAATGATTGTATTTTTTAGTTCATGTCAATCCCAATCTAGAATGGATTTATCAGAATTAACACTATCAGAAGACCTTCTTGTAATGATACCAAAATCTGAAAGAACTCTTTTTTCTTTAGATAAAGTTGATCCAGCAACGGGAACACCTGCATTCACCACATATGAAGTTCAGAAATATCGCTATAAAAATATAGAATTCAAACAACCTGAACTAGGGCATAATCAAGTTACATTTTATACTTATAAAGCACTCAAAGAAGGTAGTGATAATCAAATTTCTGGTTTTAGTTTTGATTTAGAAGATAGAAATGAAGAGTTGTTTACAATATTAAAAAAACAGTACGGGAAACCGGAAGAACTAACTCCTGTACCAACATATACTTTAGAAGAGGTATTGCATGGTCATAATAGTTTTGTATGGAGGAAAAATGAAATTTCAATTATTTTAAGTTATTCTTATTCTTCCCTTAATGATAAACAACGCATACGAACAACTGTTTATATAATAAATAATGATGCAAAAGACCTTACATTTCCTGAGCAAATATCAGTAAATAGATTAATTGAAACACACAAACAAAGATAAACATATAAAAAAATGAAGATATTACCATATTATATGATTGATTTTAGTGCATCTGCCTGTATGTTCGAAATCAGAATTAATGATTATCCAGTTATTACACAAAATATAGAAGGCCAAGTGTCTACATTTATTCCTATCAATTATGCTATATTAGAAAGTGGAAAACAAACCATTTCTGCCACTATGTTACCCAATGTAGGAGAAATTCAATTACATAAAAAAGCAGATTTAAGGTTTAAAATAATGTTATTTGATGTTACTAATGATTTCAAATTTCAAAAACAGTTTGAAGAATATCAATCAAAACCTATAGGAGATCAAAAATTACCAATTATTAAAAAAAATGGAGTTTTTGAAGCGAAAGTTCCATATAAACTAAAGGCTTGGAAAAATGGAAGTGATTTAAACGATATTAAAGATGTTAAGCAAAAATTACTTGATACCTATTACAATCTTTCAAATATTATTAATAATGGTAAATATGAAATATTTCAGAAAAAAATTACAAATAGAGAATTAAACATGGTAACCTCTATGTATCTATCTAATAAAGAAGCACAGACTAGAATCTCTAGTTTGATTTCTGATTTTGAATCAAATTTTCAAATAATGCCTATAATGAAAGAAAATACTTTGTTGTTTATTTATTCTAATGGAAAAACAGCTGCACTTAAAAAGCCTAATGGAGAATCAGCTTTGTATTTGTTAAATAAAAAAACAAAAGAAGAATTAATGATAGATATTACTTTTTATATACCTAAAGGGAAATCTGATTTTGAAATTATCTAATGAAAAGTAACATTAGACAAACAATATATTACTGGAAAATAAAATAAAAATTATGAATAAATTTAATCAACCATATTATTACATATACATATTTGAACTTAGTGCAGGTGAAAATATGGGTAAATGATGTCCCCTTAATAAATTGGACAGGTGTACAAACTAAAGATGGAGTATATAATGGAGAAGTTCCAATCAACCAAGTTATTTTAGAAAATGGAACATTTCAATTAGAATGTAAATTAGTACCTAGACATGGAAATAAAGTGTTAGGACAAAGCAAGTCTCCAGATATTTATACTAAAGGAAACGTTTTTGACTCTGAATTTAATGCAAAAAAAAACTATAATTTATCTTGAAAACGAATCAATAGTTGGTTATACTCTAGAATTAAAAAAAAATATTTTTAAGGAATTAGAAAAGAAATATGGACAAGCAAAACAAGAGATTAATAACTCTTTTGGGGAAAAATGGGTTTGGGAAACAGACAGTATCGTGAGATCTTTAACACTTGTTAAATCAAATTCCTTATTTCTATATAGTTATTATTTACCTAACAACAACCTTATTGTTTTTTAAGAATTAATAAAGAAAGAGAAGAATTAATTACTTCTTGCTTATTTTATAAACAAAATGAAAAACCTTTACGTGAAAAAGAGTTTATTGACCTTATTAAAAGTGATGATTATGAATTAGAGCCTTTATTTGTTAAAACTTTTCATTTAGAATTTCAAGCATATGGCAAACTTATCTTGTTTTTAAATAAAATAGACGGAGAAAGTGTTATTAGAATGAAAAATAATTAAATTCAAACCTCAATATATAAATAAAGATGCAAAATAAAAAACCTTATTACGAATTATATCCAAGTATTAACTGTTCAGGGATAATCTTGGTAGATGATGTTCCTGTATTTAAGTTTTTAGGTAAGGATACGATAGATGGATTATTAGATGGATCTGTTCCTATTAACCATATACTTTTAAATAGTGGTAAACATAGAGTTACTGGAAAAATGTATCCAAGGTTTGGGAATAAGACCTTGACAGAAAATGATGGTATGAGCATTAATTTTAATGTTTCTAATTTTGACAATTGGAAAGGAACTAAACAAAAATTTTTACCCGAAATTAAAAACCCAGATGCTTACTTTGATAAAAATAACAAAATAACGAGTAAAGTTAATGGACTTCCGTATTTTGAAATAGGTACTGAAATAGAAGTTGAACTTCCTTTTGCTTTAGATGGTTGGCAAAATTCAATAGATTTATCTAAAATAAAAAAAGAAGATTTATTTCAAGAAGCATTTAGAAAATTTATAGAAATTCATGCAATTATTAAATCTCATAATGCACCTATGTTCTTAGAAATCTCAAAAGAAAAAGAAGATTTACAGACTAAAGCTTTTTATTTTGACAAACAAAGAAAAGAAGAAATAAGACAAAGTATTTCAAACTTATTTAATGAAAATTTAAAAATATTACCACTTAATAAACAAGATTTAAAAATAGAATTATGGGGTTATGGAAAATTAGTTACCTTGTTAAGACATGATGGTACATCTGCAATACAATTTAAAAGAGATCTTAAAAAAGGAGAAAGAAATATTGAATTTGATATAAAACTCCATATGCGAAATAAAGAAAAAGGGCTTACAATAATCTAAATAAAATGCAACGTAGAAAATTTATTAAAAATACTATTCTTGTATCATCAAGTCTTTTAATTGCTAATTCTCTAATTAGTTGCTCAAATAATAACACTATTTTATTAGAAGAAATAATTGGAAAACCTGAAAAAATATTAGATACTTTTAAAAAAGAAGGAAATGAGTATTTTGCCTATTATGTATTGTCAAAATTCAAACATTCAAAATTGACAGGAGAACAAGTGTATATTTATTGTCAAAAAGGAATAATAGTTGGTTATACTATTAAAATAAAAGGGACTGATAAAATACAAGAATATACCCATACTTTTTCACAACAATTTGGTGATAAAAAAATAGTATTTGAGAATGATTTTGGAAAAGAATATGAATGGAGAACAAACAATAAAAAAATAACACTCTGTTATTCTAAAGATTATAAAGGTTTATCTCAAAACACTTACTTTAGTGAAAGTACCATTAATAATGAATTAATTGTTTTTTAATCTAAATAATACCAATAAAAAAGAACTTTGGAAGTATTCTTCAATACTGTTTAATCTATTTTGGTCTATAACCTATTTTAAACAACTAATATATCCAGATAGTGAAAAATATATTTACATCTTATCCAGAATATTGCTTTTTCCATTTATCTATTTCATTGCATTTATATTTGTGATGTTGATACCTAGTAAAAAAACATTTAAAAAAGAATTTTGGATATTATTAATACCATCGTTATTTGCTATAAATATATTTTTTTTATGATTCGAGCACGTGCTTTTAATTATGTCATACTATTCCTTTTTATATTAATAGAACCATTAAAAAATAGATTTATTAACAATCAATCCAATACATACTTAGCAATTAAATACCTTGTATTAGGGATAATTACGTTTATACTTGTTTTTATTGTAGAACTATTCCCGAAATTAAACGCACCAATTAACGCAGCAGCAATGTGGATGGGAGGTTTTTACTTTTTAATACTTATATTTATAGATAATAAATTACCTTTTATAATGCGAAAAAAACAATTATGCCAATAAAAATGACAAACAAACAAAAATCTACATCGAGCAAGTATTAATAATTCGTTCAACAATTACGGATTAATTTCCTGTTTATTTAAATCCAACTCATTATAAAACAAATTATTGTTTTTTTGAAATAAAAATACTATATTGCATCTCATATCAATGACAACTATTAAAGACGTAAAAAAAATATACTATTTAGTCAAAAAAATAAAATATTATTATGGCATTACAATCAACCACAAAAATTTATATAGGAGGAAAAGAAATTTCGGCTTTTCAAAGAATTATTTTACACCAACAAATAGATGCACATCATACTTTTGAAGTAGTTTGTCGTATGGATGTATTAGAAAAAATGGATGCCGAAGTAGCTGCCGAAACTAAAAACTTCTTAGGAGAATCTATTACCTTACAAATTGATGCCTTAGATGCTTTCTCTGGTTATAAAAAATTGGAGTTCAAAGGAATTGTAACGCAAGTAAAAAATGTAAAAGGATACAACCAAAATACTGGAGATACTGTAGTTATTAAAGCACAAAGCCCTACATTCTTAGCAGACGATGGTCCACATTACGCTTCGCATAACGATGTATCTATATCCGAAATTATCGAAAAAACATTTAGAGAATACGATACTTCCAAACTAGAACTTAATATACAACCCATTAATGACGAACCAATACACTACTCTGTACAACATCACGAAAGCTGTTATGTCTATGCCAGTAGACTTGCTGCTCAATATGGAGAATGGTTCTATTACAACGGTAAAAAATTAGTATTCGGAAAACCAGAAACCAAAGAACTTGCTCTTACTTATGGTTTTGACTTAAAAGAATACCACCTAAACTTAGTGCCTAAATCGCATAATTATAAATTCTATACCAAAGATTATCTCTTAGACGAAGTGCATGAAAAAGATGCAAAAGAAGTATCCGCAGGTGTCAATAGTTATAATGGTTTTGTTAGTAATAAAGCCAATACCATCTATACTAAAGAAACCAAAGTATGGCATAATTTATTTAACGACCCAAAATCAAAAGCAAGGCTAGATAAAAGTATTGAACTCCAAAAGAAAGCAATCGAAATTCAACAAGTAAGATTAACCGCAATTAGCGATAATCCTGGTGTTGCTCTTGGTAATATTGTAAAAGTAGAAGGTGCTAGGTATCGTGTTACCAGTATAACACATACCAATAACGAAAATGGAGATTATCAAAATAGATTTGAAGCAATTACTGCCGAATTTGATGCCTATCCAAATACAAATATCGAAGCTTTTCCTGTAAGTAGAAGTCAATCTGCAGTTGTAGTAGAAAATGCAGATCCTGAAGGTTTAGGTAGAATAAAAGTACAATTCCCTTGGCAAAAAGACCTTGGCGAAATGACACCTTGGATTCGTATTGTAACAGCACATGCAGGTGGCGATAAAGGATTTCAGTTTATTCCAGAATTAGACGAAGAAGTACTTATTGATTTTGAAGGTGGAAATGCCGAAAAACCATACATGTTAGGAAGTTTGTATCACGGTGCTGCGAAACCAGATAGCTGGAAAACGAGTACCAACGACATCAAAGCAATTAGAACTAGAAGTGGTCATACTATAGAGTTTAACGATGCTAGTGGAGCAGAAAGTATTACCATTACCGATATAAATAAAAACACAATCTACATAGATACAGCTAACAATAATATTACTGTTTCAGCAAATGAAACCATGACATTTAATGCAAAGAATATGCAAATAAATGTAGAAGAAGATATGGATATTAATGTTGGAAAAAACAAAACCGAGAGCATTACCGAAACACACACCATCTCGTCATTAAACGAAGACAAGCAAGTTGGCGAAGAAATTAAAGTAATTAGTGCAACCTACAAACAAGAAGCACAAGAAATTACAACCGATGCTAGTGGCGAAATAAAAACAAATGCAGGTGGTAAGATTACAATTTCAAGTGCAGATACCGTAGAGTATGCAGAATAAGTGATTATGTAAAGGGAAACTTATTTACATGAAAAAAAAAATCATCATAGTATTAACATTAATAGGAACTATAAATTTTAGCTCTTGTCAAAATGATTCCATAATTAAAAAATCTATGAAACCAAACTTGAAACAAAGTGATAAATACGATTGGATGGCATCGTCTTGTGCTCCAATATCTTATCCAGCAGAAATTGTAAAAGGAGATTTTTATTTAGCAGATGGCACTTCATTATACATTCCAACAGGAGGCAGGTTATTAAAAGCAGGATGGCATGACGATGGCGCAACGCATGTAGTAGGTGCAAATTTAAAAGCATTACCAACAGAACTAGAAGTTAAATGGATGTCGTATGTAGAAAAAAAATTCTATGCAGGTAGATTCAAATTAGATTATGATGTCATTCATAAATATTTTAAAAAAGGATTTTTAGATCTGCATAAAAAACAATATACTTTTCGGAAAATTGTTGCTGGCGTTGCTCCAGGAGGAATCGTAGTCGTTTGGCTAGATGGTTTTGGAACACGAGTTGAAATTGGTAGATACAAAGCAAAAGAGATAGAGCTAAGTATGAAAGAATTTAAACCAAATGCAGTTATACCATTAAAAGACTATATAAATCAAAAAATAGAAAGACATCTGTCAGAAGAAGTAAAAAAAGAAATGGTAACACAAAAAATACCATTTGGATTATGGGACACCTATCGTAAAAAATACAATTGGCAACCAAAAATAATATTTGCAAATGAAGGAAAAGTAACATTAATATCCATTAAATATTATAATGGAGAAATGAGCACACATACAAATGTAGAAACAATAGGATACGACAATAAAGCAATACCAAAATATATAGTGCTACAATGGGAAGATAAAAAAGGAAATAAATTTGGAGCCAAAATAAAACTTGGGCAAATGTATAAAAACGATGACTTCCTAGCCTTTAAAAAAACCGAAAAAGAAATTTTTAATCTATTTAAAACAGCCAATAATACCGAAACAAAACAAACCGATTTAATTATTAAAATAGATAAATACAATAGCAATATTAAATTGTTTTTGAGTAATGAAAAAGAAGCGTTTGAAATTACCAAAGCAATAATAAAAGTTTACCAAAATTCTTAAAAATAATATCATGTCAATTCCAGTAACATCAGATCCAGTTGGAGTACCACCAGAAAGTAGAAATGTATTTAATGGTGCAGATGTAAATACATCAAGAGTACATTGTGGTAATTCGGATCATGATGAACTTGTACCAGATAATTATGTAAATGTAATTGTAGCTGTTTTTTTTGATGGAACACTAAACAATCGTGCAAATACACAAGCACGAGTCAATGCAACTAATGATTATATACCAGATGTAGTTAGTCATGAAAATGATGAGTCTAATGTATCGAGAATGGAACCCTTTTATGATAAAATAGAAGAAGAAAAATTAATTCAAGTTTCTGTTTATATTGAAGGAATTGGTACAGAAAACACAGAAGAGGATTATATGGTTGGAGGTGCTGCTGCTGGAGTAGGAGATACTGGGATTTATAAAAAAATATCAAAAGGCTGTAAAGAAGCAGTAGATCAAATAAAAGCAGCAATAGGATCTAATAAAATAAATCGTTTACATGTGGATACTTACGGATTTAGTAGAGGTGCTGCAGCTGCAAGAAGTTTTGTACATGAGATTACTAAAAGAGAGCGAGGCGGAATACCTCTTTATGGTAATACTAGAACTTCAATTATACCAGCTAATGGAGAACTAGGAAAACATTTGGCAGAGAGTAATATAGAAATGAGATTGCCATTATGTGTGCGTTTTGTTGGTTTATATGATACTGTAGCATCTTATGGATATATTGCACATTGGAATGATTCATTCCAATTAGGACTTAGAGCAATAAGTAAAGCGCAACATACCTTTCAACTTGCTGCTGATGATGAACATCGTACAAATTTCAGACTAACAAATATCAACAGTGCTGGTAATAAAGGAACCGAAAGGTTTTTACCAGGAGCACATTCCGATATAGGTGGAGGATATGTAGATGGTGCTGATGAAGAAGTAATCATAGAACAAAATGATTTAAGTAATATAGGTTGGTTTGGTTTAGAAGAAAAACGTCAAAAATTAATTGATGATGGTTGGTATACAGAATCAGAAATTGAAGTTAATACACATTGGCTTGCTTTAGGATCTTTAAGTTCTATAGTTGGTAAAAGGGAAGATATGTGTAATAGATATAGTTATATACCTCTACAAATAATGGCAGAATTTTGTGAAGAAAAAAAGGTAGCTGTTTTAGTAGATGACCTTAAAGGCGATTATCCAATTATTAGTAATCTCACAGCTGTAAAAGCCGTTTTAGATGAATATATAAAAGATAAAAATAAAAAAGTAACTATTAATAGCCATCCACAACTAATAAAAAATCTTAGAAATAAATACCTTCATTATTCTTCAAATTATAAAAATGCTGCCGTTGTTTTTGAACCTAATAAACCAACTGGTGATCATATACGAGTAATACAAAATGGATAAATACAAGACGTTATCACATAATACAAGTACTATATTAAAACTAAAAACGACACCAAAAAGTAGAGTTTACACAACAGAAATTAGTAGTACCATAACGCAAAATAACAAAACGGCTTTTAATAATATTGCCGAAGAATTTACACTTACCTATATAAAAAGTGAAGAAGGATATTTAATATATCGCAAAGAAGTAAAAAAACGATTTTTTCTAAATGAAATCAATTTTGTAATAAAAAAATTAGATAAAGCACAAGAATTAGCTTTAAAAATGGCATCTATTAACGATGTCTTAGAATTTTATATAAATAAACATTTTCAAATAATTAAAGTTATTAATACAAGTCAAATTCGTGAAAAATGGCAAGTTCTTAAAAATGAAATTTTAGAGGGTTATCCAGATTTTGATAGTCTTATTGATGATTTTGATGTACAACTAGAAGAAAAACACATACAACAAATATTCTTAGAAGATAATTTCTTAAACCTATTATTCACTAACTTATTTCATATAGAGTTTAAACAAAAAAAAGAAATTGAAGAAGAAAAATTAATCTCAAATGCATTAGGAATAATAGATATTCCAATAATCGAAAAACGAGTTCTAGTCAAAAACAAACGTCTATTTAGAAATATTATTAACATCGCAACAAATGCAACTATCGATACAGATAGTAAAAAATTCTCACTAGCAAAAATAAATGCTTTTGTTGGACAACTAAATACAGAAAAAGGAAGTAAGCACCAACTCGATTTTAAATATATCGGTAATTACAAAATACAGCCAGATACAGGATTAATTTCCGAAATAGAATTGGAACACACCTTCGAAATTAAAAACTTGTATAAAAAAACAAGTACTTATAATTTAAAATTGGAAGATTAATGTGGGAAAATGAAATTTGAAAATTTCGAAGATAGAGAAACTATTAAAACTTTAAGAAACAAATACTTTCATTGGTCTGCCAATTTTGACAATATTAGAATGGATGCAAATATTGAAAATGACAAAAGAATAATAACAATATTTAACGGATAAAATACAAATGTCACAAATCTTAACACATCCAAGCGAAATATTTAAACTCAATATAACTAAAAAAAGTAGAGTATATACTGCTGAGATAAGTACTAAAATTATACAAAACAAAAAAACCATATACAGTAATATTGCAGAAGAATTTATACTTTCCTTCGTTAGAAAAGAAGACGGCTTATTTGTTTATCGTAAAGAAGTCCAGAAAAGATTCTTCTTAAATGAAATAAATTTTATACTTAAAAAACCAAACAAAGTACAAGAATTAGCTTTAAAAATAGCAGCAATTAATGATAACTTAGAATTGTTAGTAAATAAACACTTTCAAATAGTTAAAATAATAAATACCGATGAGATTCGTAAAAAATGGGAAGAAATAAAAAAAAATATTTTAAAACAATATTCGGACATTAGCGATATCGCAAATGATTTTGACACATTACTTAAAGAAAAAAATATCCAGAGAATTTTTTTAGAAGATAATTTTTTAAACTTATTATTTTCTAATTTATTCCACAAAGAAATGTCTACAAAAAAGGCAACAATAGAAAAAAGAATAATTACAAATGGAATAGGTGCTATAAATGTTCCAATAATAGAAAAAAGAAAACTAATAAAAAGAAAAAAACTTTTTAGCAATCTTATAAAAATTGAAATGAGTGCCGAGTTAGATACAGAAAATAAAAAATTCCCTTTAGCAAAAATGAACGCTTTTATAGGAAAATTAAATACTGTAAATAGATCGGAACATAAATTACATTTTAAATACAAAGGAAATTATAATATAGACCCAGATTTAGGCTTAGTAGATGAAGCAGAATTAATTTATACCTTTGATATTCCAAATTTATATAAAAAAATAAGTACATTTAACCTTAAATTAGAAGATTAATATGAGTGATAGGATATACGTTTTAGATGGAGCCATTTTAGAATGCAATTGCGGTTTTAAACCCGGAAATTTGTTGGTTACCAAAAATAAAAAAATAAAAATTCAAGGTAAATTTAAAGCTACCGATGAAGATATACAAGTTCCTAGCACTTTTGGACAATGTAAATTAAAACCAACAAGTGGCGGTTACCTTCCTTGTACGCCAGCATTACAAAAGTGGACTAAAACTTCTAAAAAAGGAGCACATGGGAAAAATAAAAGTTTTATTTTCCACGATTCGCAAACCATGTGCGCAACTGGCGGAGTAATAACTGTTAAAGACCATTTACAAGTAAATAGTATGGGTAGCATGACAGAAGAGTTTAAAGAAATTTCTAGAACTATTCCAGGAGCAATGCCAGATAAAGTTACTAAAATTAAAAAAAGCTATTTCGCAAAAGCAACCTTCAAAAAAGTATATGGTAATAACAATAGCGATTCAAATACTTCTACACCTAGCACTCCATCTACACCAAAAACTTATTCAGTAAAACCCGGAGATTCCATTAGTAAAATTGCAAAAGCAAATGGAACAACAGTCGATGCTATTGTTGCCAATAATAAAGCGATAACACAAGCAAATAAACACTTAATAAAACCAGGGCAAATAATCAATTTATCCAAAGTAGCTCCTACTACATATACTGTAAAGTCTGGAGATTTTATAAGCAGAATAGCAAAAAGAAATGGATTAACTGTTGATGATATTATAGCTGCAAATGCAAATATTACACACGCAAATAAAAATAGAATAAAACCTGGACAAGTAATTAATTTATCTAAATCTGCCTCACAAACACCAACAGAATATATTGTAAAATCTGGAGATTCTATAGGGAAAATAGCAAAAAGAAATGGATTAACTGTCGATGATATTGTAGCAAGTAATTCAGATATAACAAATGCAAATAAGCACTTAATAAAACCAGGACAGAAAATAATTTTATCTTCAAAAAAACTTTTAGGAGAAGAAATATCCTTTGAGAAAGTTAAAGATGCAGCAATTGGTGAAGAAGTATATCTTATTGTAGAAACAGAGAGCTTTGAGGATAAAACACTTAAAGTCTATATAAAACAAGGAGAGAAAAATGGCATTGCAAATCTAGATTCTTCACTGCCAATACAAGAGAATAAAAAAGAAGTTACTGCCATAAAGATGACTACAAATAGTTTGTCAAAAAGTAAATACTTAAATAAAGATGCGTATGTGGATTGGGCAATTACAAAAATTACGTTACAGCCTAAAGATGAGAAAAAACTAAAAATTTGGAACGATAAACTAGACAAACTAAAAGATAAAAAAACAAGTTTATATATCCTTGTAGATGCACATACAGACAATGAGGATATAGAAGTTGAGTATAAAGGAACAAAAGGAAATGGAGATAATAGCGGCAAAGCAAATCACTTTTTAAATAAAAAAGGAGAATGGTTAGAGTTTGGAGGATGTGCATGTTGTAATCTAAAAGTAGATAAAGATGGTTTCTTTATAAGTGATAAAATCACAAAACATCAAATTTCTGCCTTAGAAAAAGCAAAATGGTCAAAGACCATAAAATATATTATTCTACATAGAACGGTAACGCCAAATGTACAAAGAACCTTTAATTCATTTAAAAATGGAATTGGTACACATTTTCTTGTTGGAATGGGAGGAGATGCTTACCAAACAGCAACATTAGATAGAAAAACATATCATATAAGAAAAGGGTATAATCATAATTCAATTGGTATTGAATGTGTAGGAAGACCTTTTGATAAAGCAGGAAAAATCACACGAGGATATCCTGATGGAAATCCTGTTGATCATTGGGATCCAGTTTCTGATGCACAAGCAAAATCTGTTGCCTGTATTGTAAAAGCATTAATGAATAAATACAATTTAAGTATTTCGGCTATTAAAAATCACGAAGATTTACAAGCAAAAGCAAAAGACGAAGGTAATACCGTTTATAAGGCCATAATTAATTTAGTGAAATGAAAAAAATAACCATTCTATTCGTTTTAATTGCTATTATTTTTTTTTCTTGTAAAAAAGAAAAAATAGTAAAACAAGATAACCATCCAAAAATAGATACCATATCTGTGTCAGGACAAATATCAAAATTGGAAAATGACAGTTTACAATATTCCAAAAAAAAATCAGAATTATTTTTAGCCAATATTCAAAAAATAAAAATTTTAGAATTTCATAAAGACTTTATTGAAACTTCTATTTCGGATAGTTTAAGTTGCAAAAAATGGAACTTGAAAAAGGAAGATATACTTCAAATAATAAAAACAACTAAAAAAATTAGTAAACAAGAATTACACTACGCATTTGAAATGGAAACTTGTGTTTATAATGGAAAAATAAATTACAATAACAAACCGTATGATTTTACTATTAATTCTGGAGGATTTATTTATTTAAAATACAATGATTTGTTACTTGGATGCTATACTGGAGATTGTACTAAATATTTTTTATCTACAGGAACAAGTGAAGAGTAATTATTATTTATTTGTTCGTGGTCTATTATTGGTAATACAAACCACTAATATATCCCAAGCTTTTCGTAAATTTGCCACCCAAAAACAACGAGAGATATGTCAAAATTTCATAGCTTAAAAATAAAAGAAGTAAAACGCGAAACAAAAGATGCAATATCGATCGTTTTTGATATTCCAGATAAATTAAAAGAAGTGTTTACATTTATTGCAGGACAATACATTACGCTAAAAATAACCATAAATAACCAAGAAGTACGAAGAGCATATTCTATCTGTTCCTCGCCAAATAGTAACGAAATTCGAGTAGCGGTAAAAGCAGTACAAGGAGGAAATTTCTCCATATATGCAACCAGACAATTAAAAACAGGAGACGAAATAGAAGTAGCAGCACCAGAAGGAAAATTTATCTTAGAAACAAATACAAATAACACCAAAAATTATTTAGCATTTGGAGCAGGAAGTGGAATCACACCAATCATGGCAATGATTAAAGCAGTGCTAGAAAATGAACCAAATAGTAAAATGGTATTGGTATATGGAAATAAAAGCACCTACGAAACCATCTTCTTTGATGAAATAAATACCTTAAAAAACAACCATCCAAGTCGCTTTTTTGTACAGTATGTATACAGCAAAGAACAACCAAAAAATTCTTTATTTGGAAGAATAGATACATCTACAGTCAATTATGTATTAAAGCAACACGACTATAAATTTAACGATACATTTCTTTGTGGACCAGAACAAATGATACATACCGTTTCGGAAACTTTAAAAGAAAAAGGATTTTTGCCAGAAAACATCCATTTTGAATTATTTACAGCTAGTAAAACAAAAAGTGAGGTAACTGAAAATTTAAAATTAGATGGAGAAACAGAAATAAAAATACTGTTAGATGATGAAGAAACAAACTTTACCATGCAACAAAAAACAAACATACTAGAAGCAGCGTTAAAAGAAGGTTTGGATGCACCATATTCTTGTCAAGGCGGAATTTGCAGCAGTTGTATCGCAAAAGTAACCGAAGGAAAAGTAACGATGGACAAAAATACCATCTTATCGGAAGAAGAACTTGCAAGTGGATTTATATTAACCTGCCAAGCACATCCAACTACAGAAAAAGTTACCATAGATTACGACGATTTATAGTAAAATGTCTATAAAATAATTCCGAAACAAACATGAATTTTGATGTTATTAATGCACTATTAACAGGATTTTTTCTAGCCTTTATGGTTGGACCTGTATTTTTTGTGCTATTAGAAACAAGTGCAACAAAAGGAATAAAACAAGCCATAACATTCGATTTAGGAGTAATCTTAGCAGACATACTATTTATTACAGCATCCTATTATGGATCCAAACAGTTGCTAGAAAAAATAAAAGACGATTTAAGAATGTTTTATATTGGTGGAACTGTACTTTTCGTCTACGGATTACTAACATTTATCAAAGAAAAAAGACGAAAATTAGTAGCATCTGAACTAATCGTAGAAGACAAATCCAATTTGGTTGGTTTGTTTATAAAAGGATTTTTATTAAATTTTATTAACGTTGGTGTATTGGCATTTTGGTTAGCACTAGTGGTAGTTATTAGCACAAATGTAGATATGAATACCAATAGAGTTTTTTTATACTTTACGACAATATTAATAGCCTATTTTTTAACCGATATTGGAAAAATAGTACTCGCAAAACAGCTAAAAAACAAATTAACACCACGAGTAATAACAAAAATTAGAAAAATAATGGGAATTATTTTAATGGTTATTGGTATTGGTATTGCTTCTAAAGGATTTATCCCAGAAAAAACCATAAACAAAGTAAAAGATAAAGTCGAAAAAGTTATCGATAGAAAGTGAAATTTAATCAAAGTTTTACTGAAAACTAACTTCTAAATTTCAACCTTTTTAAGTAAAAAACCACCAAATTTTAGATTCACTTTTTCAACAAATAAAGCAAAACGATTCCAAGCCTTATATTCCATTCCGTTTTTAAGTAAAAAATAGCGTATTGTATCGTTATTGTTTTTAAAAACTTCTAAAAATTCAGTACAAACCATACGATCCCCACTCCTACTCGCAAATCTATAATTTGTAATAGCTCTGTAATGTAAAACTTTCTTTTTAAGCTTTGAATCTACATCAAAAAAATCAAGATATATATTAATCGCATTGTTAAAACGTTTTTTAAAAGACCAAATTTTCTTCGCATCTTTACTTCTCGAACCACTTTCGGACAAAACGCGATAGACAATAGAAATTTCATTACGTTGAGCAACCTGCATCTGATGCGCAAAAAATAGAAAAAAATTATAATCGTTAAAAGAAATAGCATTTTGTTTCTCATAAAAATCTATAAAACTCAACATTAAAGACCTTCTAAACAAAACCGTAGAAGCCGTTATATAGTTCTTAAAAAGAAGTTGCTTAAAAGCAATAGTTTTATAGGTTTCTGTATAGGAATTATTTTCTGCTATAAAGATTCCTTTATCTTGAATAAAATCTTTTTGCAAAGTCGCAACCGTTCCATAACCTTCATTACTCTCTAAAAAATCAACTTGTTTTTGTAATTTATGTGTATCAATCCAATAATCATCTCCATCACAAATGGCAATAAATTTACCAGTACAAGCCTTAATAGTACGCAACAAATTTAGGTCACTACCATAATTTTTATCGAAATTTAAAAGCTGTATTTTCGATGGATTTTTCTTCTTATATGTTTCTAAAATTTGAATCGTATTATCCGTACTACAATCTTCTCCAACCACAATAACAAATTTAAAATTAGTCTGTTGCATCAATAAACCATCCATAGTTTGTGCAATATAATCTTGTTGATTATAGGTAGTTACTGCTATACTAACTAAGGTGTTATTCATTTATTTTTAATTTTCTAAGTACTATCTCTTTTAAATTAATATAAGCCTCAAATTTAAAAAATTCTCCATAAGCGACTACAAATAAAACACCAACTGCAACTTGAACAAGTAACGTAAGTAAATTATTATTTCCAACATAAAAACCAATAAAATATACCAGTAAACCCATAACAGAAGCAACAAAAAAAGAAGGTAAAATATCGATTATCTGTTCTCTTACCGAATAATTTATAAATTGACTCGTCCAATAACCATTAATAAAAAGCTCTAATATTGATAGTATTATCATACTAATAATCATTGCTTCAATGCTAATAGTAATTGCTACAATTAACATCGGAATTGCAATTGCTTTTTTAATAAACTCTAATTTTAGAATCAAATCACTTCTTCCCCAAACTTTTAAAAAATTGATATTAATTACATGAATTGGATATAAAACTCCAGCAAAAACAAGCAATTGCAACATTTTTACAGATGCTAACCACTTTGCTCCTATTAAAACTAAAATAAATGGTTTTGCAACGGCAGCCAAACCAAACATGGCCAAAAAAGTAATAAACATCGTATTTTTAATGAGTTTTTTTAACGCATTTTTTAAACGTATTCTGTCTTCAATTTTAGATAAACTTGGATAAGAAACTTTATTGATAATACTTCCAAAATTTTCTGAAATCAATATTTGAAATCGATTTGCTCTATCAAAAAAACCAAGTTGCTCTATCGAAAATGTTTTTCCGATAATAAATCGAAAACTGCTGTTATAAATAGAAGCTATTAAACTACTAAACAATAGATTTTTACCAAAACCAAACAATTCATAAAATGCTATTTTATCGAAAATAAAACTCGGTTTCCATTTGCTAGAAATCCACAATAACAAGGTTTGCAAAGCGCTATTACATAAAAATAAGAAAACTAAACTCCAAATTCCAGAGCCAGATAAAGCCATTATAATAGCAATAATACCAGAAATTAAAGTTGCTAAAAATGAAATTTTAGTCAATTTTTTAAATTTCATTTCTTTTACCAAAATAGTTTGTTGAATACTTCCAAAGGCTTGGATAATTATCCCAATTCCAACAACAATTAATATGTTTTTTAGTTTGGGTTCTTCAAAATACAAACCAATATAATTTGCTCCAAGCAATAGCAATAAGTAAAAAAAAGTAGCAATTACCAAATTAAAAATAAATACTGTGGAATACTCTTTTTTTGTGCAATCTTGCTTCCTAATAAGTGCACTTGTCAAACCACTATCCGTAAAACTTTTAGATAAGGAAATAAAAACGGCAGTTAAACCAATAATTCCAAAATCATTAGGACTTAATATTCTTGCTAAAATAATACCAACAACCAACTGGATTCCTCTACTTGAAAAGCTATCAAAAAAGCTCCAAATTATGCCATTAATTGTTCTTTCTTTTAAATTATTCAAATTGAGTTTATTATAATAACTAAAACAAAAATATAATATTATTTGATGAGTTCGTTATATTTGCGATAAATAGTTATTCTTTTGAAAAAATCGTTACGTATTTTATTTTTATGCAGTTGGTATCCATCGCGAGTTTTACCAACCAATGGCGATTTTATTCAACGTCATGCAGAAGCTGTTGCATTGATGCATAAGGTTGTGATTATTCATGTAATTTCCGATAAAAATGTTGTTCAAAATATAGAGATTACAGATACTATAATTAATAATATTAGAACATTAATCGCTTATGTAAAACCTACAAAAAATCCACTAATTAAGTATTTTCGTTATAAAAAAGCACATAAACAACTATTAC
The DNA here is from genome assembly GCA_026988355.1 of Flavobacteriaceae bacterium. GTDB lineage: Bacteria > Bacteroidota > Bacteroidia > Flavobacteriales > Flavobacteriaceae > S010-17. Next base: position 43,101 of record JALSLK010000074.1, read on the forward strand.
AAAAAATCAAAAAAATAGATATTGTACATGTACATAAATTGTTTCCTGTCGGATTAATTGCCTTGAAATTAAAACGAAATAATAAGGTTCCATATATTATTACAGAACATCATTCTAGATACCATAAACCATATAATAAACAAATTGGTTTTATTGAAAAAATGTGGTCTAAAATTATCGTAAAAAATGCATTCTATATTGCTCCTGTTAGTACAGATTTAGGTAAATCCATGCAGAATTTCGGGTTGGTTGGCAACTATTATACCGTTCCAAATGTTATAGATACAACACAATTTTTAGCCAAAAAAGAAACGAATAACGGTATATTCAACATCTTACATGTTTCGAATATGGTCGCTCTAAAAAATGTGAAAGGTATATTAAAAGTTATCAAAAAACTAGAATCTAAAATAGATGATTTTCATTTTTATTGTATCGGTGGAAAAGCAGATTCTTATAAAAAAATAGCTATAGAACTAGGTGTTAATTCAAATACTATTTCATTTATTAATCAACTGCCACATAACGAATTAATTTCCTATTTTCAAAATGCCAACGTGTTTGTATTATTTAGCCAAACTGAAAATCAGCCTTGTGTAATACCAGAATCTTTTTCGTGTGGCACACCAGTTATTTCTACAGATGTTGGTGGAATATCGGAGTATTTTCCAAAAGGATTTGGAATTTTAATAGAACCAAATAACGAAGTAGAATTACTACAGGCTATTTTAAAAATACATACAGCTTTTAATCGAAAATCTCCAATTAAAATGCATCAATATGTTACAGATAATTTTGGGAAACAGCAAATTTGTAAGGAATTTACTAAGCTTTATTTAAGAACTTTAAAGCTGAATTAAGTGAATACATAATCGCCTTCTCCATCTTGAAAATTAAACTCAGATTCTACATATTTGGCTAATGATTTTGAAACTACAAATTCTTTATTATGCTCATTTATTTTCCAAAAAGGATTTTTGTTATTTTGAATTGCTTTATTTATACTTTTATTAAATGTTAAAAGTGAAATTGCTTTTTGCTCTTCTAAAAATTGATATATAAATTGTACTATCAAATTTACATCTTTTTGTTTAAAATATATATAAGGAATTTTAACTAGTCCATCGTGATTATTTAGTAATAAAACGCCTATTAATTGTTCCTTTTTATAGATTTTTACCAAATAATTTTCAAATTTTTTGGCTGTTTCACTAAAATAATAAAATTGTGTATTTTTCTTATTTCCTTGAATTACCCATGGATAATTTAGAATCCAATTTAATTCGTCTTTTCCTCTTTTAAAAAGCTCTTTTTTATTTAATTTATTTAAAAATATTTCGGTTTCATCATCTACAGAATTCAAATACTTAACTTGAATATTCTCTGTCTTCCGAAAAGATTTATTTTTTATCTTTAAGCTAAAATTTACCAAATAGTCAATTAATAAAAGTATTGGTTTTACAATAACAAATATTTTTTTTCTTTTTGGAAGAATTTCTGCACTATTCAGTTTTATAAAATATCTAAAACCTTTGAGGTCTTTAATCGTTTCAAATTTATTTAATCTAGATATTATTTGTCTTGTTTTATCTGTCATATCTCGCAACATAACTTTGTTATCGCATACTTTTAAAAATTTTAATAACAAAGGAATTGCAGTTTTTTTTCCTTTTTTTTGATCAATCCACCAACAACTATTCCAGTAAAAGTCTATCTCTAGATTTTTACCAAAACTATCTGGTAATGCTCCAATAAAACCAACAATCTGATTCTCCTTATTTATAGCGATAATTAATGCAATATTATTCTTATTCGCTCTTGGATTTTTAATTTGAGAAATTACTCGTTGCTTTGTAATCGGAATATTTAAGCTCTGCTTATATAATTCAGAATGAACAAATTCATTTAATTCGCTAATTTTTATTTCTCTAAGTTGCATATGTTTGTATAAAACTTCTATTTGCGAAATTAATAATTTAATACTAATTAAATTATTAATTGTTTTTTATAATACTACTTTACTTTTTTAAGTGATTAAATAATCCTAAAATTCAACCTAAAAACCCAATAAAAAAGTCGTATATTTACTACATAAATTATGTCGAAAAGAGCCAAATAGTGTAAAATTTTATATATTTAAGTATCGTATAAGTTCTTTTATTTATTAA
>JALSLK010000075.1 GCA_026988355.1 Flavobacteriaceae bacterium
TTAATTAATCGTTAAAGCTATTAATACCAACTCAACATCAAAATACGCTATAAATTATTTATCTTTTCACGGTTTTACTGCACTTTAAATTTAAACCATAGCTATGCTGCTTGAAATTTCAAGATTGTAAAACATAAAAATATTTTAAATCTATTTAGCGCATTTCAAAATTGAATTGGTATAACCTGAGTTCTACCTAAATTTGTTTACTTTTTTGGTTTTATTGAAAACATTTCGAGCGTATACTACAACAGTAAAAAATGATACCATTCTAAAATACGCTCGATACTATTATTAACCTCAGTTCGATTAATAAAAAAGTTTACTATTAACCTGTAAAAAAGACTTCTCGTTACATGTTTATATTACCAAAAAATCCTTTCATCTTTTTAAAAGATTCGCTATTTTTATCCATATTTTTTAAATTTTCAAACAACAGCATCATGTTTTCTGGTTTCATGTTGTCTCCTAAAACTCTTGCCAAGGCAAATCCTTTTGTTTTATCGGATGCAAATATTACGACTTCTTCCATAGAACTTTCGTTTCCTAAATACTTTGCTACAAATTTATTTCCTCCATCATTAAATCGCATTAGTTCTGTATACTTTGAGTTTTTAAGAATTTTATTCACTTTGTCTTTTTCTATCGAAAAATTTTCATTTGCTAATTTATATGCTAGTAAATTTACTTTATCAATAGACTCGTACGCTTGTTTTGCTTCTGGCGTTGCATTGTCTCCTAATGCGATAATACTTGTTGGAATATCTAACATTAAAAAATCACTATTCTTTTCACTATTTATATAATATTCTTGTAATGTTAATTCATCGGATGTATTGCATGAAATTACTATTGTAAATAATAACAGTAACATACCTAGATATTTTATTTTTTTCATTTCTTTAAGGTTTTTATAGTTCGTATTTAATTATTTACTTGCTTTTTTTAGATGTTTTCCTCCAGGAATATTCATTTTGTCTGTTAATTTTCCTATTTTTTCTAAGTCAATATCTCCAGTTAAAGAAACTACTACTACACTTGGATTTCTTCCATTTATTTCTACATTATTTAAACTGTTTACAAACATGAATAATTCTTTTACATGGCTATCATCTCTACCTTCTCTAACATAAATTCTCACATTTGCTTCATCGTCTTTAATTCGTACGAGTTCCGATAACTCTGCAGTATTTAAGTATTTTTTGACATCTGCTTTAATTTTTGCCGCTATTCCTTTATCTTCTGTAGTATACACTGTTAAATTATCAAGTGTTTGTACCATATCTACGTATTCTTTGGCTTCCTTGCTATCTCCTCCAATTTTTGCCATTAAACGAAATGCATGTTTTGTTACTACTACGGTAGACACTTCGTCTAAATCTTCATATTTTTCAAAAAGAGATTGTGAAAAAGTTACAAGTGGTAACACTGCCATTAAAATTACCATTGCTAATCTATTTGTTTTCATTTTATATTTATTTATTGTTTTCATCGTATTTAATTTTAATTGTTGTTGGTTTTAAAAATTTTGTTTTTAACTACTTCGTAGTCTTTCAAATATGCAATTGCTTTATTTCCTTTATTTAGATTTTGGGAAATGAGTTGAAATGCTTTTTGAGTTTCTACAAATGCTTGTTCTGCCTCTACTCTTTCTTTAAGTGATATGGTATCATTTGGTATTACTTTGTATATTGTAAAGAGTAATATTATTGCTGCTGCTATAGATAGCCAACTCATTTCCCAAGCCTTCTTTTTAGTTTTTACTTGTATTGGCTGACTACTTATTTCTCTTTTATTCTCTGAAAAATAGCGAAACATTGCTTGGTATTCCTGTAAATGTGCTGGCACATATATTTGTGCAAAATATACATGTAGTATTTTTTCTTCTTCTATACTTGTATTTCCTTCAAAATATTTTTCTATTAGGTTTTCTATTTTAGTTAATTCCATATCTGTGTTTTTTTATTAGTCTCTCTCGTATCGTTTTTCTTGCTCTTGATAATGAAACTCGTATTGCTGTAGGTTGTATTTCAAGAATCTTGCCAATCTCTTCAAAACTATATTGTTCTACATCTCTTAATTGGATTATTATTCTTTGTTTTTTTGGTAAATCGTTAATTAATTGATGAACAATACTTACGGTATCTTTTAGTTCGACCTCTGCATCTAAATTACTATTTGTGTCCTTATAATTATTATGGATAATCTTTAAATTGGATGCGCTTTTTGCTTTTAGTACATCCAAACAATAATTTTTTGTCATTGTCATTGCAAATGCCTCTACATTATTATACGTTTTTAATTTCTCTTTATTTCTCCATAATTTTAAAAAAATATCTTGTGTTGTATCTTCTGCCGAATCGCTCGAAATTAAATAGCGTTTTGCCAAACGATAAATCTTGTCTTTAAATGGCATTACCAATGATGTAAACTGCGATTGATTCATTTTTTATTTCCCTATACTTTTAAGACGACTAGAATCTTTTTTTGTTACATTTTATTGAAATATATACGTTTCTTTATTCATTTGAAATAAACTAAAATAACCATACGGATAATTTTCGGAATTCGTTGTATTTATACAATTTCCTTTTACATTTACTGGTGGCAATGAAAACGGCCCTGGTTGTGAATCTGCTTGTGACTCTAACACGTTAAGGAATGTGTAAAAGCGATGTGTAATACTATATAAGGAGATTTCAATTTCATCGTCTGTTTCAAAATCTTCACTTTCAAAAAAATCGGTTATCTGGTTATCTTGCTCAAATCTAGAATCGTATGCAAATGTAACTGTTTCTATTATTTTATCTGTTGATGGTCTATAGTGTTCGTAAATAATTCTATAGTAATCCTCTTGATTTTCAAAATCATTAAATGCGATATTAACTTCTGGATATTCTGTACTAAATCCTCCTTCAAGGGTTTGGTTTATTTCAATTATTTCTGGTGCTTCTAAAAGTGCTTCTTCTGCTTTATACACTTGGTTTTTATATGTAATTTCTAATGCATAAACATTATTGAGAATTGGCACAAAATTGGAGATTTTGTATATACCATCTTGTGTTTCTACAAAATTAAATTCTTGTAAAGTTGTTTTGTTTGTAATTTTTACATTTGCTCCTATCGCTGCCACTCTTTGATTATTATAATACGATGAGGTATTACTTAATTTTATAGTTTGCACATTTCCTATCGTATTATTTTTCCATTTTATTAATGCTTCTATTACCAAACGTTCTTTTGCAGTTTTTAAGTCTACTTGCACTACATCTTGGCATGCAAATAATGAAATTAATAGGAGACTTATTATTGTATTTTTCATAATTAAAATTTAAAATTATATGTTATTCCTGGCATAAATCCAAAAATGGATGTTCTAACTGCCTCATTTAATCCTGTATCTTCATTTTCTCTAAATGTAATGGATGCTGCGTTCTTTCTTCCATACACATTGTATACTCCAAAAACCCATTCGCTTTTCCATTTTCTATTTTTATTTCGTTTTGGCGTATAACTTGCCGAAATATCTAAACGGTGATATGCTGGTAATCTTTCTGCATTTCGTGTTACAAATACTGGCACTAATGTATCTTCAAATTGATATTGTCCTGATGGATAATTTGTTGGTCTTCCTGTTTGAAAAATAAAATTAGCTCCAAACCGCCATCTGTTTGTTAGTTTATAACTTCCTGTTATGGACAAATCGTGTGTTCTATCGTATGCTGTATTGTACCAATTTCCATTATTTATTCCTGTTTCTTCTGCCGTTCGTCCTTTTACTCTTTGTTCTGATTTACTCCATGTATAACTCATCCATCCTGTAAATTTCCCTTTATTTTTTCGCAATAAAAATTCTAATCCGTATGCTCTAGATTCTCCTGACAATATTTCGGTTTCTAAGGCATTCTTTGCTATTAAATCTGCCCCATCTATGTAATCTATTCTATTCGATACATCTTTAAAATAAGATTCTATTTCTAAAGAATACTTTCCTCCTTTTAAATTTTTAAAATAACCTATTGCATATTGATTTGATTTTTGTGGTTTCATATACATACCACTTGGTGCCCAAACATCTAGTGGTGTTGCCGAATTTGTATTAGATATTAAATGTAAATATTGATTTACTCGTTGGTAACTCGCTTTTACGGATGTATTTTCATTAAATTGATATGCTGCAGACATTCTAGGTTCTAGTCCATTAAATGATGCTATTGTTTTTCCTTTTCCAAAAGTTTCTGTTCCAATTGGCGTTGCTCTTTCATAGATATCTAAATCTGCATTATAAATTACAGCTAAATCGTTTTGATATTTTTGAAATGTTTGTTGTCCTACTCTATAAAATGAACTAAATCGCAGTCCATAACGCAAATTTAATTTATCGGATACTTTATGTTCTAACTCTGCATAAATTGCTGGTTCATAAGCATATTTTTGATCTAATTTTCGCTCATTAATACTAGATGTATCGCTTGTGGTATTTATTTCTCCTGGATTAAAATTATATTTATTAAAATTTATTCCGAAGTTTAATCTATATTTTTCTCCTATACTATATTTAAAATCGTATTTCATATTTAGGTCTACTATACCCGAAACCCATTTAAACTCTAATTGATTGAACGTTAATTTATAATTGTATTTACTATATACTAAGGATAAATTAGAAAATAACTTTGAATTAAATAAGTGATTCCATCTTAAATTAAATGAATTGTTTCCATAACTATTCTCAAAGAAATTTTCTAATTTAAAATCGTCTTGTCCAAAATATCCTGACAGGTATAGTTTATTATTTTCATTTATTTCATAATTTAGTTTTGTATTAAAATCATAAAATGATGTTCTATTATTATTTTTTGCTAATTTTAAGAATAGATTTACATACGATGTTCTTCCTGCAAATAAAAAGGAGGATTTTTCTTTTTTTAGAGGTCCTTCTATTAATAATCTACTCGATATTAATCCAACTCCTCCATTAAAATGAATTTTTTTTGTATTTCCATCTTTTTGTCTTACGTCTAAAACGGAAGATACTCGTCCTCCAAATTTTGCTGGAATTCCGCCTTTATATAAATTAATATCTTTTATTGCATCCGCATTAAATACGGAAAAAAAACCAAAAAGGTGTGAGGTATTGTATATAGTAGCTTCATCTAACAATACTAAATTTTGATCTGCCGCTCCTCCTCTTACATTAAATCCTGATGATCCTTCTCCGTTTGTTGTGACTCCTGGTAATAACGTAATTGTTTTTAATATGTCTACTTCTCCTAAAACTACTGGTGCTTGTTTTATTGTTTTGACACTAAGTTTGGTAACACTCATTTGAGGTCTCTTAATCTTATTTCGTATTCTTGCTTCTTTTGAGGATAATACTATTTCATCTAAAGCATCTGCTATTTCTGTTAATTCTAGATTTAACAATTGATTTTTATTCAAATTAATTTCTTTTACCAATGTTTTAAATCCTAAATAACTTATTAGAATTTTATACTCTCCTTTTGGTAATGTAAATGTATAAAAGCCATACTCATTGGTTGTTGTTCCTCTTTTAAAATCGGAGGTACTAATATTGACACCAAATAAAGTTTCTCCGTCTAATTTGTTTGTAATCTTACCACTTATCGTAAATTTTTGTGCTTGTAATGATATCGCTGTTAATAGAAACATGCTCCATAGTACTATTTTATATTTCATAAATTAGGCTTTATATATTGTATTCTTTTTATTGATAAGACTATTTATTCTCGTAAATGTTACATTTAAAATTATTATTTTTTTTACACTATACTTGCAATTTTTGTACAAAGATGACGATTTTACAGATGTAATTAACAATAGATATTGGCATAAAATAGTTGTATCTGTTCGATTGGGACTAATTTAGTTTAACTTTGCTGCTATAAAACCTGTCGTCCAGGCTGCTTGAAAGTTATAACCTCCTGTAATTCCATCAATATCTAATATCTCTCCTGCAAAATATAGATTTTCTACTTTTTTACTTTGCATGGTATTAAAATCAATACTTTCTAAGCTAATTCCGCCGCAAGTAACAAATTCTTCTTTAAAAGTAGTTTTTCCATTAACGGAATATAAATCGTTTGTAAGAATATTTATTAGTTTGTTTAGCCCTTTTTTTCCAATTTCTTTCCATTTTCTATTTGCTGGTAAATCAATTTTTTCTAGTAAATAAAGCCATAACCTTGTTGATAATTGAAATGGTTTTATACTCGATAAAAATTTATTTGGATGCGTTGTAACTATTTCTTTTAATTCTTGCAATACAATTTCATTATTTATAATATTAATCCAATTTACTTGTACGTTAAATATATATGCTTTCTCGCTTAAAATTCGTGCTCCAAATGCAGATAATTTTAATATTGCTGGCCCACTCATTCCCCAATGTGTGATTAATAAAGGTCCTTTTGACTTTAATTTTGTTCCTTGTATGCTAGCCAATGTTTCTTCTACTACGATTCCCATTAATTCGGTAATGGACTCTTTTGGCATATTAAATGTAAACAAAGATGGTACTGGTTCTTCTATTTTATGATTTTGTTTTTCTAACCATTCTAAGTTTTTTCTTTTTGGAGTTCCTCCTGTGGCTACGATTACTTTATCAAAAAGTAATGTTTCTTCATCCAAAAATTCCAATTCTAATACTTTATCTACTTGTTTTATTGCTTTTACTCCTTTTTGGAGTTTTATATAAATTCCCAATCGGTTTACTTCTTCTAAAAAGCAATCGATGATACTTTGCGATTTTTGTGATTTTGGAAATACGCAATTATCTTCTTGAATTATTAATGGCACTCCTCTTTGTTCAAACCATTCTATTGTATGCTGTGTACTAAAAATGGTAAAAGCTTTTTTTAGTTTTTTTCCTCCTCTTGGATAGGCTAATGCCAATTCTTTTATGGAGGTTGTTCCATTTGTAACATTACATCTTCCTCCTCCAGAAATTTTTACTTTAGATAATATTTTTGTTGTTTTTTCAAAAATGGTTACTTCAGACTGTGGATAATTCTCCTTTACATGTATTGCTGCAAAAAATCCTGCTGCTCCTCCTCCAATTATTGCTACTTTCATGTTATTAATTTCTTGCAAAGATATATTTCATTTCTACTTCGTAAATTCTTTTTGTTAATTGGATGTTGTTTCTAAAAAACATAATATTTTTGCCAAATGTATACATTTTTTATCCATTATGGTTTACATTTTATTTTTCCTGCATTAATTGCATTTCTATTTTTTAAGAAAAACTGGAAAAAAGTATATTTTATTTTTATTTTAACAATGCTTATTGATTTGGATCATCTATTAGCTGTTCCTATTTACGATGCAAATAGATGTAGTATTAATTTTCATCCGCTACATTCTTATATTGCCATTGCTCTTTATTTTATCGGTTTATTCTTTAAAAAATCACGAATTATTGCAATTGGTTTGTTATTACATATCTTTGCTGACCTTGTAGATTGTTTTTTACATTAAAGTATGACCTAGAAATGCATAAATGGTAATATCTTGTATGTATTAAATAATATACGCACAAAATGCATTATCGAATCAATTTTTTATATTTGATACGTTTTGGTATTAAGTCTCCTCCTAAACGTTTCTTTTTATTCTCTTCATACTCTGTAAATGAGCCTTCAAAATAATAAACACTACTATCTCCTTCAAATGCTAATATATGTGTACAGATACGATCTAAAAACCATCTATCATGCGATATAACTACGGCACATCCTGCAAAATTTTCTAATCCTTCTTCTAATGCTCTTAGCGTATTTACATCCAAATCATTTGTTGGCTCGTCTAATAACAAAACATTTCCTTCTTCTCTTAAGGTCATTGCTAAATGTAGACGATTTCGTTCTCCTCCAGATAGCATGGATACTTTCTTATTTTGTTCGGAACCGCTAAAATTAAATCGACTTAGGTATGCTCTTGAATTAACCATTCTTCCTCCCATCATAATTTGCTCTTGTCCGTCTGCAAAATTTTCCCATATCGTTTTTTCTGGATCTATATTAGAATGGCGTTGGTCTACATAAGCAATTTTTGCAGTTTCTCCTACTTTAAATTCTCCTTTATCTGGGTTTTCTTCTCCCATAATCATTTTAAAAATAGTAGTTTTCCCTGCTCCGTTTGGACCTACAATTCCCACAATACCGTTTGGTGGTAAATTAAAATTCAAATTGTCGTATAACAACTTTTCTCCGAATGCTTTAGATACTCCAACTGCATCAATCACATTAGTTCCTAATCGTGGCCCATTTGGAATATATATCTCCAGTTTTTCGTCTATTTTCTTTTGGTCTTGATTTAATAATTTTTCATAACTAGCTAAACGTGCTTTAGATTTAGATTGCCTTCCTTTTGCGCCTTGTCGTACCCATTCTAGTTCTCTTTCTAATGTTTTTTGGCGTTTTGAAGCTTGCTTCTCTTCTTTCGCCATTCGATCTGTTTTTTGCTCTAACCATGAGGAATAATTCCCTTTCCATGGTATTCCTTCTCCTCTATCTAATTCTAAAATCCACCCAGCAACATTATCTAAAAAGTATCTATCGTGTGTTACTGCAATTACGGTTCCTTTGTATTGCGATAAATGATGTTCTAACCAATGTACAGATTCTGCATCTAAATGATTCGTTGGCTCATCTAATAATAAAACATCTGGTTGTTGTAATAATAATCTACATAATGCTACTCTTCGACGCTCTCCTCCAGATAAATTTTTTATTGGTGTATCTCCTTCTGGTGTACGCAATGCATCCATTGCTATTTCTAACTTTGTATCTAACTCCCATGCGCCTAAAGCATCAATTTTATCTTGTAAAACTGCTTGTTGATTCATTAGCTTTTCCATTTTATCTGCATCAGAATACACTTCCTCTAAACCAAACATATCATTGATTTTGTTATATTCATCTAATACTGCTACTGTTTCGGACACTCCTTCTTTTACAATATCTATAACTGTTTTTGTTTTGTCTAAATCTGGCTCTTGTGACAAATATCCAACGGTATATCCTGGTGCAAAAACGACATCTCCTTGGTAGTTTTTTTCAATTCCTGCAATTATTTTCATTAAAGTAGATTTACCTGAACCATTTAAACCTAAAATTCCAATTTTTGCTCCATAAAAAAAACTTAAATAAATATTTTTTAGTACTTGTTTATTTCCTCCATCGTAACTTTTACTAAGTGCGGACATGGAAAATATTACTTTTTTATCGTCTGACATATTTTTTTTGGTTTTGAATTGCGAATATAAAAAAAACACGCTTAAAAAAGCGTGTTTTAGTGTAATAATTGTAGTAAACAAATTGCTTCATAGCATAAATACGTTATTCCTTAGTTGTATTTATTTATTAGTTTTTTCATTAATCCATTTAGTGTTATTCTTGTCTCCTTTAAAGGATAAATTTGTTGTAATTTTGCAACAGTATGCTTATTTTCTAATGTACTATCTAATTCTAAAAATGAATTAAAACTTGTTACACTATCCAAATATACTTTTAAGGTATTTTCCATATAATATTGTCTGTTTAAAATAAATTCTGATACAAATCTAAAAACACAATCTAAAGAAAATCTCAAGTTTTGTATGTTCGTTTTAATTAATATATTTTAATTTTAAAATACGCTCTTAAACTATTTATTTTAAGAAGTTTATACTTAAAAATAATTTGAATAATAATCTGTCTGAGAAATTTTAAAACTATTTTACAGCAAAATATTGCTACAAAATTAAGTGAGATTTTCTTTTAAACGGTCAAAATCTATTAGATTTAAATACTCTTGTCTATTCGCATCCATCACTTTATATTCAAAAAATGGATTTACATTGGTAATGCTTTTTCCTAAATTTCTAGTTTTAGATAAAATTCCAACGCCCCAATCTGCATTAATACAGCAAGAATTAAGCGAACTTTCAAAACGCCATTTTAAAAACGCTTTCCATGTTGTTCCATTCCAATATCCTAACGCTGGAGATAAGGTGTAATTATATTCTTCTCTCGCATGCCATTCTGTTGGCGGATTACAATCGTGCAATACAATAAAACCATCGTCTTTTATGTGATTTATGGCGTTAATTATATCTAAATCCACTTGCTCTGCAAGATGCAAACCATCTATAAAAATTACATCAAATTTTATGTCTTTCGATAAAATTTCATTGGCATTAAGCTTCTCAAAAAAGGCATCACTCGTCATTCTAAAGTCTACTGGATTTTCTTTAAACTCTACTCCAGGATCTACACTATACTTTTTTTTTGCATTTATTTTCGCAAAGTTATCTGCTGGATTTCGAACTCCTATTTCTAAATAGGTAACATCGCGATTGCATTGCTTTATTAAGTAATTTATTATTTCCGTTCGTGTAGGCTTTTTATTAATTTCTAATGTGTTTTTTTTATCTGCATCTTTATAATAGTTACTTGTTGCTAATATTTTACCTTTTTCAAACTGCGCTCTAATCTCTAAAATATTCTTTTTATCTGCTGTTTGTGCAGTAGATGCTTTTACCAAACGTTTTCCTAACTTGTAATAATTTTTTATTTTCGCTAATGGATTCATATCGTACGATTACCTATTTTTTTTTGTAATGTTGCGAAATTACTTAAATTTAAGAGAATATTCGACAATGTAAATTACTTAATTTGATTTACGATATGTCTTAATTACTTCTTTTTTTATTTCTAAAGTTTTAATTTTGGACTTATCCATTCCTTCATAAGCCTCTTTAGTCATTTCCTTACCATTAACGATATAAGTAGATTTATTTTTTTCTGAGAAATTAAATTTCTCTTTGTCCAATACTTCTTCTTCAATTTCTTCAAATTTAGGAAAATTAAAATTATTAAATACTTGTTCTTTTTGTTTTATTAGTTTACTTATCTCATCTAAATTTGAGAATCCAAATAAAAATAATCCTTCGTTATGAATACTTACATTTACAGCATCAATTTTAATTATAATTTTATGTATTGCCATATTACTTTTTGCACTATAACTAGATGTTGATCCATTTTTTGTAATATCAATATCAATTGCAATAATTTCATTATTTTCATTTCTATTAATATTTTTAAATGTGGCAATAGCTCCCTTTTCTCTCAGTGAGGTCATGATATTACTAAAATCTTTGTCCGAAGTATTTTTATCAATTACTATTTTGGTAATATCATTATTTTGTGCCTTTTTAAACAAGGTTTTCTTATTAGACTTTCCACTAATTGCAGTTACAGTAATAAAAAATAATACGAAAACTGGAATTAAAATTAAATACTTCACGTTTTTATTATTTGTTATTTTCATGATAATACTGGTCTTTAAAAATTAAACATTATTATTATTTCTGATACAAATTTATTAAGAAATAATAGCTTTTGTCAATAGCTAAAAGGATAATTAACAAATCTTTAATATTTTTTTACTGTTAATGTTAAAAAAGTAAATCTTTTTTAAGAAATAGAACTTTTATAATTTGATTATATTTGCCTAAAATCCACTTTTAATGAATATCGATTTTAACAAAAACGAAGACCATAACAAACTATTGCTTTCTGATTTAAAAAAGAAACTCTTACAAGTATATAAAGGTGGCGGCGAAAAACGTATTGAAAAACACCATGCAAAAGGTAAAATGACTGCAAGAGAGCGTATTGCCTATCTTTTAGATAAAGGCAACTCTATCGAAATTGCTACTTTTGCTGGTCATAATATGTACAAAGAGCATGGAGGCTGCCCATCTGGCGGCGTTATTGTAAAAATAGGATATGTTTCTGGAAAACAATGTGTTGTTGTTGCTAATGATGCTACTGTAAAAGCTGGAGCTTGGTTTCCTATAACTGGAAAAAAGAATTTAAGAGCGCAAGAAATTGCTATGGATAATCGATTACCAATCATTTATTTGGTAGATAGTGCAGGTGTCTATTTACCTATGCAAGATGAAATTTTTCCAGACAAAGAGCATTTTGGTCGTATTTTTAGAAATAATGCGCAGATGAGTAGTATGGGAATTACACAGATTTCTGCAGTAATGGGTTCGTGCGTCGCTGGAGGTGCATATTTACCTATTATGAGTGATGAAGCAATTATGGTAGATAAAACTTCAAGTATTTTTCTTGCTGGAAGCTATTTAGTAAAGGCCGCAATTGGAGAGTCTATTGACAATGAAACTCTTGGAGGTGCAACAACACATAATACAATCTCTGGCGTTGCAGATTATAAAGCTAAAGATGATAAAGATGCTTTAGATAAAATTAAAAAAATAATTGCTAAAATTGGCGATTATGACAAAGCTGGTTTTAACAGAATTAAAGCAACTAAACCAAAACTAAACGAAGAAGATATTTTTGGTATTTTACCAGATTTAAGACATGAGCCATACGACATGCATGAGATTATTAATCGTTTGGTAGATAATTCTGAATTTGAAGCCTACAAAGCAGATTATGGTAAAACCTTAATTTGTGGTTATGCTCGTATAGATGGTTGGGCTGTTGGTATTGTTGCAAATCAACGCAAAATGGTAAAAAATGCCAAAGGCGAAATGCAATTTGGTGGTGTTATTTATTCGGACAGTGCAGATAAAGCTACTCGATTTATTGCGAATTGTAATCAGAAAAAAATTCCATTAGTCTTTTTACAAGATGTTACTGGTTTTATGGTTGGAAGTAAATCAGAACATGCTGGTATTATAAAAGATGGTGCTAAAATGGTAAATGCTGTTAGCAATTCTGTTGTTCCAAAGTTTACAATTATTATTGGGAATTCTTATGGTGCTGGTAATTATGCTATGTGTGGCAAGGCTTACGACCCAAGATTAATTGTTGCTTGGCCAAGTGCTAATCTTGCTGTAATGAGTGGCGCATCGGCTGCAAAAGTTTTATTGCAAATCGAAACTGCATCTCTGAAGAAAAAAGGAGAAACGATTACCAAGAAGCAAGAAGATGCTCTTTTTAATAAAATAAAAAATAGATACGATAATCAAATTTCTCCATATTATGCTGCTAGTAGAATTTGGACAGACGCCATAATTAATCCATTAAATACTCGTAAATGGATTTCGATGGGTATTGAAGCTGCGAACCATGCTCCTATCAAAAAATCGTTTAGTATGGGTATTTTACAAGTTTAATTTTTGACAACGAGTTTATAGTTTATACCAAGTTGGTTTTAAAATAAGCCGTAAACTCTTTACCTTTTTTCATACTACTTCACTTTAAATTATAACCCTAGCAGAAGCTATGCTTACAATTTTAAGATGGCTATAATAAAAAAATATGTTGATTTTTTTAGCGCATTTCAAAATCAAATTGGTATTACATCATTCTTTTAAAATTTTAATCATTTCTGGTGCTAAACTTATTAGTGTTAATAATATTGCATTACTTCTTGGGCGTTTTTCTTTTTTCTTTTTAAAAGAAGCTATTTTCTTTCCTGCATTTGCATCTCTAACTATAACAACCGAATTTATGCCTTCGTTATTAAAATTTTGATTTGCAAGGTCATATCCTAATTGCACACCATCTTTATGTTTTTCGGAAACACTTGCATCTATATTATTTAATGCATACAGTACTTTTTTTAGTTCTTTTGGCGATGTTGGCTTTAAAACCTCTCCATTAATACTTGAATATGCTACAATAGAAACAGTATCATCTTCGGATAATCTACTTACTAATAATCGAAAACCTTGCTTTAAAATAATACTATTTTCGGTTATTTCATCTGGATTATCTACTGGAATTAAAAAAGTGATGTGCTTTGTTTTTATGGAATCGATTTCCTTTTTATAATTGCTCACAATAAAAGGAATAAATTCTTGTAGTTGAACAGATTTTGTAAAAACGTTCTTTTCTTGCGCATTCATTTGCATTACAAATAGCACAATTAGGGCTGTGGCTAATTTTTTCATGGTCGGTTTGGTTTTAAGTTCAATATAAATGTATATCGAGAAAAGTAAAATTCAAACCATAAATGAGTAAATAGGGATTTTTGGTTGGTAAAATAATTGTTCGAGTTAGTTAAACGGATATTTTTATTAATTATTGCTAAAATGTAATTTATTACCTGCTTTTACTTTTAACTATGTAATTTTTATATATTGTACCTCTTATGGATAAATGGTTCGTTATAATAAATCCTGCTTCGGGAAATAAATTTGTAAAAAAAAGAAAAACTAAAGTATTCAATTCTTTAAAAAAATTAAATTGCTCCTATGAAATAGCTTTTACAAAATATACCAAACACGAAGAAGAATTAGTAGATTTTGCAATAAAAAGAGGTTTCCGAAAGTTTATAAGTGTTGGTGGAGATGGAACTTTAAATCATGTTGTTAATGGTGTTTTAATCCAAAAAGAGATTCCTATTTCAGAAATAAAAATTGGAGTAATTCCTATTGGAACAGGAAATGATTGGGCAAAAAATAATGATATACCTAACCATATTGAAAAAGCAATTGAGATATTAAACTCTGGCAAAACTTCAAAATTAGATATTGGTAAAATAACACATAATCGAAATATTTTCTATTTTACTATTTTAGTAGGAATTGGATATGATGGATTTGTTGTTGATAAAGCAATTCGTTTAAAAAAATATGGAAATTCCGCCTATTTGTTAGCCTCTTTATTTGGAATATTTAATTATAAAAAGAGTGTTTTAAAATTTACATTTAATGGAAGAAGTTTAGAATATAAATCTTTAATGTCTATTATTGGAATTGGGAAATTTTGTGGTAATGGAATGCAATTTACACATAAATCGGACGCTAAAGATGGGCTTTTTGATATTACTTTGGTAAAAGATTTTAAATTACATTCTTTATTATACAATACAAAAATGATGTATAACGGAAAATTAACATCACATAAAGATGTAGAAACTTATAAAACTAATAAAATAAAAATAGAAGTAAAAAAAGGGCAAAATCCTTTTATAGAAGCCGATGGAGAAATTATTGGTAAAGGAGATTTTGAAGTAGAAATTTTACCTTTAGCTATTACATTTATTGTTGGCTAATTAACTATAATTTCACCGAAACTGTGAGCGAATTAAGTGTCCTTTTTTTTTCTTTTTCAAACAATTTTGCACTTCAAATAAAAGTAGGAGTTTACCTTATATACTTGAATCAATAATTTGTAAATTCCTTTGAGATTATTTACATTTGCATAATTCCAAACAAATAAAAAATTAACAAATAAACATAAAATGGGAAGAGCATTTGAATTTAGGAAAGCAAGAAAGATGAAACGTTGGTCGGCAATGGCAAAAACCTTTACTCGTATTGGTAAAGATATTGTAATGGCTGTAAAAGAAGGTGGCTCTAATCCTGAAACAAATTCTCGCTTACGTGCTGTTATTCAAAATGCAAAAGCTGCAAACATGCCTTTGGCAAATGTAGATCGTGCTATTAAAAAGGCAACGGATAAAGACCAAGCAGACTATAAAGAGGTCTTATTTGAAGGATATGCTCCTCACGGAATTGCTATTTTAGTTGAAACTGCTACGGATAATAACAATAGAACTGTTGCAAATGTACGTGCTGTTTTTAATAAATGCGACGGCACTTTTGGGACTTCGGGCTCTGTAGTATTTATGTTTGATAGAACGTGTAACTTTAGAATTCCAAGTAATGAAGATTTAGATTTAGAAGAACTAGAACTCGATTTAATGGATTATAACGTAGAAGAAGTCTTTAATGATGAAGATGGTATTATTATCTACGCTCCCTTTGAAGAATTTGGTGCCGTGCAAAAATATTTAGAAGAGCATCATTTAGAAATTTTATCTTCTGGTTTTGAGCGTATTCCAAATAATACTAAAAAATTAAACGAAGCAGATCAGGCTGATGTAGAAAAACTACTAGAAAAATTAGAAAATGATGACGATGTACAACATGTTTATCATAATATGGAATTGTAACTCTTTTTCCTAGCATAAATTAAAACTTTTATAAATCAGCTTGAATAAGATGGTATACTAAAGAAATTGGTTATTTTTTTTGATTCATCTTAAAATAAAATTGGTATTATAAGCCTAAAACTCGATGATAAACTTCCAAATATTGAGGTAATATTTCTTCTAAAGTAAAAATTTTAGAATGTTTATGCGCATTATCTTTAAATTGATTAAGTGTTTTATCGTCTTTTAGAATGTGAATGGCATTTTGCGCCATTTCATCTACATTACCAACATCACTTAAAAAGCCAGTCATCCCATTTAGATTTACTTCTGGCAAACCACCAGCATTAGTAGAAATAATCGGAGTTCTAGCAGCCATTGCTTCTAACGCAGCAAGTCCAAAACTCTCTGTTTCCGAAGGCAATAAAAACAAATCCGAATAACATAGTATTTTATTTACTTCATTTGAATTTCCAAGAAATAAAACTTTATCTTTTATATTAAATTCTTTGCATAATAAATTAACTTTTTCTCGCTCTGGACCATCTCCAACTAAAATTAAACGTGCTGGTATTTCCTTTTGAAGTTTATTAAAAATGCGTATTACATCTTCTACCCTTTTAACAGGTCTAAAATTACTGACATGCGCAATAATTCGTTCGTTATCTTGTGCTAACGAATTGCGACTACATTCGGCATCATTTACTTTAGGATATTTTTTTGTATCTATAAAATTATAAATTACATCAATTTCCTTTTTTACCGTAAATAAGCGTAAAGTATCGTTTCTCAAGCTATCCGAAACCGTTGTTACTGCATTAGAATTATTAATACTAAACTCTACTGCAGTTTTATAAGAAGGATGACTCCCTACCAAGGTAATATCTGTACCATGTAAAGTGGTAACAAACGGTATGTTTTTTCCGCTTTCTGCTAACATTTTTTGTGCCATATATGCTGCATAAGCATGTGGTATTGCATAATGTACATGCAGTAAATCTAAATTGTAGTGCAAAACAATATCTACTAATTTAGTAGAAAGTGCTAATTCATAAGGTTGGTAATGAAAAAGTGGATATTCCTCTACAAAAACTTCGTGAAAATAAACATTCTTTGTTAATAAATCCAATCGTACAGGTTGATGATATGTTATAAAATGTACTTCATGATTTTGTTTTGCCAATGCCAAACCCAACTCTGTTGCTACAACACCACTACCTCCAAAAGTTGGATATAAAACAATTCCTATTTTCATTTATTTAGTTTAAATTTGCTTAGTCGATACATTGCAATATTACTTTCTTTAATATTGTATTATTTTATCGATTGTAAAATTAATTTTTTTAATGGAGTTCCAGACATTTTTAACAAAAATATTACTTTTTAATATCGTAGATCGTAATCTTCATTTTGATGGTATCGCAGCACAATTAAAGATGACTCCAAAAGAGCGTCTTCATTTTGATTTAACAAAAATCAAAGATGCAAAAAAAGCTGCAGTTCTTGCTCTTTTTTACCCAAATGTTACAAACGAAACTTGTTTTTTACTTACACTTAGAGCTAATTACAAAGGAGCACATGCATCTCAAATTAGCTTTCCTGGCGGTAAAAAAAAGTTAAATGAATCTTTACAAGATGCTGCATTACGAGAAACACAAGAAGAAGTAGGTATTAATTCTAAAAATATTAAACTAATTAAGAGCTTAAACAAAACCTATATCCCTCCTAGTAATTTTTTGGTTACTCCATATATTGGCATTCTAAAAAAAACACCTCTATTTGTTAAAAACTATGAAGTAAAAGAATTATTAGAAATAAAATTAAAAGATTTATTTGAGGATACTAATTTAACAACAAAAACACTTTCTACTTCTTATATGAATGCTGTTAGTGTGCCCTGTTTTAAGTTTGGCAGCCATATAGTTTGGGGCGCTACTGCTATGATTTTAAATGAAATAAAAGAATTATTTACATATACTTTTGATTAGTAGTTACATACATTTTTACCATTAAAATTGTAACTAATTTAACAACTATACATGCTATTATTTTGTATTTTAGCAACTCTAATTTATAACGAACAAATGAGATTATACAAACAGGATGTTTTTGGAAAAGCACTATTTTTAAAACGGATTTTAATATTTATTTTAGGAATTATCTCACATCGTAGGTATAGATATTTTAATACCTTACAAATTGAAGGCTCCGAAATCATTAGAGAATTGCCTTACAAAAACGTATTATTTGTATCCAATCATCAAACCTATTTTGCCGATGTTGTTGCGATGTTTCATGTTTTTAATGCTTCTCTAAGCGGAAGAGTAAATTCAATTAAAGATATTGGCTATTTATGGAAACCCAAACAAAATTTATATTTTGTTGCTGCAAAAGAAACAATGCGCTCTGGATTACTGCCAAAAATAATGGCTTATGCTGGTGCTGTTTCGATTGAAAGAACTTGGCGTTCTAAAGGACAAGAAGTACAAAGACAAGTAAAAATGTCGGATGTAAATAATATTAGTAAAGCACTAAAAGATGGTTGGCTAATTACTTTTCCACAAGGAACTACCAAACCATTTAAACCTATCCGAAGAGGTACAGCACATATTATTAGAGAAAATAGACCTATTGTAATTCCTATTGTCATTGACGGATTTCGACGTTCTTTCGACAAAAAAGGCTTGCTAATTAAGAAAAAAGGTGTTCTACAATCTTTTGTAATTAAACCACCTTTAGAATTTGATTATGAAAATGATTCTGTAGCCGACATTGTTGAGAAAATTGAATATGCTATTGAGCAACATCCTTCCTTTTTAAAAGTTCCTGAAGTAGAAAAGAAAAAGTACTTCGAACAAGAAGAAGAACTAAATAAGAAGAGAACCTTTTGGGATAATTATTAAATAATCTCTAATAAAATAATAATACCAATTCAATTTCAAAATGCGCTAAATAGATTTGAAATAATTTATAGCGTATTTTGATGTGGAGTTGGTATAAGACCATTTTGCTTTATACATAAACTAAAATTATGTAGAAAAACATTCTATTTTATTATAGTTGTAAACATACAATACAAAATCCAAATGCATCATTCGAGATAGAACGAGTTCTAAATCAAACGAATACTTTCTTTTAAAATAACCAATTGTTTCTGTTTGTACAAACTACCAACACCTCGTTTAAATGCCTTTTTACTCAAACCAAATACTTTTCTTATTTCTTCTGGAGCACTTTTATCTGTTAAAAATAACTGACCATCTGCTTCTTTTAACTTCGCAAGTATAATGGTGCAAGTAGGATCAATACTTTGTCGGTAACCCAAAGGTTCTAATAAAACATCAATTTTTCCATCTTCACGAACTTGTTTTACAAAACCTTTAATTGCATCGCCAAGGTTAATTTCTTTATGAATATCCGAAGAAAAAATCAAGCCTTTATATAAGTTATTTACAATAGCATAGATACCTAAATCCGTTTTTCGATATAAAAGCAAATCTACTTCATCGCCAGCATTTACATCTATTTCATCAAAAAAAACAAACTCGTTTTCTTTACAAGAGCCTACCAAACGATCGGTTTCTTCATCTACAAACATAAAAACCAAATACCAATTACCAGTAAACATTTCTTCTGTTTGCTCCGCATAAGGCACTAGTAAATCTTTAGAAATTCCAATATCCATAAAAGCACCAACTCGATTAACATCTTTTACTTGTAAATATGCAAATTTATTAACTTCAATAAAAGGTTTACTTAAAGTAGCGGTATACTGGTCATCACTATTTAAATAGATAAATACATCAATGAGTTCATCCAATTCGACCTCTGCATCAAAATCATCTGGCAATAACACCTCATTATTTTCATCGTCTACTAAATAAGTTCCAAATTGCGATATTCTACCAACTTTAAGTCTGTTTATTTTTCCGAGTTTCATTAAAATATATTATATCCGCAAAATTACAACTAAATACTAACAAAAAAATATAATTTTACTTATAGAATATCTAAAAAACTCCTTAATACTGGATTTGTATTTTTACTATTCCAAACTATTTTTAAAGTTGTACGTTGTGTAATAGCAGTCAATTCAATAAATTTAACACCCATACGGTACCCTTTTTGCAATGAAGTAGGAACAATAGAAATGCCAAAATTATTTTCAACCAATCTATAAATGGAACTCGCATTTACTGTAGAATGAGAAATCATTGGACTAAAACCACAATCGTCAAAAATTTGCATTACTTTCTCATAATACGATTGACTATAAGATGCATCAAATAAAATAAAATGTTCTTCCTTAAATTGTGCTAAATTTTTAAAATTTGAGGTATTAATAGGATGTATTTCAGGAAGCACCAAAGAAAACGTCTCTTCTTTTGTTGTTTTTACTTCTAATCCATTTGGAACTCTATCCAATCGTACAAAACCAATATCAATTTCATGATTTAATAACGCTTTCATTTGTTGTTTGTTATCAATTTCCTTTAAATTTATTAAGATATTAGGATGTGTTTCCTTAAATTTTAAAAGTAAATTCGGAATTAATTCCTGCATAGCAGAACCAACATAACCAAACCGTAAATTACCATCTACTCCATCTTGTAAAAGTTTTGCGTGATTTAAAATGGAATCAAAATGTTTAAACTGCTTGCCTATTTCTACTTGTAAATAAGCTCCAACTTTTGTTAGCAATACTTTACGATTATGACGTTCAAACAATTGTACACCAAGATTATCTTCTAATTGTTTAATTTGTCTACTTAATCCAGGCTGCGATATATACAAAGCATCTGCTGCTTTTCTAAAATGTAAATTTTCGGCAACTGCCAAAAAATAGCGAAAATGCCTAAATTCTATTTGATGCTTCATAAGTATTAATTAGTTGCTTTATTAGTCTTATTAAGCATCAAAAGTAATCTTATTTTTGTAAGTACAAAAAATAAAGACATGTTTAAATACGGAATAGATAAACTCACAGTTAATAAAGTTATAGCCATAGCTAATGGAAGATTAAAAGCGGAGTTAACTAAAGTTGCAATAAAGAAAGTAAACGATTGTAGACAAAAAGTAGAAACCATGGCAAATGGTAAAAAAGCGGTTTATGGAATAAATACTGGTTTTGGTCCTTTATGTGATGTACAAATAACACCTGAGGAAACGAGTAAATTACAAGAAAATTTGTTAATTACACATGCCGTTGGTGTTGGAAATTTAATAGACAAACAGCTTTCAAAAATTATGCTAATTTTAAAAGTACATGCTCTATGTCAAGGCTTTTCTGGTATTCGTTTAAAAGTAATAGAACGCATATTATTTTTTGTTGAAAACGATTTATTACCTGTAGTTCCAGAGCAAGGATCCGTTGGTGCTTCTGGAGATTTAGCACCTCTCTCTCATTTATTTTTGCCATTACTTGGTGAAGGAGAATTTTGGGATGGAGAAACTATAATTTCTGCAAAAGAAATCCTAAAAAAACACCACTTAAAACCAATACAATTACAAGCAAAAGAAGGTTTAGCATTAATTAATGGAACACAATTTATTTTAGCTCATGCAGTTATTGGATTATACAAAATGAAATATTTACTTGATTTAGCAGATGTTACAGGTGCAATGAGCATCGAAGGCTATCGAGGAAGCGCTTCTCCGTTTAAAAAAGAATTACATAAAATTAGAGCTTATAAAGGTACTATTAAGGTAGCAAAACGCATGCGAATGTTATTTAAAAATTCGACAAACATTCAAGTGCATACAGACTGCGACAGAGTGCAAGATCCATATTCTATGCGATGTATACCACAAGTACATGGCGCTTCACGAAATGCTTATTATCATATAAATAAATTGGCTATTATTGAAATGAATTCCGTTACCGATAATCCAATTGTATTAAGTGATACCGAAGCCATATCTGGTGGAAATTTTCATGGGCAACCTCTTGCAATGGCATTAGATTACGGAACAATTGCTACTTCAGAATTAGGAAATATTGCGGATAGACGATGTTACTTGCTTTTAGAAGGTAAATTTGGATTACCGAGATTATTAACCAATAAAGGTGGATTAAACTCTGGTTTTATGATACCACAATATACAACAGCAGCTTTGGTAACCGAAAATAAATCACTTTGTTTCCCTCCTTCTGCAGATAGCATTCCAACTTCATTAGGTCAAGAAGACCATGTATCTATGGGAAGTATTTCAGGAAGAAAATTCAATCAAGTTTTAAATAATTTAGAAAAGATATTTGCCATTGAATTAATGTATGCAGCACAAGCTATTGAATTTAGAAGACCAGAAACTTGCTCTCCAATACTGGAAGAAAATTTTGTGATTATTCGTAAAAAAGTAGCAAAATTAGAAGAAGACCGCATATTAAAAGACGATATAAACCAACTCATTATGCTCGTTAAAAACAGAGCTTTTAAAGTAAAATAAATTATGACTTTTAAAGAAGAAGTACAACAAGGAATCCCTACTAAAATGCCTATAAAAAGGGCATATCCAAAAGAAATTAATAGAGCGCCAAAACGCAAAGACATTTTATCTAAAGATGAAAAACAATTAGCAATTCGAAATGCTTTACGTTATTTTCCAAAAAAATGGCATGCGGAATTAAGTGTAGAGTTTGCACAAGAATTACTAGATTTTGGTCGAATATACATGTATCGATTTAAACCAACTTATGCTTTTTATGCAAGACCAATAACAGAATATCCTGCAAAATCACAACAAGCAGCAGCTATTATGTTAATGATACAAAATAATTTGAATCCTGCAGTAGCACAACATCCAGAAGAGCTAATTACTTATGGTGGAAATGGCGCCGTATTTCAAAATTGGGCACAATATTTACTCACCATGCAATACTTGGCAATCATGACAAATACACAAACATTACACATGTATTCTGGTCATCCAATGGGATTATTTCCATCTTCTAAAGATGCACCTAGAGTGGTTGTTACAAATGGTATGATGATTCCAAACCACTCGAAACCTGACGATTGGGAAAAATACAATGCACTTGGCGTAACACAATATGGACAAATGACTGCTGGTTCGTTTATGTACATTGGACCACAAGGAATTGTACACGGAACAACCATTACCGTAATGAATGCTTTTAGAAATATCCTGAAAAAGGAAGCGTCTCCAGCTGGGAAAATATTTTTAACCTCTGGACTTGGCGGAATGAGTGGTGCACAACCAAAAGCTGGTAATATTGCAGGTTGTATTACCATTGCTGCCGAAGTAAATGAAAAAGCAGCAAAAAAAAGACACGAGCAAGGTTGGGTAGATATTCTAGTAGACAATTTGGATGATTTAGTTTCTTATACCAAACAAGCACAAACAAATGCAGAAGTAATTTCTATCGCTTACATTGGAAATATTGTAGAAATATGGGAACGTTTTGATGAAGAAAATATTTTTATTCATGTCGGTTCTGATCAAACATCATTGCATATTCCATGGACAGGTGGTTATTATCCTGTCGGAATTTCTTACGAAGAATCCAACCGATTAATTAGAGAAGAACCAGATATTTTTAAAGAAAAAGTACAAGCATCTCTTCGTAGACATGCTGCTTCTATAAACAAACATACTGCCAAAGGAACGTATTTTTTTGACTACGGAAATGCCTTTTTATTAGAAGCTTCAAGAGCTGGTGCTGATGTAATGGCTAGTAACAATATTGATTTTAAATATCCTTCGTACGTACAAGATATTTTAGGTCCAATGTGTTTTGATTATGGCTTTGGTCCTTTTAGATGGGTTTGTACCTCTGGAAAATCAAAAGATTTAGATAAAACAGATAAAATTGCTGGCAAGATTCTTCAAGAAATCATGATGCAATCTCCAAAAGAAATTCAATTGCAAATGCAAGATAATATTACTTGGATTAATAACGCTAAAGCGAATAAATTAGTGGTTGGGTCACAAGCTCGAATTTTATATGCAGATGCAGAAGGACGTGCGAAAATTGCAAAAGCTTTTAATGACGCTGTTAAAAATGGAGAAATTGGCGCTATAGTTTTAGGTAGAGATCATCACGATGTTAGCGGAACAGATTCGCCATACAGAGAAACTTCAAATATCTATGATGGAAGTCAGTTTACAGCAGATATGGCCATTCACAACGTAATTGGCGATAGTTTTAGAGGTGCTACTTGGGTTTCTATTCATAATGGTGGTGGTGTTGGCTGGGGAGAAGTTATAAATGGTGGTTTTGGAATGCTTTTAGACGGAACTTCCGAAGCTGAAAAACGTTTAAAAAGTATGCTTTTTTACGATGTAAATAATGGTATTGCACGCAGATCATGGGCAAGAAATAAAGAAGCGTTATTTGCTATAAAACGAGAAATGGAACGAACTCCAAACTTAAACGTAACCATACCTAATTTGGTAGATGATATACTAATAAACGAATTATTTTAGAAAATGCAATATGCAATATACCATCCTGCTAAAAAAACTTTTTGGCAAGGACGTAAATCTAATCCTAATATAGAAAATCAGTATTGGCATCAAGAAATTGAACTTTTAAATATAGAAAATGTAAATACAATTTCTAATATCGATATTGCTATTTTAGGATATGTTTGTGATGAAGGTGTTCGTAGAAATAGTGGGCGCATTGGTGCACAAAAAGGACCGAAAGTAATTAGAGAGCGTTTGGCAAAATTACCAATTCATTTTACACAAAAAAAAGTAGCCGATATTGGTGATATTATTTGTTTGGAAGATGATATGGAAGCATGTCAAAATCTTTTTTCGAAACATATTACACACTTAATTCAAAATAAAGTATTACCAATTGCTATTGGTGGTGGACATGATATTGCTTATGGTCATTTTAAAGGTATTTGGAATGCCGTTAAAACCGATAATAAACAAATTGGTATCATTAACTTTGATGCTCATTTTGATTTGCGTCCTGTAGAAAAAAAATCAAATTCTGGTACACCATTCCATCAAATTATAGCAGAATATTCAGAAAATGTTTCTTATTTTGCTATTGGTATACAACAACAATCCAACACCAAAGAATTATTTGAAATTGCTAAAAACAACTCTCGCATAGATTACGCTATTAATTACGATTGTGAATCTTCTAATAAAGAATTAGATGCTTTAAAAAAGCGATTGATTCTTTTTATAGAAAACGTAGATTATGTCTACCTAACCATAGATATGGATGGTTTTTCATCTGCGTATGCTCCTGGTGTCTCTGCTCCTTCTCCATTGGGTTTTACACCTTATTTTGTATTTAAAATGTTATCCTTTATCTTAAAAAGTAATAAAGTAATTTCTTTGGATATTGCAGAATTAAATCCATCGTTAGACAGAGATAATCTTACCGCAAATTTAGCAGCAAAAATCATTGATTTTGTAGTGATGAATTATATTAGACATAGATTTTGATTAGATGATTCTAAGTCATCTAATCAATAGTAATACCAACTCAACATCAAAGCGCTATAAATTATTTATCTTTTCACGTTTCTCTGTACTTTAAATTTAAACCATATCTATGATATGATTGAAATTTAAAGATTGTAAAACATAAAAATATTTCAAATCTATTTAGCGCATTTCAAAATTTAATTGGTATAATTATTATTTTACTTTTTTGAACAAACTGTTTCGTTTAATATTATGTCCATAACTACTTCATTATCATCTGCTGTCGTTTCATCTAAGATATTCCACGCATTAACTTGAAATACTAGTTCCCATTCACTATTATAATTAATTCCTGATGTATCGCTTATATTAACGTCTACTTGTCCTTTCCATTGATCTTGAGATAAATATGGCATTGTTTCTATTCTCCATGTTTTAATTTCTATGGTATTTTCTGCAACTGTTTTTTCTCTTAAAAAAAGTCTATTTAATCCACATAATTCATTTTCTCCATCAATATTTCCTGTATTAAACCACGCCGTAAAAAATTCTGGAGAGGCTTTTGTTTTGCAGTCTTTTAAGTTTCCATTAGAATCTATATAATACGCCTTTGGGTTTTGTTTCCAAAATATTCCTTTAGTATAATTAAATCGTGTTAATGTACTTGCTACATAATTTCTATGATTTATAGTATTCTCAGAATAATTATTTCTTAAATATGATACATCTAATGCGCTCAAATTAGTTAGATTTCCTTGCATGGTTGAAATGTAGTGTTTATCTGCTGAATTCCAATTTGGTGTATGATTCATTCCATAAGCATGTGCTAATTCATGTAATATTCCATGTTTCGTTGGATGATTTGTATATGTTGGGTCTAAAAAATGATTATACGATGTAGATTTTACCATTATTGTAAAATAGTTTGTTCCTCCTCCTGATGTATCAAACCTACAAGTTCGCATCGCAAAGGTTAAATCGTTTGGTAAACTACATCTATTTGGCATTGGTGTTGATACATCTAAGTAATCGAAAATACTACTTGTTGGATTGCTTGGAAATAAATCGAAGGAGTTTTTATGTGGATTTCCTGTCCATGTTCTCGTAAAATTTAATTTACTTCCTAATACATCACTAACTTCGTTTGTTGCTAAGTTAAATTGATGTCCTGCTGTTGTATTTGCGGCAAAATGTTGATTACAAATATCTATATTGTGATTTACTGGATTGTTTAGATGTCGAGTTCCTATTTGTGCATAGTCAACATTACGTACTGACACTAAATATTGTGAGCTTGGAGTTTCATCACATGCTTCTTTTACATTATTTATTGTATCTCCATCACAACTTAATGTAATTATGGAGAATAATACTAATACTGTGTGCTTGATTTTTTTCATTTTTATATGGTTTATGTTAATAATGCTACAAATTTATTACTGTCTTTAAAAAATGAGTAGCAGTATTCAATCAAAAGTATGGAGTATTTTGTCTAATTATACCAACTCAACGTCAAAATACGCTAAATAGATTTGAACTATTGCATGTTTTTTTACTATTTTAACTCGAGTTATATACGTGTTTATGCTACTTTAAATTCAAGTAGTAAATGCAAATTTTCGAGGCTTAGGTATATTCTTTGTTTAAAAATTACTAGGCACTTATTTTACCAACCATTTGCGTGCGTTGACAAAACTTTCTAACCATGGTGTAATTTCATCGTTTTTTCTTTCTGTTGGATAATTTGCCCAATTCCAAGGAAAGGTAGAACGTTCTAAATGTGGCATCATAACGCTATGTCGCCCACAATCGGAAGTTAAAAATGCTGTATTATAATCCGAACCATTTGGGTTTGCTGGAAATTTATCATAACCATATTTTGCTACGATATTGTATTTTTCTTCGGAATATGGAAAACTAAATTTTCCTTCGCCATGTGCTGCCCAAATTCCGAGTTTTGATCCTGCTAAAGTGTTAAACATAACGGAATTATTTTCTTGTATTTCTACCGATGTAAATGCACATTCGAATTTACCAGATTCGTTATGCTGCATTTTTGGTTTTTCTTTGTGATTTTTATTTATTAGTCCTAATTCTATAAATAACTGACAGCCGTTACATACACCGAGTGACAATGTGTCTTTTCTTGCAAAGAAATTATCTAAGGCTAGTTTTGCTTTTTCGTTGTATAAAAATGCTCCTGCCCATCCTTTTGCAGATCCTAATACATCTGAATTTGAAAATCCTCCTACGGCAACGATAAACTGTACGTCTTCTAAATTCTCTCTTCCTGAGATTAAATCTGTCATGTGTATATCTTTCACTTCAAATCCTGCTAAATGCATTGCATATGCCATTTCTCTTTCACTATTAGATCCTTTTTCTCTTATTACTGCTGCTTTTGGTTTTCGTGCTTTGTTATCTTTAGTTTCTTCCTTTGTTTTTTCCGATAACAAATTGGATTTTTTCGTTTTTCCTACTATAGTACTTGCTAATTTTCCATTAAATTGTGTTGGGAATTTAAAATTTAATGCTTGTTTTTTATAATTGTTAAATCGTTGGTCTGCTGTTCCGTTTATAGATTGTTTTTGGTCTAGTAAATAGGATGCTTTATACCAATAATCTCTGTATTCTTCAATATCAAATTTTAATTTCGTGTTGTTGCGAACGATATTCAATTCCGATGTATCGGTAGCTTTTCCAATAATATGATATGCTATATTTTGTGCTTGCAGCTCTTTTTCGACCAATTCTTTTTCGTTGGTTTGGAATATAATTCCGCTATTTTCTGCAAACAATATTTTTACTATATCTTGCGCTTCAATTCTGCCTAAATCGATGTTTGCGCCTAGATTTACATCTGCAAAACACATCTCCAATAAGGCTGTTATCATTCCTCCTGCCGAAATATCATGTCCTGCAATTATATACTTGTTTTTTATTAATTCTTGTACTGCATTAAAGGTATTTTTAAAGTCTTTTACATTTGTTATGGTTGGTGTCTCCTCTCCTATCTTAGATAAAATTTGTGCAAAACTCGACCCTCCTAATTTGTAATTATCTTGCGATAGGTTAATATAAATAATTACGTTTTCCGTTCCTTTTTGCAATACTGGCTCTATAATATTTGTTACATCACTACATTGCGCTGTTGCGGAAATAATTACGGTTCCTGGAGATATGACGTCATAATCTTTGTATTTCTGCTTCATGGATAAAGAATCTTTTCCTGTTGGAATATTTATACCGAGTGCTATGGCAAAATCGGATACTGCTTCGACTGCATTATACAATCGTGCATCTTCTCCTTCGTTTTTACATGGCCACATCCAGTTTGCGGATAATGAAACGGATTTTAAATTTTCTTCTAATGGCGCCCAAATTATATTGGTAAGCGATTCTGCTATTGCATTTCTACTTCCTGCTACTTCATCAATCAATGCACTAATTGGCGCATGTCCTATAGAAGTTGCTATTCCTTTAATTCCTTTATAATCTAATGCCATTACTCCTACATCGTTTAACGGTAATTGTAAGGTTCCACAGGTTTGTTGTTTTGCTACTTTTCCTGTTACACATCGATCTACTTTATTGGTTAACCAATCTTTACATGCTACTGCTTCTAATTGCAATACTTGCTGTGCATAGTCGTAAATTTTCGCTTCGTCGTATGTTACTTTTTCATAGTTACGTTGTATACTTGCATCGTTCATTATTGTTATTGGCGATGATCCAAACATATCTGCTAAATCTAAATCTATCGGATTTTTAGTTTCTCGCCCTACAAATTTAAAGCGCATGTCTTCGGTTACTTTTCCGACTTCGTACATTGGAGCGCGTTCTCTTTCTGCTATACGTCTTAGGAGTGGTAGATTTTCTTTATTGATTACCAATCCCATTCTTTCTTGCGACTCGTTTCCTATTATTTCTTTATCGGAAAGTGTTTTGTCTCCTATTGGTAGTTTTGCTACGTCTATTATTCCTCCTGTTTCCTCTACTAATTCGGACAAACAGTTAAGGTGTCCTCCTGCTCCATGATCGTGTATCGATATGATTTTATTGTCCGATTCTACCATTGCTCTAATGGTATTTGCTACACGTTTTTGCATTTCTGGATTGGAACGTTGCACTGCATTTAATTCGATTGCATTTGAGAATTCTCCTGTATCGGCAGAAGATACTGCTGCTCCTCCCATTCCGATACGATAATTTTCTCCTCCTAATATTACGATGGCATCGTCTTTTTTTGGTTTGTCTTTTATGCTATCTTTTTCTTTTGCGTAACCTATTCCTCCTGCTTGCATGATTACTTTATCGTAACCTAGTTTTCGGTCTTTGGTTTCGTTTTCAAAGGTTAATACGGATCCACATATTAATGGTTGCCCAAATTTATTTCCAAAATCGGATGCGCCATTGGATGCTTTTATTAAGATGTCCATTGGTGTTTGGTATAACCATGGTCGTTCTGGCATTTGCTGTTCCCATTTTTTAGATTCTAATCGCGAATATGCTGTCATATATACTGCTGTTCCTGCTAATGGAAGTGAGCCTTTTCCTCCTGCTAATCTATCGCGAATTTCACCTCCTGATCCTGTTGCTGCTCCATTAAATGGTTCTACTGTTGTTGGAAAGTTATGTGTTTCTGCTTTTAATGAGATTACGGATTTTATGTATTTTTCTTCGTAATAATCGGATTTATCAAAACTTTCTGGTGCAAATTGTACAATCGTTGGTCCTTCTACAAATGCGACATTATCTTTGTATGCTGATATTAATCCGTTTGGATTTTCTGCTGCTGTTTTTTTTATCATTTTAAACAACGATGTCCACTTTTTCTTTCCATCTATTACAAATGTGCCATTAAATATTTTATGTCGACAATGTTCGGAGTTTACTTGTGAAAATCCAAATACTTCGCCATCTGTTAACTTTCGGTTTAGTTTTTTTGCTAAATTTTCTAAATAGGTAATCTCTTCTTGGTTTAATGCCAATCCTTCTTGTTGATTATATTTGGTTATATCTTCTATTTCTAGTATGGGTTCTGGTTTTAAATTTATGACAAATAGTTCTTGATTTAGTTCTGTATATACGCTTGATACCATTGCATCGTAATTTACTTTGCTAGACACTACTTCATGGAATTTTTCTATTCGAAGTACGCCTTCAATTCCCATATTTTGAGTAATTTCTACAGCATTGGTACTCCATGGTGTAATCATTTCTCGCCTTGGTCCAACAAAAAAAGCATCTATAGATGCCTTTGTTATTTCTTTTGCTTTTGCAAATAACCAAACTAATTTTTGTTTGTTTTTGGTTGATAATTCTTGCTTGGTTTCTACGGCATATACCGTTTTCTGAGCTTGGAAAAATTGTATCATTTTTTTGTATTTTATGAATAGACAAATAAACAACTAAACGATTTAACAATTACATATTGTTAATAAAATTGGAAAAGTTGTAATATGTATTTCTGTAGCGTATAAAAGTGTGTCATGGAATATATCTCTTCTTATATTAGCACAATAAATTTCTCTATTTATTTAGTCTAAAAGTAAAAATACTCTTAAATTTATAGTCTAAAATTTAGTAACAATAAATATACTATTTCGACTAATAATTAGTTACTTACTTTCAGAATACAATAATCATGTCAAGACGTTCTATAAAAGCCTATTTTTTAACTTTTGGTATTGTTTTTAAATACCTAAAATTATATTATTTAAGTAAAATATTTGGAGAACAGTACTGGAAAAATCGCATTTCCAATCTACACAAAAAATCGGCTATAAAGATTAAAAAAACTTTACTAAAACTAAAAGGTCTTTATATTAAAGTTGGTCAATTAATTTCCATTTTATCTAATGTTCTGCCTGAAGAATTTCGTGAGCCTCTAGAAACTTTACAAGATCAATTGCCTGCTAGACCTTATAATGAAATTAAGGCTACTATCGAAGATGAATTTAACAAACCAATTGAAGAAATTTTTAGTTCTTTTGAAAAATCTGCATTAGCTTCTGCTTCTATTGGTCAGACACATTGCGCTAAACTAAATGATGGCAGCGATGTTGTTGTTAAAATACAGCATCTCGATATTGAGAAAATTGCTAAAACAGACTTAAATGTCATTAAAAACTTAGTGAAATTTTATGCTAGATTTTTTTCTATTAAAGGTATGAATCATATGTATACTCAAATTAAATCTATGATTGAAGATGAATTAGATTATATTCATGAAGCTAAAGCTATGATTAAAATTGGCGCAAATTTGAATAAAGAAAAAGGGATTAGTGTTCCTAAAGTTTTTGAATCTTATTCGAGTAAAAAAGTAATTACTAGTGCTTTTTCTGAAGGTGTTAAAATTACGAACATAAAACAATTAGATGCTTGGAATATCGATAAAAAAGAGTTGGCTAAACGCTTTGTACAGATGTATGCTAAAATGATTTTTGAAGATGATATTTTTCATGCAGACCCTCATCCTGGAAATATTTTAGTAAAAGAAAATGGAGAGATTGTTTTACTTGATTTTGGTGCTGTAACCAGTATTAATGCCAATATGAAAACTGGTTTACCTGAATTAATTTTAGCCTTTATGAAAAGCGATACTAATGGTATTGTTAAAGCCATGCGTAAAATGGGTTTTATCGGTTCTGGTAATGATGCGCAAAAATTGGCAGAAAAATTTGTTAAGATTGGACAGGATTTTTTACAAAATGAAATCGAAATCACTAGTCTAAATTTAGAAGGTATTACTATTAATTCGGATTCTAAAATAATTAGTAAGATGCTAAGTGCTATTGATTTAAAAGAAATTTCTAACGCTATTGAAATACCTAAAGATTGGGTTTTATTACAACGTGTTTTTGTATTGGTTTTAGGTATTAGCAATGAACTTGATCCTAAAATGGATTTAAAAGCTATTATTAAACCTTATTTTAAAAAATTAATTTCAAACCAAAAAGGTGGTTTTAAAAACTTTGCTTTGGATACAATTAAAAATCAATTTGCAACTTTAATTTCCATTCCTAATGAAATGAAAAGTACTTTACAAAAAATGAATAATGGCGAATTGGAATTCAAATCCGATCATCTCGAAAAACAAACAAAACTACTTGCAAATACTTTACAACAGATTGTATTCGTTTTACTTACTATTGCTAGTGTTTATTTTGCCAATTACTTCTACGATAATAGCAATTTAACTGCTTTTAATTATGCGAAATGGTTTGGTATTGTATTTTTCGGATTATTCTTGCGTTTTTTCTTTTTACGAAAAAAGTAATATTTTACTATTTCAAATAAATAAAGACTAACTGTACCACTATATTTAATGGAACTAACCAATACATCCATTTTGTGGTATTGTTATCAAAAATAGAATTTTGCACAAATCCATTCATTTTCTCCAATAATTGTTCACTTGTAGCTTCTTTATTATCTTCATCCATTTCTTCTTTTAAATCTGCTAACATCTCTACAAATGGAATTCTATTAATGATAAAAGTCATTCCTATTTTAAATACTTTTGGAACTTTATCGTAATTGGAACTCAATATTTCTTTTACGTCAATTGATTTTGTGTTTTTCGCATTTTTTAAATTGGTTTTTCCGTTTATTAAATCTTCACTTTTATCGATTACAAATGTACTAACTCCTTTAAATAAAGGTTCTAATTGTTCATAAATACCGATAAAAACATGTATTAACAAATAACGATATGTCTTATATGCTGCAAAAAATGTGAATATAAATCCAAGTATAATAACTAAAATAATATACCATCCATTTCCAAAATTAGAAGTCGCCTTTAAAAAATAATAACATAAAACAATATTTAATATAGAGAATAATACTATTGTTTTTATCATTTTAAATAAACCACTAATACCAAATTTTCCTCCTTCGACTATTAATTCAGAAAAATTACTTTCCTCTTCTTTATTTTCTAGCTTTACATTCATAAAATTATAATTATTTTTTACAAATGTAAATATAATCTTTGTAACATTAATTACTTTTAATTAGCTAGATACATGGTACTTTTACAGCAAATAGTTTATATGAAAAATTATATTAACAAATGGACAATTCCACGATTATTACAATTAATTGTAGGCTTCTATTTTATTTGGAATTATATGGAAGATGGTATGATTTTTTCTTTAATTTTTGGTGCTTTAATGGGTTTTCAAGCTGTCGTAAATATTGGTTGTTTTAGCAGTAAAGGTTGCTCTACTCCTACTAATAGCTCTTCTACTTTTTCTGTTGATGATGATATTGATTTTGAAGAAGTGGAATAGGTTTTATAAAAGCTCTATAATGTTATAAACATGCTATATTGAAATATTCGAGTTCTAAAAATAAATCTAAAAATACTTTCTCTAAATAAATATAATTGATAGCTTTGCTATAATTATCAAAAATATTTATACCTATGACTATCACACAATTAAAATATGTCTTAGCTGTAGCAGAATATCAAAATTTTACTGCTGCTTCAGAAAAATGCTTTGTTACGCAGCCTACATTGAGTATGCAAATACAAAAATTAGAAGATGAATTAGATATTTTGATTTTTAATCGTAAAAAGAAACCTATCGAACTGACCGATATTGGTAAAAAAGTTGTTGCTCAAGCTAAAATTATTGTAGATGAGAGCCAACGTATTGTCGATATTGTTGAACAACAAAAAGGTTATATTGGTGGTAATTTTAAATTAGGTATTATTCCTACAATCATGCCGACTTTATTGCCTTTATTTTTAAAAGTTTTTGTTAAAAAATACCCTAAAGTCAATCTTATTATTGAAGAATTAACGACAGAAGAAATTATTAAAAAACTTTCTGATGGTCATATAGATACTGCTATTGTAGCTACTCCTCTTGAAAATGAAGCTATAAAAGAACGTGTTTTATATTACGAACCTTTTGTAGGTTATATTTCTGACAAACATCGCTTGTTCGAAAACAAAAAAATTGCTATTGATGAACTTGATATTAACGATATTTTATTGCTAGATGATGGCCATTGTTTTAAAGATAATATCTTAAATCTTTGTGGTACTTCTGGAAATAAAAACAAATCTTTTCAATTACAAAGTGGTAGTTTTAATACCTTAATTAAACTTTCTAAAGAAGGTTTAGGAATGACTTTATTGCCTTATTTACAAACTTTAGATTTATCTAATGAAGATCTAAAACATTTAAAAGAATTTGAAAAACCTGTTCCTGCTCGTGAAGTAAGTTTAATTTACCACAAATCACAGCTAAAAATGCAATTAATTGAAGCATTAAAAACTACAATAGATTCTGTTATTAGAGGTGTAATTGCTTTTAGTGATGTAAAAATTATTAGTCCATTATCAAAAAAAATAACGGATAAAATATAATGCCTTTCTCAAATCACCTAAAGGTAAACCCAACAAGAAAGGCATTTTACAAAAATTAATGGTCTATTTTACAATGGCCAAACAACGAAACAATTCTGGTTTATTTGAAATGTATTGCTGTAACCAAATTCTCAATTCTTCTATTTCATAAGGTAATAACCTTTCTGTTGCTTTATTGAGTTCTTTACAAAATAATTCGACATTAAAACTTACTTTTTTTAGTACAGTTTTGGTGTATTCAAACATCGCTCTCGCCATAAATATTTAATTTGTTACTTTTAACAAAACGTAACAATTGTTACTTTATTATAAATAAAATGTTAAAATTTTACTAATGCCATAAAACCATATATAAATCGTCTATTTATAGCGCATCAATTTCCGATCTTAAATCGTTTACATTCTGTTCTAATTCGGTCATTATGCCTTTAAAATGGGCACTTAAATTTTCTACCTTTCTTGTATTAATCTTTTCAATTAATGTGTCAAAAGAAGAGATTGCGCCATCAATAATTGGTTCTGCTTTATCTTTATTATCGCTATTTTCTAACTGCCATACATAACATTCTTCAATAATATCTGAAAAAATATAATTCAAATCCTTTTTTAAATTTTTAATACTTGCCATTTGTTTTTTATTTTGATTGTTAATTTGTTATTTCTATTTACATCAATATTACTCGATATAAACTTCTAATAATTTTGCATTATCTTTTGATGTAATGGTAAATTTATTTAAACTATTGGGTATTAGTAGAGTTTCCCCAATATCTAAACTCATTTTTTGAGTTTTATTGTATTTGAATTCTACATTTCCATACACATTCATGTATATTACAAAAGAATCTTTTTTGGAATGATTGATTGTTACTTCTCCATTAATTTGCAACATATTTGTTTTAAAATATGGACATGAAACAATAGTTTCCGATTTATTTATTGTCTTTTTATAAGTAGTTTTATAACTTTCTAGTACCTTATAGTCTAAGGCATCAAGTGCCTCTTCTGTATGTAAATCTCTATAATTACCTTTATCATCTTGTCTCTCCCAATCGTAAATTCGATAAGTAATGTCGCTCGTTTGTTGAATTTCTGCTAACAACACTCCTGCTCCAATCGCATGAACTCTTCCTGTTGGAATAAAATACACATCTCCTTCGGTAACAATATCTCTATTTAAAATTTCTAAAAGTGATTTATTCTCCAAATGTTCTTTGTATAAGTTCGAAGTAACTTTCTTTTTAAATCCTACAATTAAATTCGCATTTTTGTCTGCTTGCATTACATACCACATTTCTGTTTTTCCAAAGGAATTGTGTCGTTTCTTTGCCAATGCATCGTTTGGGTGTAATTGAATGCTTAATGCTTCTTTTGCATCTATAAATTTAATTAGCAACGGAAATTTATCTCCAAAAACGCTATAAATTGCTTCGCCAACAAGGCTGCCTTTGTACTTTTTAATTAATTCTGTTAAATTTTTACCGATTTCTATTCCTGTTGAAACTATTGAAATATCTTCTTCCACAGAAGTTATTTCCCAGCTTTCTCCTATATTTTTTTTATCGGATTTCTTTTGTAATCGCTGCATTAATTTTTCTCCTCCCCAAATTTTCTCTTTTAAAATTGGATAAAATTTTATTGGTTCTTTTAACATGACGCAAATATCGGAAATTTCGATATATAAATTGTATAAAAGCAGTACATTTGTTCTAAACTATATTTTATTATTTATTTATGAAAAGTTTTATTGAAAATTTGCCTAAAGCGGAATTACATTTGCACATCGAAGGGTCTTTTGAACCTTCTTTGATGTTTAAAATTGCAAAACGAAATCGTATAGAAATTCCTTTTAAATCTGTTGCGGAAATTGAAAATGCATACCAATTTAGTTGTTTACAAGATTTTTTAGACATCTATTATCAAGGTGCTAACGTATTACAAACGGAACAAGATTTTTACGATTTAACCTACAGTTATTTGCAAAAATGTGCAACACAGAACGTACGACATACCGAAATTATGTTTGACCCTCAAACGCATACAAGTCGTGGTGTTTCTTTTAAAACTGTTATCAATGGAATTTCTAATGCTTGTGAGGATGCAAAACAAAATTTAGGTGTTACTTCTTTATTAATCATGAGTTATTTGAGGCATTTATCCGAAGATGATTGCTTTAAAACTTTAGAACAATCGCTTCCTTTTAAAGATAAAATTACTGCTGTTGGTTTAGATTCTTCCGAAAAAGGAAATCCACCTTCTAAATTTACTAAAGTATTTGAAGCTTCTGTAAAAGAAGGCTATATTCCTGTTGCACATGCTGGAGAAGAAGGCGATGCCGATTATGTATGGGAAGCACTCGATATTTTAAATATAAAACGTATCGATCATGGAAATAATTCTTTACAAGATACAAAATTAGTAAATGAGATTATTAAACGTGATTTGGCGTTAA
Source organism: Flavobacteriaceae bacterium (assembly GCA_026988355.1). Taxonomy (GTDB): domain Bacteria; phylum Bacteroidota; class Bacteroidia; order Flavobacteriales; family Flavobacteriaceae; genus S010-17. Next base: position 37,188 of record JALSLK010000075.1, read on the forward strand.
CTGTTTGTCCTCTTTCAAATACAGCGTTACAGGTTGTTAGCGATTTAAAAGAGCATCCTTTACAAAAAATGATGGATTTGGGATTAAAAGTTACTATAAATTCTGATGATCCTGCATTTTTTGGAGGTCAAGTAAATGAAAATTACATTCAGATTCAAAAAGCACTTAATTTGAGTAAAGAAGATTTGTTTCGATTAGCTAAAAATTCTTTTAAATACTCCTTTTTAGATACAGATACGAAAAATAAATATATAGCTGAATTAGAAACGTATTATCAAAATAACAAATGATTTTAATTGCAGATAGTGGTTCTACAAAAACAAATTGGATTGCAATAGATACTAATGGTAATGAATTATTTAAAGCAAATACCAAAGGATTAAATCCTGCCGTTTTTTCGGAACAAATTCTAACCAACAGAATTAAAGATTGTAAGACTTTAATTTCTTCTCAAAACGAGGTAGATGTTATTCATTTTTACGGTGCTGGTTGTGGTACTAAGACTCCAAAAGTTATTTTACATAATGTTTTGATCAATATTTTTCCGAATGCTAAAATACATATTAAAGAAGATACTTTGGCTGCTGTAAATTCGGTTACTACAGAACCTGCAATCGTTTGCATTTTAGGTACAGGCTCTAATTGCTCTTTTTTTGATGGTAAAAAAACACACCAAAAAATTGCATCGCTTGGTTATTCTGTAATGGACGATGCTAGTGGAAATTATTTTGGGAGAATTCTTTTACGTGATTATTTCTTTCATAAAATGCCTACAGAATTTGCTACTAATTTTGCTAAAAATTACAACTTAGATGCTGATGATATCAAGAAACATTTATACAAAAAAGAGAATCCTAATACCTATTTAGCCAATTTTAGTCATTTTTTAGTGCAAAATAAAAATAGTAAATATGCTCAGAATGTAATTTTAACTGGAATTCGTCTATTTATTAAAAATCAGATTTTACAGTTTAAGAACTGTACCGATTTACCTATTCATTTTATTGGTTCTCTTGCTTTCTTCTTACAAGATGAAATAAAAATACTCTTTAAAGAATACAATCTAAAATTAGGAAAAATTGAACGACATCCTATTAATGGTCTCGTAAACTACCATTTTAAAAGAAAGTAAAAATTTAGTATTCAAAAAATCTAAAAAAAATATGGAAATTGCAGTAATAGCACACGATGGTAAAAAAGCGGAAATGGTACAATTTTTATTGGAACATAAATCTATTCTTTTAAATAAAAATATTACTTTAGTTGCTACTGGGACTACTGGTAAAAAAGCGGAAAAAGCTGGTTTTAAAGTAACTCGATTTTTATCTGGTCCAATTGGTGGCGATGCTCAAATTGCTGCTAGAGTTGCCGAAGGAAAAACAAAAATGGTTTTTTTCTTTAGAGACCCTTTAGCTAAACATCCGCACGAACCTGATATTTTTATGCTAATGCGATTGTGTGATGTGCACGATGTTCCTCTTGCTACTAATCCTGCTACGGCAGAGCTTTTGGTAAAGTCTTTACTTTTAATTATTTAATAACCAATTCAATTTCAAAATGCGCTAAATAGATTTGAACTATTTTTATGTTTTATAATCTTGAAATTTAACCCAATAATCAATTTCAGTAAAACTCAAATGGTCTCCAAAATCTTTTCCATAGTAACAATTATTAAAAATACCTTTTTCATTAATAAGAAAATCTGCTGGCAGAATTGGTTCGTCAGTCATTGATTTTAATGAAAAGAACCCTTTTCTTGTAAATTGAATCATTGTTCCTATCCGTTTCATTGCATGAAATTTTACGGCTTTTGACGATTGAATTTTATACTTCTGATATATAATTTCATTGGCATCTGGAATTATAGAAAATGTAGGTAATTGTTTTCCAGCATATTTTAGAACTTCTTCTTTTGAGGAAGCAAAAAAGCAAATTATTTGAACATTATTTTTTTTATAAAAATCTGCTTTTTGTATTAATTTATGAACCCTAAGATTACAAAATGGACAAGATGCTGTTCTGAAAAAAGTGAGGAATATTTTTTTTCCAATATATTTGTCTAATGCGATTAAATTATTGTTGATATCAAGCATTTTAAATATTGGTGCTTTTGTATTTTTTTGTAGTTTTTCCATTATTTATTCATTTTCATATTGGTAGTTTGTTTTATTTTCATTTCTGCAATTTGGATGTCAATACTTTCTTTCCAATGAATTTTCGGTTTATAATTTAATATTTGTTCTGCTTTTTCATTGGTAGCATTTGTTTCTTCTAATAGCAAAACAATCGCAGGAACAATTAATGGGTCACTTGTTAAAAAATTAGAAATGAATTGTATAAATCGAGCAAAAGTATATGCGAATTTGAATGAAACAGAAAAATGAGGAAGCGGATAGTTGTATTTTTTATTTAAGTATTCAAAAACTTCTCTAACATTTGGTGTCTTTTTGCCAACTATATCTATAATATTAAAATTCTTCTCCAATTTGGATGTTATTGATAATTTGAATGCCAAACCAATATCTTTACCATTAATAAGTGGTAGTGTTGTTTTGCCTTTTTCAATCCAAGGCACTAAATGCGTTTTCAATCTTGGCAATAAAATAGGCAATAACCCTAAAGAATAATTTTTTCCTGTAAAATAGCCAACTCTTAGAATAACTATTTCCATTCCTTTATCTTTAATGGTTTCAAAATAGTTCTCTATTCTAAAAACACTATCATAATGTGCCCAAATATTTTTTAGGTTTCTTGATGAATGAAGTTTTTTATTTTCTATTGGTTTTGAGGTTATTGCAGATAAGAATACAAAGCGTTTTACGCCATTTTTTAAGGCAAAATCAATTAATTTAATTGTTGGATTATAGAAATACTTTATTGAATTTTCAATATTTCCATTCATTTCAGCCCAAGATGCAGTATGACAAATAATATCGGATTTTTGAGTTAATTCATTTAAATATTTGTCATCTAAAAGGTCTCCAACTAAGGTATTTCCGTTATAAAATTTTGGTAGTTTTGATTTTGTTCTGCAAGCTGCAATTACATTAAAATCATTTTTAGATAAATCTTCTAAACTTTCTAATACGTGACTTCCTGTAAATCCGTTTGCACCTGTTATTGTTATATTTTCCATTTTCTATATTTATTTAAAATGCAAAAATGAGAAATACGTAAATAGAACTACTTGACCTATGTTAGGAAATTTCGGAACGTATTCGACTCAAACTTTCAGGTTGTATGCCAAGATATTTGGCAATTTTGTTTATTGGAATGTTTTTTATAACTTCAGGCTGCTCTTTTATAAGATTAAGATAAACTTCTTTTGCGGATTTAGTTAAAAAATCACTTTCTCTTTTTAGTTTTTTAATAAAAAAATATTCCGTAACATATCTACCAAATTGATTGGCAATCATTGATTTTTTGTATGCTTTTTCTAAATCTTCTTTTAAAAAATATTCTATTTCACAATCTGTAATTGCTTTAATTTGAATATCAGATGGTTCTTGTCTTAAAAATGAAGTATAAGAGCAAACGAAATTATTTGGAAATGCAAAATCAATGATTTTAATTTCTCCATCTTTTTCAATTGCACTTTCTGTTATACCACTAATTAAAAAATATGCTTTTTGCTCAAGTTGTCCAAAACGAGTTATAATTTCATTCTTTTTAATGATTTTTTTGAAAGTAGGAAACTGATATTGATCTACCTCTATTTCAGAAGTTTTTTTGATAATATTTTTAACTATATATTGATTGATGTTCATTTATTATTGATTCGTTTTAGAATGGCGCACAACGTCTGTCTGTCTAAAAATCACGATTATTACTGATGATTATCAAATATAAGCTATTTTGAACATTTTTTTGTGTTATTAGTTGTAAAAGCTAGATATGGTGGAATGATTCCTTTTGATATTACGATTTTTTATAGCTCCTAAATTTATATATTTGAATTATAGTCTATAAATAATACAGTATGTGTAAAAGCCTATTTAAAATCTAATTTAAGTCACGAAAAATACTTTAAATTTTTATTTCACGTTTATTAGTAGAATATACTGTAAATTACATTTCATAAAAAACATACAACACTCATTACTAGTTAATTAAAATATTTAACGATTAACATAATAGTTGTATCTTTGCGCCGAAATTGAAAAGCAACTAACAACGCTTATTAAATTTTAAATATAAAATAATGAAAACAAAAAAAAAGTATCAACTAATAACATTCTTCTTATTTTTAATAAGTGGTATTGTTGTATTGCATACATTGAATAAAAGAACAATAGAAATTAATATTGCAGATGACAATGCAATTGCTACTGTACTTACGCAACAAGAAATGGAATATCAGATTGATATTCCGCATTTAAAAAAATCATTTATTGGATTTAAAGAAGCCTTGGGATTTAAAGAGTCTAGAGGTAACTACAACTGTATTAACACTTTAGGCTATTTAGGGAAATACCAATTCGGAAAATCTACATTAAAACGCTTTAACATATATAATACCAAAGGCTTTTTAAAAGATTCCGAATTACAAGAAGATGTCTTTATTGCATTGTGTTCTGTAAATAAATGGATTTTAAGAAAAGACATTAAACGTAAAGTTGGTAAAAAAATGAATGGCATTTTAATTACGGAATCTGGTATTCTCGCAGCTTCGCATCTTGCAGGTGCGGGAAATGTAAAAAAATACCTACGGAGTAATGGTAGAGATTTTAATTTTAAAGATGCATACGGTAGTAATATCGAATCGTATTTAAAAAAGTTTGCAGGTTACAATACTTCGTTTATTTCTGCCAATAGAAAACCAACCATATAAATTTTTGATTTAATACATTTTATGTATTATAAAAATTGTTGGTCTTTTATGTAAATTAGGCTTTGCCGTTTTTTTCCATTCTTTTATTTCTAAGGTTCTAATATACTCTTCCTTAAGAGTAATATCCGCAGCAATGCACAATTTTGTTGATGGCGATAGAGTTTGCAATAAATCTACTACCATTTTATCATTTCTATATGGAGTTTCTATAAATAATTGCGATTGATTTTTATCTTTGGATAACTTTTCTAATGTTTTAATGGTTCGTTTACGTTCTTTTGAATCAATAGGTAGATAACCATTAAATGCGAAATTTTGTCCATTAAATCCCGAACTCATCATTGCTAAGAGTATAGATGATGGTCCTACTAAGGGTTTAACATTAATGTTTTTTTTATGTGCTAAATTTACTATGGTAGCACCAGGATCTGCAATTGCAGGAACTCCAGCTTCAGATAATAAGCCTACATGGATGCCATTATTACAAACATCTAAATAATGTTGAGTATCTATTTCTTGTGTTCGTTTATCTAACAAATAGATTACCAATTCCGATTGTTTTTTTTCTGGAGCAATTTTTTTTATAAACCGCCTTGCAGATTTTTCATTTTCTACAATAAAATGTGATGTATTCTCTATGACTTGCTTAACAGATATTGGTAAAACTTCTAAAGGATTATTATCTCCTAGTGTGGTTGGTATAAGGTACAATTTCCCTTTAGACATAATGTTTTTCTATATTTAATGCAATAACATCGCATACCTTATTTAAAATTTTATAGACTAAAACAAATCCTTTATCTCCTTCATAATATGGATCTGGGACATCTCTATCTTTTTGAGGATATAATTCATTAAGTATTAATTTTACTTTTTGTTTATCTTCATTATTTCTAGCAAGACTTAAGATGGTACTATAATTCGATTTATCCATAACGTATATTATGTCAAAATTATCAAAATCTGTTACGATAAAATTCCTACTATGTTGTTGCGAAATATCAATCCCATTTTCTTTTGCAATAGCTATAGCTCTTTCATCTGGAGATTCTCCAAAATGATAATCTGCTGTTCCTGCAGAATCTACAATTACTTTTTGTGTATTCACTTTTGACTTTAATATTCCTTCCGCCAAAGTTGAACGACAAATATTTCCCAAACATACCATTAATATTTTCATAGATACATAATCAATTCTTTATTAAATTTTAAATTTAATTTAGTAAAGAAATTAGTTAAAAATGCTAATTATAGTGTTAGTTTTTTTGTTAAATCGTCTACATAAATGCGAAACTGTCTGTCTGTTTCTGAAAGATTATTAACTGTTTTACATGCATGTAAAACAGTTGCATGATCTCTACTTCCAATTTGTGAGCCAATACTCGCTAAAGATGCTTTTGTTAAGCGTTTTGCAAAAAACATTGCTAATTGTCGTGCTTGAACAATATGTCTTTTTCTAGTTTTAGATTGTAGTGTTGTAACATCCATTTCAAAATACTTAGATACAACTTTTTGTATGTAGTCTATAGAAACTTCTTTCTTTGTATTTTTTACAAATTTATCTACAATGACTTTTGCTAAAGCTAGTGTATACTCTTTTTTATTAAAAGATGCTTGTGCAATCATGGATATCAGAACTCCTTCTAGTTCTCTAACATTCGTTTTGATGTTTTTTGCTATGTATTCTATTATTTCTTCTGGCATTACAACACCATCTCTAAATAATTTATTTTCTAATATGGAAACTCTTGTTTCAAAACCTGGAGATTGCAATTCTGCCGATAATCCCCATTTAAAACGAGATAATAATCGTTGTTCCATTTCTTGCATATCTACAGGTGCTTTATCTGAAGTTAAAATTACCTGTTTCCCATTTTGATGTAAATGGTTAAATATATGGAAGAAAACATCTTGTGTGCCTTTTTTTCCTGATAAAAATTGTACATCATCTACAATTAACACATCTATCATTTGATAAAAATGTATAAAATCGTTTCTTGTATTTCCTTTTACAGAATCTATATATTGCTGTATAAACATTTCTGCCGAAATATACAATACCGTTTTATCTGGATATTTATCTTTAATATCTACTCCTATAGCATGTGCAAGGTGTGTTTTTCCTAAACCAACTCCTCCATATATTAGTAATGGATTAAAAGACGTCCCTCCTGGTCTACTTGCAACAGCAATTCCTGCGGATCGTGCTAAACGATTTGAATCTCCTTCAATAAAATTATCAAAATTATAATTTGGATTTAATTGAGATTCTATTTTTACTTTTTGTATTCCTGGAATAATAAATGGATTTCGCAATTCTCTTTTATCTATTTCTAGAGGAACAATAATACCTTGAGAATTTAGTGGTTTACGATTAGAACTTGGAAACTTTACAGTATGCGGTTTTTTGCTACTATATGCATTTTCCATTTTTACATCGTAAATCAATTTTGCATCATTACCTAATTCTTTTGTTAGCGCAACTCGTAAAATTTTAATGTAATGTTCTTCGAGCCATTCGTAAAAAAACTTACTTGGCACTTGTATGGTTAATGCACTTGCCGAAAGTTTTATTGGAATTATAGGTTCAAACCATGTTTTATAGGCTTGCGGTTTAATATTATCTTTAATGAAAGATAAGCATTTTCTCCATACTGAGTCCGCATTTTTAATCATTATAAAACGTAATTATTAGGTTTGGGGTTATTCTTTTTTTTATAAAAAATTTCTTTTTTTCGACATTACAAAAGTGTAAATAAATTCTCTTATAAAAAAATGTTTTTGCTATTGTTTTATAATTATTTTTTTTGTATAAATAAAAAAAAAGGACGTTCTTTTCTCATACTCAAAAATTTAAGTAAAATATTAATTATTCCCTAAAATAAGTGGCATTCCATCTTTTCCTCCTACAATTACAATTTTAGTATTGCTAGATTCTGACAATTTTAATGTTGCCTCTATACCTTTATCTTTTAAAATTTTATCTGTTAAAGATGCGCTTAATATTCTATTTGCATCTGCTTT
>JALSLK010000076.1 GCA_026988355.1 Flavobacteriaceae bacterium
CCATTGTGTTCTTCCTAAAAGACCAATGCTTAATGTCTCTCTCGATCCTGCATATGCAGGATTTACTACATTCATGTTATACATATAATGTGTATACTGTGGGTCTTGCTGACCGTAAACCGATGTAGCTGTTAACAGTAATATTAATACTGATATAAATAATGTTCTTTTCATAAAAATAATCAAATTATGGGTTTATAGGGGTTTGTTTTATTCTCACTTCTTGCAAATTTAATATAATTTATTTACATAGGATAGACTGTTTTATTTTTTTTTAATGCTTCTGCACAGGAAGTTGTAAAAAAAAACATTTTCATACACTTCTATTTATCAAAAAAATACCATTCTATTTTTCTTTATTTTCTAAATCTAAATTACAAACATATAGCTATACTTCCTTTAATCCCCCTCAATTAATCTCTACGTACATTTTAAATAATTTACACTTCAACCTTTTATAAATATAGCATCTATTAATCTAAATTTTAATTTGATATTTTTTAGTTTGAATGATTTCTTAGAGGTAGGCAGATAGGTTCACATGTTTAACTTGAAGGGAATTCAGAATGGAATTCAAAAGAAAAACAACTCGTTATTCCGTCAAAATGTTTTATGCAAATTTTGCCGTTTATTTATTTTATGTCATTGAAATTCTTAGTCAAACTTAGGTCAAAAGTCTCTTTTTCTATATTAATTTTAGGTTTTATAAATTCTGAATTTCACTAATTTCAACATTTTGGGAATATTTTTTTTTAAATGTTTCATCGGTAACTATAATTTATATTTCACATTCATTATTAGTTGAAAATTGACTACATTTGCAATTATTTAGAATTAATCTATATAACTCATGATACAAGTTAGTGAACAGGCGAAAAAAAAAGTTATTTTAATGATGCATGAAGATGGCTTTAATTACAAAACAGATTTCGTACGCGTTGGTGTAAAAAGCGGCGGTTGTTCTGGACTCTCTTACGAACTGAAATTCGATAAAGAACAGACAGAAAACGACACGCTTTTTGAAAGTAACGATATTAAAATAATCGTAGAAAAAAAGAGCTTCTTATATTTAGCTGGTACTATTCTTGAATATTCTGGAGGTTTAAATGGTAAAGGTTTTGTTTTTAACAATCCTAATGCGCAAAGAACTTGTGGTTGTGGAGAAAGTTTTTCTCTTTAATATTAATTGCTAATTAATTTATTTTAAGACAACACTATGAATAAATATACCGAAGACGACTTAAAAAAAGAATTAGAAACTCAAGAATATGAGTATGGGTTCTATTCCGAATTAGATTCTGAAACTTTTCCTAAAGGATTAAACGAATCTATCATTCGCGCTATTTCTAAGGAAAAAGAAGAACCTAAATGGATGACCGAATGGCGTTTAGATGCTTTTAAGATTTGGCAAGAAATGGAGGAGCCTGAATGGGCAAATGTACATTATAAAAAACCAGATTTTCAAGCTATTTCTTATTACTCTGCTCCTAAAAAGAAAGAAAAATTAGATAGCTTAGATCAAGTGGATGCCGAGTTACTCAAAATGTATGCTAAACTTGGTATTTCTGTTAACGAACAAAAAAGAATGAATAATGTTGCGATGGATATTGTTGTAGATTCCGTTTCGGTAGCAACAACTTTCAAAAAAACATTAGCCGAAAAAGGTATTTTGTTTATGCCTATTTCTGAAGCGATTCAAGAACATCCTGAATTGGTCAAAAAATACTTAGGAACTATTGTTCCTAAAAAAGATAATTTTTATGCTGCTTTAAATTCTGCTGTTTTTACAGATGGTTCGTTTTGTTATATTCCTAAAGGAGTACATTGTCCGATGGAATTATCTACCTATTTTAGAATCAATGAAGGTGGTACTGGTCAATTTGAACGTACTTTATTAATTGCTGACAAAGGTAGCTATGTAAGTTATTTAGAAGGCTGTACTGCTCCAAGTAGAGATGAAAACCAATTACATGCTGCTGTTGTAGAGTTAATTGCTTTAGACGATGCCGAAATAAAGTATTCGACTGTTCAAAATTGGTATCCTGGTAATAGCGAAGGTAAAGGTGGCGTTTTTAATTTTGTAACCAAAAGGGCTTTGTGTGAAAAAAATGCAAAAGTTTCTTGGACACAAGTAGAAACTGGCTCTGCTGTAACTTGGAAATATCCAAGCTGTATTCTTAAAGGCGACAATTCTGTTGGCGAATTTTATTCTATTGCTGTTACTAACAATTTTCAACAAGCTGACACCGGAACTAAAATGATTCATTTAGGAAAAAACACCAAAAGTACTATTATTTCAAAAGGTGTTTCTGCTGGAAAATCACAAAATTCGTATCGTGGCTTAGTACAAATTGGTGCTAGAGCTCAAAATGCTAGAAATTTTACACAATGCGATTCTTTATTAATGGGAAATGAGTGTGGTGCACATACATTTCCGTATATAGAATGTAAAAATAATTCTGCTCAACTAGAACACGAAGCGACAACAAGTAAAATTGGCGAAGACCAATTATTTTACTGTAACCAACGTGGGATTGATACCGAAAAAGCTATCGCTTTAATTGTTAATGGCTTTAGTAAGGAGGTTTTGAATAAATTACCAATGGAATTTGCTGTGGAAGCAAGAAAATTATTAGAAATTTCATTAGAAGGTTCTGTTGGATAATAAATAATACTAACTCATAAAATATATTAAAATGAAACATTTAATTGTTATATTAATTAGCATCTTGTTTTTTTCTTGTAAACCTAAAAAAAATGAGATTCCAAAAAAAGAAGTTCAAGAAACGGTTATAAACCCTATAAAATTACGTGTTTTTTCTGGTGGGAAAATTGTAGTAAATAATTTAGAATTATTTTCGCAAGACACAACATATCATGGGCAATCTAAAATTTTTGCCGATCCGTTTTATGTAATTCAACATCCAAAAGGAAATCTAATTTGGGATGCTGGTTTACCTGAAAACCTTGTTGGTTTACCCAACCCTTTTACCGATCCTAGCGGTGCATTTACTGTTTCTAGAAAAGATTCATTAAAAAATCAATTGCGTAGTATTGGATTAAAAGTCAAAGACTTTAAATACATTGCTTTGTCTCACAACCATTTTGACCATATTGGTCATGCCAACTATTTTAAAAATGCAACTTGGTTAGTACAAGAAAACGAGTATGATTTTTTTCATTCGGATATTGTTAAAAAAGAGCATCCAGAATTGTATAACGGTATTAAAGATTTAACCAATCCTAAAAAATTAAATGGTGATTTTGATGTTTTCGGCGATGGAACTGTTGTTATTAAATATGCTCCTGGACATACTATTGGACACCAAACTTTATTTTTAAATATTGGATTAGAAAAACCTATTATTCTTATTGGTGATTTGTATCATTTTGAAGAAAACAGATTACACAAACGTGTACCCATTTTTAATCATGATGCTACTACAACTAAAAAAAGTATGGAGATCATCGAAGCTTTTGCTAAAGAAAAAGGTGCCGAAATTATTATTCAACATTCTCCCAAAGATTTTGAAAAATTACAAAAAATGTTAGTTAAAAAATAAAAAAATGTTACAAATAACAAACTTACACGCTGGAGTAGAAGATAGTGAAATTCTTAGAGGTATCAATTTAGAAATAAAAGCTGGAGAAGTTCATGCTATAATGGGTCCTAATGGTTCTGGAAAAAGCACATTGTCTTCTGTAATTGCTGGTAATGAAACTTACGAAGTTTCTCGTGGAGAAATTTTGCTAGACAACGAAAGTATATTAGACGATTCGCCAGATATTCGTGCACACAAAGGCATATTTATGTCCTTTCAATATCCAGTAGAAATTCCTGGCGTTACCACTACCAATTTTATTAAAACCGCCATTAATGCAAAACGTAGTTATTTAGGTCTAGATGACCTTCCTGCTAAAGATATGCTTCGATTAATTAAAGAAAAAGCAGAGTTGTTGGAAATGGATAGAAAGTTTCTCTCGCGTTCTCTAAATCAAGGTTTTTCTGGTGGAGAAAAAAAACGAAATGAAATTTTTCAAATGGCAATGTTAGCTCCAAAATTAGCTATTTTAGACGAAACAGACTCTGGTTTAGATATCGATGCTCTCAAAATTGTAGCTAATGGTGTTAATAAATTGCGAAATAAAGATAATGCTGTTTTAGTAATTACACATTACCAACGATTATTAGAGTATATTGTTCCAGATTTTGTTCATGTTCTACACAATGGAAAGATTATTAAATCTGGTGGAAAAGAATTGGCTTTAGAATTAGAAGAAAAAGGATACGATTGGCTAAAATAAATTATTTGACAGATACAGATACAAGACCATGGAATTAAAAGAAAAACTCATCACATCATTTTTTGAATTAGAAAACAAAGGTACTATTGATTTAGACTCTAATATTCATCAAATAAGAAGCAAAGCATTTACCGATTTTGAAACCAAAGGCTTTCCTACAAAAAAAAATGAAGAATGGAAATACACCTCTCTTAAATCTGTATTAAATCAAGATTATACTGTTTTTCCGAAAGGTGAGAATGTATTAGAATTAAAAGAGGTTCGAAAATATTTTATTCACGAAATAGACTCGTATAAAATTGTTTTTATTGATGGTATTTACAGTTCTTTTTTATCCGAAACGACACATGATGGAATGGATATTTGCCTCATGTCTTCGGCTTTAAAAAAACCTAAGTATAAAATAATAATTGATCATTATTTTAATACTATCGCAAACAAAAATGAAAGTATTACTTCTTTAAATACCGCTTTTTCTAATCAAGGTGCTTACATTCATATTCCCAAAAATACGATTGTTCCTAAACCAATTCAAATTATTCATTTTGCTACTAAAAATGATGAAAATTTATTATTACAACCTCGTAACTTGATTGTTGTTGATGAAAATTCTCATGTTCAGATAATTGAACGCCATCAAAGTTTAAGCGATGAAGTCGTTTTATCTAATTCTGTAACGGAAATCTTTGCGAACAAAAAAGCGATTATTGACTATTATAAAATTCAAAACGATACTAAAAATGCTTCTTTAATAGATCAAACTTTTGTACAACAAAAAGACCATAGTGTTGTTTCTGTGAATACTTTTTCGTTTGGTGGTAAGTTAACAAGAAACCTTTTAGAATTTCATCAAAATGGCGAACGTATTGAATCTAACCTTAACGGAATTACCTTTATTAACAACAAACAACATGTAGACAATCATACGCTTGTAAAACACAACAAACCTAATTGTGTAAGTAATGAATTGTATAAAGGTATTTATGCCGATTCTGCTACTGGCGTTTTTAACGGCAAAGTTATTGTTGATAAAATTGCTCAAAAAACCAATGCTTTTCAACAAAACAACAACATATTAATTGGAAAAAAGGCGAGTATTAACAGCAAACCGCAACTAGAAATTTTTGCTGACGATGTTAAATGTTCTCATGGTTGTACTATTGGTCAATTAGATGAAATGGCTTTATTTTACATGCAGCAACGTGGTATCTCAAAACAAGAAGCTACTGGATTATTACTTTATGCTTTTGGTAATGATGTTGTTGAAAAAATTAAAATTCCTGAATTAAAATCTAGAATTACAAAATTGATTGCTCAAAAACTAGGTGTTAAACTAGGGTTTTAACCCGAATTATTCACAAATTTTCTATCACAAAACTTTACCTTGTTACCTTGTTTTAAATAAAAAAAGTCTGGTAATAAAAATTACCAGACTAACTAAAATCAAACCTAAAAGGTATAGAAACCTTTTAAAATTTTAACCCAAACATTTTATTTTAAAATCAAATTCTTGTTAATGTATATTGAAATTGAGGATTACCTCTTTCTCCTTCTATATTCGTTAAGGTTGTAAATTTTATTTTGTAGTAAAATCCTTCGGTATCTTTAAGGATATAAAAAATCCCATTCTTTACCTGTGGCGAAACTCCTGGACCCCCTCCTAACCTCCATGAACTTCCAATTGCTCTTTGTGAAGTGATGAAATTTTCTTCAATAATATCTGCTTGTATAAACGTATCATAATCGTAATTATCGTTACTTACGGAGTAGGCTTTTACATTTTGTAAATTATTAGAAATGATATAATCTGTATATCCATAAGTTCCAAAACCTGGTATTTGATTCGTAAATATTGTAAAGCAAATATCCCATTTTTGCTTTTCTGGTTCTACATCGACAATTGTATTTGTATTAAAACTAAAAAATGTAAAATTATAGTTTGCATCTTTTGTTATTTCTACTTCTTTATAGGTAATATCGTCTAAATCGGCATATTGTAATAGGTACTTTTCTTCTTGTTTTAAGATTCTAATTTTTTTCCAACCTCGATGTTCTCCTGCTGCTGCCACATTTCCTATTGGTGGTGTATTTGTAGCTACTTCATATCCTAAATTTAACAGATATACTTTATTTTCTGTATCTATTTCGTTTACTTCTGCAATGGCTGTATTTAAAATATCACCATCAAAATCGTCTACATACGCTACATTATTGGCATTAAATGTTCCTGTTGCTACTGTATTAAATAAATTTTGTACTTCTGCTGTGTTTACAGCGTTTAAATTGGTAGATTCTAAGGATTTTGTTGCCATATAAATCGAAGTATTTAGAGATACTCGAAATTCATTTCCACAATAAAAACGCAAATCCCACGAGTCTCTCTGCACAACTGCCTGTGTATTTGAACTAAAGTCAAAATAGAGCTGGTTTGGTTCATTTGCGCCTCCGATATTTGGTTCTACTATGGCTGCATCTACTATATATTCTCTTTCTGGATACGCCTCTTTTTCGCTACAACTTACTAGTAGCACGAAATAAATACTTAATTGAAAAATGTTTTTTATTGTTTTCATAATTTTAATTTGTTAAGTTGTATTTTAATTTTATAAAATACGAGCGTCCGTAGCCTAAAAGAATACTACCTGTATTAACGTTATGTGTTCCGCCACTTTCGGTATAGGAACTTTGCACTCTTGTTACGTTTGATAAATTTCTTACTCCGATGGTAGCTTCTAATTTTTTCTTTAAAAAGGATGTTTTTAATGAGGCATCAATCCAACTATAACTGTCTAATTTGTTTTTAATATAATTGTCATTAGTGTCTAATAGATATCCAAATTGTTCTCCATTATATTTATAACTTACTACAAAATTGGTATTGATTTTTTTAAATTGATATGCTATATTGGAATTAAAAAGGAGTGCATACAGATAATCATCAGCTTTAGTATTATTCAAATGTTGAGCAATTCCTAGAAGTGTACCATTTAGTTGCATTTTTAGTTGTCTGTATTGAAATACATTTTCTAAAGAATAATTTATCGATTTGAATGTATCTACATTAAGGTATCGATATGCTAAAAATGGTTCTGTTGCTATTACTGCTAAATCTATTTTATCATTTACATTTACAAAACCTATTTTAAGTTTATTGGATAATTTTCCATTTTTAAAATAACTTGTTTTTTTGAGGTGCGTAAAAATACTAAAACTTTTTTCTGGTTTTAAATTGGTGTTTCCTGTTACATTATGATTTGAATCTACAAAATAAGTAAATAGTTCGTCGAACGATGGTGTTCTATACGAACTTCCAATAACACTTCTCAATTCAAAATTATGTTTTAATAAATAACTAGAACTCAAGGAGTATTGCAATTGATTTTTAAACTTAGATTGTATCGAATATCGCAGTCCTGGTCTAAATTTTAGATTGTCATTTACGGCATACTCTCCTGACACAAATGCATCGAAATTAGATAGTTTTTCGTTTACATCTCTTGTGCTAAATACACTTGCTACTGCAGAACCAAAACCATCTTCTACTTTATATTCTAATCCCAATTCAAAATCATACGCTTTATTTGTTGTAAAATGACTTATTGTTGCTTTGGAAAAATAAGTTTTTCTAAATAAATAATTTATGTATGCTCCTCGATCGGATTCTCTTGTGTGCAAATCGTAAATTACTCTTCGTACTTTTTTTATTTGTTCTTGATAGGCTGCATAAAAATTAAAATTTATTTTGTTTTTAATTTTTGTATTTAAAACAACATCGTGTGTCATTCTATTCGTTACAAAATCTTTATCTTCTGGAGCAATAATATCTACTTCTTGTGTTGTTATATTGTTTCGCTCTTCTACTTTTTTATCGTATCTATTTAATAAGGATCTATAAAATCCTGCTTTGTATACAATTTTAAAATTTTGTTTGTTGTAGCTTAAAATTCCATTCGTTGTAATTTGTTCTTTTGGTAGCCATTCGTGTCCACGTTTTCCATCTAATAAAAAATAATTTTTACCTTTTCGATCGTTTAAAAATCCTGCAAAATTATCTGTTGTAATGTTTACACTTGCATATAAATTATCGTTTATATTATGTGCGATTTGGACTTTTTGTATGTGCCTTCCTTTATTACGCCATTCGTATTCATTTCCTGCTGTTTCTTCTTGGATCGTTGCATTAATATCCCAATCTTTCTTAGAACTTGTTTTGGTTATTATATTTATCACTCCAGATACTGCATTTTCGCCATACGAAACTCCCATAGAGCCTTCCACAATTTCTATCTGTTTTACATTATCTAAATTAATTTGAGTTAAGTCTATATTATTACCAAAACCATCTTCACTAACCATTGGAATTCCGTCTTGCATTATTTTAAAATACTGTCCATCTAAACCAAACAAACTAACCAAAGATTTTCCTTCATTTGCATTTGAAACTATTTGGATATTTAGATTTTGATTTAATAAATCTGCTAAATTATTTGCGGCATTTTGCGCAATTGTTTCGCTATTTATTACGGTAACATCAAATACAGATTTTTTTATAGATTGCCTTGAATACTGCCCTGTAATTACTACTTCTTCTAGGTCATTTGTTTTTATGGTATCTTTTTTAATTTTTTGCGAAAAAATCAAACTTGATATGAATATAAAACCGAAAGTAAGAATTCTATTTTTATTTGTTATCATTTTATTTTTAATAAGTCTTAATAAGAATAGTGCAAATGTATTTCTTTTGTGAATTTTTAATATTGTATATAGCAACTAAAAACATCCTTAAAAGAATTAAAAATAGCGATGACAGATTTAGATTTTTTTATTTGTAACTTATTGATTGTTAATGAGCTAGTATCGCATCGAGAATTTAATTTAAAAATTGCTATAAAAAAACAACTCTAGATTACCTGTGCATTATAAACGTAAAAAACTAGCTATCTAAAAATCTTACTTGTAAATTACGATAGGAAACTTTACATAAAAAATAAAGATGTAAACAGCTCCAAGTCATAAAAAACGTACAAACTATGTATCTCAATTGTATTATTCCATTTTATTTACTCTTATAAAGGTAAATTCATTTTACCTAAAAAAACAACTTATAAAGAATATAAAACAACCTATTTTATAGTAATTACTTTTTTAATAACGATTAAAGTGTTAAATTGTTTATTAATAAAAAAAGCTATATTTGCAGCCATAACAGAAATTAATTACATCATGCTTCATGAAAAATAACGATAAAAGTTTTTTAAAAGATACCGAAATAGGCGAAGGCTTTTTTTTCTTAAAATTCCAAAATAATGGTAGCGGAAAACAATCTTTTATTAAAGAGGTAAGTAACAATTATATACAGCTATTTTTTTGCATTAAAGGTAGTGGTACATTAATTTTTAATAACGGAAATTATACTTTAGATATTTTAGAAAATAAATCTTTTGTATTATTTAATCCAAATCAAAACTTACCTATTAATATAGAAATTGCCTCTAATTCTAGAGTTATAACGATATTAATTTCTATTAAAAAATTTCATTCCTTTTTTTCAAATTTTTCCAAATACATTACCTTTTTAAGTGACGAAAATAAAAATAAAAAATACTATTCCGCTAAAGATTTAACACCAAGCGAATTGATTGTTTTAAACCAAATTTTTAAATACAATTTACATGCTTCGCTAGAAAAATTATATACCAAGGGTAAAATATATGAATTACTAAGTCTTTATTTTAATTTTTCGGAAGGCAGCGATACGGATAAATGTCCATTTTTAGAAGACGAAGAAAATGTCGAAAAAATAAAAAAAGCAAAAGAGATTATTATCGATAGAATGGCAGAACCTCCTTCTTTAAATGAATTAGCTAATGAGATTGGCTTGAGTTTAAAAAAACTAAAAGACGGATTTAAACAAATTTATGGAGAAACCGTTTTCAACTTTCTACTAGACTATAAATTAGATTATTCGAGAAAACTATTACTCACAAAAAAATACAATGTTGCAGAAATTAGTAATCTAATTGGCTATAGTACATCTAGTCACTATATTGCGGCTTTTAAGAAAAAATTTGGGACTACTCCCAAAAAACATCTCGGTAAAATTTAGATTTTTTTACTTAAAACAAACCACAAGCAATACAAATACTAACTATTTTATTTTTTAAACTACTTTCTTAAAATCTGTATTTAGTCCTTAAAAAAAAATCAATTTCTGTATCTATATTTACATAAATAGTATATTTGCAAGATTACCTGTATTATATAATTTATGCTATTTAGCTCTGCTGTTTTTTTGTTTTTTTTTTCTTCCAATAGTATTGTTAATCTATTTTTTTACTCCAAAAAAATACAAAAATTTATTATTGTTAATTATAAGTTTAATCTTTTATACTTTTGGTGAAGGAATACTAGTTTTACTAATAATAGCATCAACTCTTATCGATTTTTATGCTGGAAAAATAATTGAAAAAGGATTTCGAAAACAAGGTTTACGACTATCTATATTTGCAAATTTATCGTTTCTAGTATATTTTAAATATGCTGCTTTTGCTTTTGAAAATTATTATAGTTTTCTCGAACTAATTGGTGTTAGTAATCTAGATTGGCAAAACATACCTAACATTGTATTACCACTAGGAATTAGTTTTTATACTTTTCAAACCATGTCTTATACAATAGATGTGTATCGAGGAAACGTAAAAGCAAATTCCAATTTGATTAATTTTGCTACGTATGTAACATTATTCCCTCAATTAATTGCTGGTCCAATTGTACGATATAAAGACATTCACAGACAATTAATCGACCGCAAACAAAATACTAAACAATTTAGCGAAGGTGTAGAGCGATTTATTATTGGACTTGCAAAAAAAATGATTATCGCTAATAATTTAGCTTATGTAGCAGATAGCATTATTGATATCCCAAACTCCGATTTACACAGTTCGGCTGCTTGGATTGGTATTTTAGCTTATAGCTTTCAAATATATTACGATTTTTCTGGATATTCGGATATGGCCATTGGATTAGGTAAAATGTTTGGCTTTGAATTTTTAGAAAATTTTAATTATCCATATATTGCAAAATCCATTCGAGACTTTTGGAGGCGATGGCACATATCACTCTCCACTTGGTTTCGAGATTATTTATATATTTCTTTAGGTGGAAATAGAAAAGGAAACAAAAGAACATATATAAATCTTATTATCGTATTTTTTATTACAGGCTTATGGCATGGTGCTAGCTGGAACTTTATTGTTTGGGGACTTTTTCACGGTTTCTTTCTTATTATAGAAAGACTTGGATTTGCAAAAATTTTGGCCAAAACACCAAAAATAATATCACACATTTACACCTTATTTATAGTAGTAATCGCTTGGGTATTCTTTAGATTAGAGACACTAACAGATGCGCTTAATTATATTAAATCAATGTTTTCATTTAACAAACACCCAAAAGTAGATTTTTTATCACATTATTTAACAAAAGAAGTAATTATGGCATTTGTTTTAGCTATTCTATTTTCATTTCCAATATATAAAACAATCACTAATAAATTAAATAATAATGTCTATTTGTCAATTAAAACCTTATTTTTACTATTATTGTTTGTACTTTCGACCATGTACATTGCAATAGATTCATACAACCCATTTATCTATTTTAGATTTTAATGCCTATTACCTCTAAACATATTCAAAAAATATTTATCCTACTTTTCTTAGTAGCATTAATAACTCCTACTATTGTTTCTATTGCTAATCTTGAAAAAGAAAAAACGAATTCTGAAAATAGAAAAAAACCAAAGTTAACAATAAACAACATTGACAACTACTATAATAGTAACTTTGGATTAAGACAAACATTATCTGATTTTTACATTCATATTAAATACAAAATTTTAAATGAAAGTCCACTTCCTACAAAAATAATTGTTGGTAAAAACGATTTTCTATTTTTAGGAAATAATTTTAAAAATGTAGTTAAAAAAAGTTCTGGATTTCTCTTGTTCTCAAAAAAAGAACTTTTAAATATTAAAGAGTCCATACAAGAAAAAAAGGATTGGCTAAAAAGTAAAAATATTGCATTTTATATTGCAATCGCACCGAACAAACATGTTGTTTATAAAGAAAATTTGCCTTTTAAATTTTCTGAAATGCAAACCCAAAAAGAACAATTAATTAGTTATATAAAAAATGAAATTAATTTTGATATTATTGATTTAGGAAAACAATTTGCAAGAAAAAAAACAGAAAATAGACTATACCAAAAGCAAGATTCGCATTGGAATGAATTAGGCGCTTTTTATGGTTACCAAACATTAATGAATGCGATTAGCAAAGATTTTCCAATAAAAAAAATGGAATTATCCGATTATATAATCAAAAGTGAAAATAAAATTGGCGACATTAGTAAAATGATGAACCTAACAAACACAAAAAATGTAATAATACTGATGCAAAAAAATAAAATAAAAATAGATACGATTACATCAAATTACTATAAGGATATAAATATTGACGAAAAACGATTTAAAAATTCGACAAAAAAATATAAAATTTTACTTTTTAGAGATTCATTTTCAACAAATTTATTACCTTACTTAAATCAAACTTTTGGAGAATGTACGTATATTTGGTCCAATAAATTTGATAAAGATCTTATACTTAAAGAACAACCAGATATCGTAATTTTAGAAAATGTTGAGCGATATTTAGACGCATTCAAAAAATAAAATAATTTAAGTAACGTTATAGATGTTATGATACAAAAATATATATTTCTATTTCTTTTAACAATAAACGCAACCGTTTTTAGTCAGACAGATTTTAGCGAAAATTGGGAAGATTTTTATTCTTATAACAACGTAAAAGATTTTAAAATTGTTGGAAATAAAATTTATGCAATTGTTGATAATGCCGTTTTTATATACGATTTAGACACGCGAGAAAATAAAAAAATATCTTCTGTTCATGGATTATCTGGCAAAACAACATCTAGTATATATTACAGCGAAACTACAAAAAGATTAATTATTGGATATACTTCTGGACTACTAGAAGTTATTAATGAAAATGGCAACATACATATCTCAAACGATATCGAACGACTTACGATAACAGGTTCTAAATCTATAAACCATATTACAGAATATAATGACAAATTGTATTTATCAACTGCTTTTGCATTAATAGAATACGACATTGACAATCGACAATTTGGAGATACCTTTTTTATAGGAGCAGGTTCTACTCCAATAAATATACATCAAAGTATTGTTTTTGAAGGTGTAATTTATGCAACAACAGATAATGGTATATTCTACGCAGATGTTACAAATCCAAATTTAATTGATTTTAATAATTGGCAGCAACCACAAGGTAATTTTACAGGAAATTTTAATGCATTTGTTGCTTTTAACAATCAATTATTTACTTCAAAAAACAACACTCTTTATAGAATTACTCCACCAAATTTATTGCAAACCATCCAAACATTTCCAAGTAATATTACAAACTTAAACGCTTCGGATACCAATTTGAACATTTCGTTAAACAGTAGCGCTTATACTTTTGATGTAAATTTAACACAAGTAAATTTAACAACTTCTACAACAGATTATGATTTTGATTTATACAATTCTTTTTCTCAAAATCAGACGTTATATCTTGCGACAAATACATTTGGAATTCTATCAAAACCGTTTACGGAAACAGAGTTTGAAGAAATCCATCCAGAAGGACCTTTATTTAACGAAGTATATTCTATTGAAGTAAAAAACAATAATCTTTGGGTTGTTTATGGAGCACAAACATACGGTTCATATAACGCAACATCGACAAGAAAAGGCTTTAGTCATTTTAATGGAGAACATTGGAGCAACACACCATACGATATTACTTTACCTAAAGATTTGATAGATATTTCTATTGATGCCAATCACGAAAACAGAGCTTTTATTAGTTCGTGGCAAGGTGGATTATTAGAAATTGTAAATGATGAAATAATAAATCATTACGATTTTAGCAATAGTGGTTTAGAAAAAAGCACCATCCATACTACGGCAGATTTGACCTATGTTAGCGGTAGTGATTTCGATAAAGAAGGTAATCTTTGGGTTACAAATGGCTTTGTTTCCGACCGAATTAAAAAATTAGATACCAACGGAAATTGGACTGGTTATAATATGAATGATGTTATTTCTGGATCAAGTAATAATGGTCTTGGTGATTTAATTGTAGATAAAAATGGTGATAAATGGGTTGGAACTCGTGATTTTGGCGCATTATCGCTAAACAAAAATGGAGATAAACGAAAAGCATTAACAACCGATGAAAATGCTGGAAATTTACCCGTAGATATGGTAAAAGCAATTGCTTATGACAAAAACAATAGAATTTGGCTAGGTACTATAAAAGGTTTAGTTCGATTTGATACTCCATCTAGTCTTTTTAATAGTGAGAATTATGCTGCCAATCCAATAATAATTCGATTAGATGGAGGTACAGACCAACAACAAGGACAACTTTTACTAGGAGATCAGCAAGTTATTGCTATTGCGATTGATGGCGCAGATAATAAATGGTTTGGCACTCGTTCAAGCGGCGTTTTAGGAACAAATCCTAGCGGACAAGAAACACTATACATTTTTAATAAAGATAACTCGCCTCTTGCTTCTAACCAAATAAATAAAATTAGAGTAGACGACAGTACTGGAACAGTATATTTTGCAACTGCAAAAGGAATTGTTGCTTTTCATAATAATGTATCGCCATTTGGAAATACCTTAGGAGAAACGTATGCGTTTCCAAATCCGTCTACAAAAGACAACGAATTTATTACCATAGATGGTCGAAATGGCACACATTTACCAAGAGGAACGAATGTAAAAATCTTAGATAGTGCAGGTTATTTAGTACACGAAACAAACGTAGTAGAAGGTATCGAAATTAAAGGTGGGAAAGTAATTTGGAACAAAACAAACTTAGCAGGACGAAAAGTCGCTTCTGGAATTTATATTATTATGCTTACACTACCAGATAAAAGTGAAACCTCAATAACTAAAGTAGCAATAATCAATTAAACCATATAAATTTGATTGAAACTACCAAAGCAATCGTTTTAAGTACAATAAAATTTCAAGACACTAGTCTTATTGTAAAATGCTATACACAAAAAGGACTAAAATCCTATTTAATTAAAGGTGTACTATCCAAAAAAAGCAAAAAATTAAAACCTGCCTACTTTCAAATTTTTACTTTATTAGAAATTGTAGCAAATCATAATAATAAAGGAACTTTAAACTACATGAAAGAAGTTCAAGTATACTATCCATTTCATTCTTTACCAACAGACATACACAAAAGTTCTATAGCACTATTCTTAGCAGAAATATTAATTAATGTGCTTAAAGAAGAAGAAGAAAATTCTATTTTATATCACTATTTAGAAACTGCATTTATTTGGTTAGACACACATCCTAAAACAGCAAATTTCCATCTATTATTTTTATTAAACTTAACGAAATATTTAGGTTTTTATCCTTCAAAGCCAAAAGAAAATGATTCGTTTTTTAATTTACAAGAAGGTAACTTTTCCTTTCACAAACCTATTGCAAATCACATTTCTGGAAAAAATTTAACACTTCTAAAATCCATCATCGGCATAAATTTTGATGCTATTTCTAAAATGGATTTTAATGCAGCATCAAGACAACTATTATTAAACATACTAATCCAATATTTTGCATTACATTTGCCTGATTTTAGAAAACCAAAATCGTTAGCAATATTACAAACGATTTTTAGATAAAAAATATTGATTTTGAAGCGGAATTTCATCCTTTTATTATTGTTTATAAACAGTGTTATTACGGCACAAAAAATTACAATTTTAAATAAAAAAACTGAAGAACCAATATCTAATGTAACTGCATCTAATCGTACAAATAATACACATTGCATCTCTAATTTTGATGGTGTTTTAGACCTGTCTCAATTTAACGACAACGAAAAAGTATATTTTAGCCATTTATCTTATCTCTCTTTAGAAAGTCTAAAAAAAACAATACTCCAAACTAAAAAAATATATTTAATTGCTTCTTCGACAGACTTAGACCAAGTTTTTCTATCTGCAAGTAAAAAGAAAGTTAAACGAAGTAGAATTGCGCAAGAAATAGCAACCTATACACAAAAAGAAATTCAAAAATTAGCACCGCAAACTGCTGCAGATATGCTTGCCGAAATACCAGGTATAAAAGTACAAAAATCACAATTTGGAGGAGGAAGTCCAGTACTTAGAGGCATGGAAGCCAATCGTGTTTTATTAGTTATTGATGGTGTCCGAATGAATAATGCAATTTACAGAAAGGGACATCTACAAAATTCAATAACTGTATCTCCAAGCTCTTTAGAACGTACCGAAATTGTTTTTGGACCATCATCGGTAATTTATGGATCCGATGCGCTTGGAGGTGTTATTCATTATTATACAAAACAACCCAAAACAAACAATATATCTAAAGTAATACCATCTTATTTGGCAAGGTATAGTACTGTAAATAACGAAGTAACTACAAATGTAGCTTTTGAAATACAAACAAACAAAATAGCATCATTTACCAGTTTTACAAACAGTGAATTTGGAGATTTAAAAATGGGAAAAAATCGTTTGCATGGATATGATGATTGGGGTTTACAAACCGAATATTCGAATAATACCGAAAATTATTACAATGCGAATAGTGTGATTAATAATAATCCGGAAAAACAAAAAAATATTGGGTTTAAGCAATTAGACTTTCTACAAAAAATATTTATTCCTTTTTCAAACAAAACAGATGTAAGTTTTAATTTTCAATATAATAAATCATCGGATATTCCAAGATTCGACAGGTTAACACAACGTGAAGATGGCAAATTAAAATTTGCAGAATGGTATTATGGTCCACAAAAGAGATTGTTTTTTTCTACACAATTAAAAATAAATCCAGAAAAAAAATGGTTAAAAAATGGTACAATTACCCTTGCATATCAAAACCTCAAAGAGTCTAGAATAAAAAGAAATTTTGATAGTTTAGAGCGTTCTCAAAGAAATGAAAATGTAGCTGTTTATAGTATTAATGTAGATTTGGGAGTACCATTAACAAAAAAAAATAATCGAATTTTATCTTACGGAACTGAATTTACATACAATGACATACATTCGTCCTCAATAGGAAAAACCATAACTGTTAACGAACACGAAATTACTGAACTTAGAGACACCTTTAACGTCCAAACACGATATCCAGATGGCGGAAGTTTTTATCTAAGCTCTGCTTTTTATGCCGATTACAGACAAGATATTAGCAGAAGAGAAACTCTAAATACAGGAATTCGATTTACCAATACCATATTAAATGCAAAATGGAATGACAATACCTATATTGTACTGCCAAACAACGATATTAATATTTTTAATTCTGCAATAACAGCAACAATTGGATATGTATTTAAACCAAAAAATGACATCCAATTTAATACGGTATTATCTTCTGGATTTCGTTCGCCAAATATTGATGATATTGGTAAAATTAGAGAAAAAAATGGATTTGTTTCCGTACCAAATATAAATTTAAAACCAGAATATGTCTACAATGCAGAAATTGGCATTATTAAATACTTTAATCATAAAAAATCCAATCTAAGTTTTACAACATATTATACTTTATTAAATCGTTATATTACTAGAGAAGCCTTCCAATTAAACGGAAGCCCAACTATTGAATACGATGGAGAAATAGTAAATACTATTGCTAATGTAAATAAAGGTACTGCATCTATTTATGGTGCAACGGTAAGTTTTAACGGAAAAATAACCAGTCAATTTTTTGGAAAAGCAAGTGCTACTTATACCAAAGGAAAAGCAAATGATACAGGAGATCCATTATCATCCATACCACCACTTTTTGGAATGTTAGAATTTGGTTATTTAAAAAATAAATGGGAAACCAGTTTAAATTTTAGATTTAATGCTAAAAAACAATTTTCGGATTATAATTTAATCGAAGGAATTGATAATATAGAACAAACACCTTTTAACACCCAAACTGGAGCATACGATTTAGGCAATCCATCATGGCGTACTATAACTTATAATCTAAGTTATAGACCAAATAAAAAAATACACTTAATACTAAATGTTGCTAATATTTTTGATCAACATTACAAAGAATTTGCTTCTGCAATTTCTGCACCAGGTCGTAATTTCACTTTAAGTATTTTAGGTAGTTTTTAATAATTTAATACCTTGATACCTATTTGACATCGAAATAAGTCGTAAACTCTTTGTCTTTTCTTATTCTATTACACCTAAATCGACATAAATAATACCTTTTACAATATAAATATATAATCCATTAATATTATATTTGCTTTCAAAAATAAATAATTCCATCATCATGAAATTTATACTGACACTCACATTGCTTTTTTTTACAAGTTTATTATTTAGTCAAGAAACTAATAATACAAAACCTTTCTTTATTTCGAGTTCTCAAGACGTAAAAATAATAGCTCCACTTGCTGGAAGAGATCTTATTCCAGCAGATTTGACACCTAAAGAGCATAAAAATAATCGCTGGTTAAATTATCCAACAAATTTTAAAGCATTACCTCTGGGTAATGATCCTTTGCTCAATCAAAATAAAAATTTGCAACGCAGTATACCAGGAAATCCACCTATTGTAAATTTTGATGGAGCAATTAACGGCGTACATACAGGAGCAGCTCCTCCTGACCCAACAGGTGCAGTTGGACCAAACCACTACATACACGCATACAATAGTGGTTTTGCGATTTTTGATAAATTGGGAAATATTTTAGTAGCACACAATTCTTTAGCTAATATTTTTCCGAATGAAACATTAGGAGATCCAATTGTTTTATACGACAGATATGCTGATCGTTTTTTAATTACCGAATTTTCTAACAGTCCAGACGCATTTCTTATGGCAGTTTCATTAGGTCCAGATCCTGTTAATGATGGTTGGGCAACCTATCGTTTTGATTTGGATGCATTTCCTGATTATCCAAAATTTTCGATTTGGCATGATGGTTATTATATTACAGCAAATAAAGGTAATGGAAATGTTGTCTATGTAACAGAAAGAGACGCAATGATAGCAAATGATGCTACAGCAAATATCGTAGGTTTTACATTGCTAGGAGTAGTACAAAATCCAAATACAATTTTTTCAACATTAGCAATGAACTCTGTTGGCCCTAATTTACCAAACGCCAATACTCCAGGATATATTACTTACTTACAAGACGACGCTTGGGCTCCAGGACAAGATCATTTAAAAATATGGGAAGTAAAATTAAATTGGGCAAATACTGCGAGTTCTACTATTTCGATGCCAATCCAAATAAATACAAGTCCATTTGATACTTTTACAGCCGCTTTTGGAAATGGAGAAGTACCACAACCAAATACAGCAGCGAAAATTGATGGAATTACTGGACTTTTATCTTATATGTGTAATTATTATGCCTTTGGTAATCATAATTCCATTACACTTAATTTTAATGTCGATGTAAATGGCGATAATACAAAACTAGGAATTCGTTGGTACGAATTGAGAGATACTAATGGAGTTTGGAGTATTGAACAAGAAGGTACTTTTGCTCCTAATGATGATATTTATAGATTTATGGGTTCAATGGCAATGGACGAATTAGGTAATATTGGATTAGCGTACTCCAGAGGAAATGCAAATAATTTTACTTCTTTATATTATACTGGACGTTATGCCAATGATCCTGTTGGAGAAATGACCATAAATGAAGAATTAATTGTACAAGGTTTAGGGTCGCAAGGCTTTAATAGATATGGCGATTATGCACAATTAACTTTAGACCCAACCGATAATAAAACATTTTGGTATACTAGCGAATATTTTACAGCAAGTGGCGCTTGGAGGTCGAGAATTGCATCTTTTAAAATTGCTCCGACAAATACAAATGATGTTGGTATCATTGCAATTACAAATCCTACAGATGCAACATTAACAAACTCTGAAACAGTTACCGTTACTATTTTTAATTTTGGAGAAAGTACACAAACTAATATACCAATTAGTTACTCTGTAGATGGTGTGGTAATCGCAAATGAAGTATATACTGGAACAATTGCTTCTTCAAATTCTGCAACATATACATTTACAATAAACACAGATCTAAGTACTTTAGGACAAACTTATACTATTTCTGCTACAACAAGCTTAACAGGAGACGAAAATAATACAAACAATACTTTTACAAAAGAGGTTACGAACTTAAACGCTAACGATCTTGGTGTTTCTGAAATCACAGTTCCAAACTCTGGTATCGGATTAGCAAATGAAACTATTTCTGTAGTAATTCGCAATTTTGGAGGTGTCGCAAAAAGTAATTTTGATGTTAGTTATACAATCAACAATAATACTCCTGTAACAGAAACAGTTACTACGACATTAGCTCCTTCAAGTTCTATGAATTATTCCTTTAATACACAAGGTGATTTTTCTGCTCTAGGAAGCTATACCATAACTGCAACAACTTTATTAAATAGCGATACCGATAATACAAATGATGCAACAACAATAAACATCCAAAATGCTTCTTGTATACCAGAAGCAACTACTGGTTGTGGTATTGATGGAATTAAAAGATTTGTTCTTGGAACTATTAATGTAGATGATGGTGGAAGTGGCTGTAATACGGAAGGTGGAAGTAATAAAATTGGATATTCGGACAGAACTAATTTAGTAACCGATTTAGATAGAAATACAACTACACACACTGTAAGCGTACAACAAAATTGGAGTGGTGGCACTAATGGCCCTGAAAAATTTGCTATGTGGATAGATTTTAACGATAACGGTCTTTTTGAAACTACAGAACAAGTAATTCTTGGAACTGTATTTACCGTAGGTAATAATTTAGAAGATTTTACTTTTAATTTATCTGGAACGTCTAACTTAGGCACACATATTTTGAGAGCAAGAGCAGTAGACACTAGTGCAAATCCTGGAGATATAAATGACCCTTGTGCAGATTATGCGTATGGAGAAACTCAAGATTATATGGTAAAAATTGTAGATAGTAGTATTTTAGATGTAAACGAACTAGCCTTTACCAATGCAGAAATGGTAATTGTCAATTTAGATAATAATCAATTTAGAGTAGAATTACCTTCAACCAAAATAACGGAGACTATGGTAATTACACTACATAATATGTTAGGTCAAAAAGTCGTAAAAAACAGAGTAGAAAATAATAATGACAAGTATACATACACTTTAGATCTTAACGGATTAAATTCTGGCGTTTATTTAGTAAGACTTGGAACTTCTGATTTTGGTAAAGTAAAACGAATTATTGTAAAATAATTTTTTAGTATTGGCATGTATAGAAAAATCCGATAGTTTGTACTATTGGATTTTTTTAGGTTTCTAATTTGAAGTATTTTTTGCTATTAGCTTGAGTATTCTATGATTAGAAAAAACAATCTAATACCAATTCAATTTTGAAATGCGCTAAATAGATTTGAACTATTTTTATGTTTTACAATCTTGAAAAGATAAATAATTTATAGCGTATTTTGATGTTGAGTTGGTATAAATTGTAAACGAATTATTTCTTTTGAAAAAATTGAACGGATTTCCCTACATTTGTTAAAACGACAACTGCATACAACCCTGTCGTTAAATTTGTGATATCAACAACCGATTCATTTTCATCTAAATTTCCTTTTACAACAACACTTCCAAGTATATTAACGATTTGAAATGGCAATACTTGCTTTACATTACCTGTAATAGTAATTTCATTATCTGCAATAGTTGGATAAACAGCAAAAGTAGGTATTCTATTTATATTATCATTTAAACCTAAAGTACTAGAATAACTTGCTGTTTCTGAGATACAATTAGGATTGTTAACTATATATACTTCATAAACTCCCGAATCTGTTATTTCAATGCAAGAATTATTAGATAGTAAAATACCATTACGTGACCAAAAATAATTATCTCCTACAATATCCGTACATAATGTATTTCCATTTGCAATAATAGTTGGCGTTGGCGAAGTAATAGAAGATACATCAAATGTAACATCAAATTGTTTTTCGCAATCGTAATTATTTTTTGCTACAATATGATACGTTTCATCCGATAAAACTGGAATGCTAAAATTTACCGAATTATTAATTATTTCTCCTGTATCTACAATTTCTAAAAAATTGTTAGTTAAAAAATAATCCACATCATTCTGTTTCGATTCAAAATGCAAAATATAATTGCTTCCTTCACAGATTTCTAATGCATTTGAATTAAAAGTAAATGGTTCTTTATATTTCACATTATCGATATAAATATCTTGTACTTCTTGCTCGGATAAGGCACGTCTATAGATTTTTAAATCATCTAATTTTCCGACAAATTGCTGCGATGTAGATAAACCACCACCACCTGCATTATCTTGATCATTACCAATAATAAAGGCATTTACAGGAACTTCTAATTCTCCTACACCAAAATAATCATTTGTCGCAACTGCCTTAACACCATCTACATATAATATTCCTTGTCCATTTTTACAAACAGCCGAAAAAACAATATGATGCCATTGGTTGTCATTAATTACAGAATAAGCATAATTCTTAGATTTTTCATTCATTATTATGCTAAGACTTCCAGTTGCTGAAATATAAACTAATAATTCGTTTCCTGCATCAGAACTTGCTGCGGATATTATACCATCTCCAGTAGATGCTGTCTTTATCCAAAAAGAAAGTGTTAATTCTTCTGCACCATCCAATAAAGTATTAGGAAGTCTTATTATATCTTGGTAGTTCGTAAATTGATATGCGGTATTCGTATTTCCAAATCTATCGGTGGTCGGTGTTGCTCCTATTACCGTTCCATTTGGACTATTTTGTGTAAAATCATTTACATTTCCATCTAATTTAAACCATGAAAATAGATTTGACGGATAGGTTAACCCTTCTAAATCATCGTAAATAATTGGTGCAATTTTAATGGTAACAGGCTCACGTTTAGACTCTCTCCAAAAATTATTAGCAGCAACCCAATATGTCGTTGTCTCTGAAATATTAGTGTGTAATACAGAATTGGTATTATTAATTAATGAGTTTCCTTCTCTAGTTTTATACCATTTATAATTTCCATTTGTAGTTCCACTTACTTCAAAATTAACGGCACCTCCTTCGCAAATAATGGTATTTTCTATTGTAGCTATTTGATTAAAATCTTGATTGTAAAGATCTATTATTTGCAATCCACATAATACCTCATCATAAAAAATTACATCATCAAAAATCCCTATAAATTGTTGATTTACATCTAAATTTCCTCCTCCTGCTCCATCTTGGTCATTTCCTATTAAAAAGGATACAACTTCAAAATTTCCTAATGGTAGAATACCTCTTGCCTCTATTTTTCCATTAATATATATCAAAGATTCTCCTGTTGTACCGTTTCTAGTAATTGCAATATGATTCCATTCGTTTAAAGAGATAGTATTTGCTGTACTTATTGATGTATTTTTAATATTTAAGGATACTTTATTATTACTTCCTAAAAAAACTAACATTTCATTTCCTATAGTACTAGATGCTGCGGACAATAATCCTCTTCCATTTTCAGTTGGTTTTATCCAAAAAGAGCTTGTAAAATTACTTTTGCCATTTAGTAGTGTATTTGGCAAACTAATTGTATTTGGATACGTAGTAAATTGATATGCTTGGTTATTATTTTCCCATCTATCTGTCGTTAAAGTTGCTCCATTTAGTACAGCATCGTTAGTATTACCGGAGTCGTCTTGTACGTTTCCTGTAAAATCGTACTTTGCGCTAATATAATCGCCTGGATTTATATCTGGATTTACAGAAACTTGTAAGTCGTTTTCATTAATTGCCAATGTATACAATACATTTCCTGAAATATCTTTTGCTGTCATGGTACAGGTTCTGTTTCCAACACTTCCTGTAATATCAATCTTTCCGTAATTATTAACTCCAATTTCTGTAAATAAATCTGCATAAGGATAATTACTATTGTGCGGTGTTGCAGAAAGAGGAGAACACATAAACTCATAAATAGGATATGTAGAATTACAATCTGGACTATATTGTCCAAAATAAGTTTTATGCTTATCTCCTGAAAGGATGATTACTCCAGATATATTATTTTCATAAATAAAATCAAATAATTCATCTCTTTCTCCTGTTTGGTAGAAAGAAGTTTCGTGATCGTTAGCTTTGGTCCATGGATAAACAGTAGCAGATCCTATTTCTATAAACTTAAATGTAGCTGTTGATTGTAACAATTTATCTTTTAACCAAGCTAGTTGTATTTTTCCTAAATGTTTATATCTTGTTTTATAATATCGTACATCTGTTAAAAAGAATTCTAAATCTTCATATTTATATGTACCATAAGTACCGCCATCATTTTGATTTTCATATCCTGGGTTTGGCCAAAACCGTTTAAACATTTTTGAAGAAAATTCTTTATCAGGAAAATCTTCTGTTCCATTATCGTAACTATAATCGTGGTCGTCCCAAATTCCAAAATGAAAAAAATGTTTCATAAAATCCTTTCGTTTTACACTTTCTGTCTTGTAATATATGTATCTATCATAAATTCGTTGTTTGGTTAAATTCGTATTTGGTAAATAAATATTATCTCCTAACCAAAGCATAAATTCTGCATTTGTTTCGGTAGTCATTTGCTCAAAAATATCTTCTCTTACATGATTTGCATGTGTAGCAGAATATAAATATGCACAGCTTCCTGTTAAAAAAGAAAAATCATTTATGGTATTATCTGGGACTGTAATATCGGTTTTAGTTCTTTCTATTTCAACATTATTTTTATAAAGTATTGCTCTATATTTATTATTTGGAATTAAATTATTAAATACAGCTGTGTAAGTGCAATTTGATCCCAAACAAAATTCTTTGGTTTCTGTAGCCTGTAAAACAATATTTTGGTTTATGTTTTTTAGAGCGACATAAAAAGTGTTACTTTCATTTCCTTTTTCTAAAATAAAATTTACTGAAGTACTATTTTCGGTAACGGCACCAATCATAGGTCCATCAACATAATTTTCTGCTTGTATTTGTGCAAAAGTATTTCCTTTTATTATGGTAATAAACAGTACGAATAAAAATATTTTTTTCATAATTATAATATATTTGATGTTTTTTATAGCAATACTAACTTTGTTTTTATGGGTAATAAACAACGATGGTAAAGATGTTTTGCTATTAATTTTTGTTAAGGTTATCGGTTTTGCCCTTACTTTAATGGATACGATATTTTAAAACATCGCCAATTCGAGCGAAGTCGAAAATATATCGCTAAAAAATGGAATTATTAAACCGTTTCTACTTCGTTCGAACTGACATTAATCTTTTTCTCTACGAAATTTATGGTAGAATTCAATTATCTAATCTTATTTAAAAGCAGCAATACCAGTAATATCTAAACCTGTAATTAGCAAATGGATGTCATGGGTTCCTTCGTAAGTAATAACCGATTCTAAATTCATCATGTGACGCATAATAGAATACTCTCCAGTAATTCCCATCGCTCCTAATACCTGTCTTGCTTCTCTTGCTATTTTTAAAGCCATATCGACATTGTTTCTTTTTGCCATAGATATTTGTGCTGAAGTTGCTCTATCTTCATTACGTAAAGTTCCCAAACGCCAAGTTAATAATTGCGCTTTGGTTATCTCGGTAATCATTTCGGCTAATTTTTTTTGTTGCAATTGAAACGATGCTATTGGTTTTTCAAATTGTATTCTTTCTTTAGAATAACGCAAAGCAGTATCGTAACAATCCATTGCTGCTCCAATGGCTCCCCAAGCAATTCCGTAACGAGCGGAATCCAAACAACCTAATGGTCCTCCAAGACCAGATTTATTTGGTAATAAATTTTCTTTTGGTACTTTTACATTATCAAAAATTAACTCTCCTGTAGAACTTGCTCTAAGCGACCATTTATTATGTGTTGTTGGTGTCGAGAAACCTTCCATATCACGTTCTACAATTAAACCGTGAATTCTTCCTTCTTCATTTTTTGCCCAAACGACTGCAATGTCTGCAAAAGGTGCATTAGAAATCCACATTTTCGCTCCATTTAATAGGTAATGATCTCCCATATCTTTAAAATTGGTAACCATTCCACTAGGATTTGAACCGTGATCTGGTTCTGTTAAACCAAAACAACCTATAAACTCTCCCGAAGCTAATTTTGGTAAATATTTCATGCGTTGTTCTTCGTTTCCATACTTATATATTGGATACATTACTAAAGAAGTTTGCACAGATGCTGTAGAACGAACTCCAGAATCTCCACGTTCTAATTCTTGCATAATTAAACCATAACTTATTTGATCTAATCCTGCACCGCCATATTGCTCTGGTATGTATGCTCCAAAAGCACCAACTTCTGCCAAACCTTTTACTATTTGGTGTGGAAATTCTGCTTTTTGACAAGCCTCTTCTATAATTGGTGAAATATCACGTTTTACCCATTCACGAGCAGAATCGCGTATTAATTTATGTTCTTCGGTTAACAAATCATCTAATTGAAAATAATCAGGTGCTTGAAATAAATCTTGTGCCATTTTATATTTTTTTAATTTGCTCCAAAGATAATTGTTTTAATTCATATTTAGGAATTCAAAATTCAGAATTTTAAATCTATCTTTGCACAGATGCAATTCTCTTATACTAAATACGAAAAACTAAAAAGCCGAAAGCTCATTAAACAATTGTTTGAAGACGGAAAAGCTATTTCTGTATTTCCTTTACGATTAATTTACTTAAAAAAAGAACATGCCAGTAATTATAATGTACAAGCAAGTGTTTCTGTTTCTAAGCGCAATTTTAAATTGGCCGTTAGTAGAAATAGAATTAAACGTCTAATGCGAGAGGTATATCGTTTAAACAAACCTTTTCTTTATGAAAATTTAGAAAATAAGTATATTTTTATGTTTATTTATTTAGGAAAAAAGGAGATTAAATTCCAAAAACTAGATACTAAAATGAAAGAAATAATTAAACTATTCTTAAAGAAAATTAGTTAAAAATAGATGTATATTTACATTTCTTTTTAAGATAAGTAGAGAATAAATTATTAAAAATATGAATAATACTCAAAGACCTTTAATATTAGTAACCAACGACGATGGTATTACTGCCCCTGGAATACGAACTTTAATTAAAGTAATGACTAAAATTGGTGATGTTGTTGTAATTGCTCCTGACAGTCCTCAAAGTGGAAAAGGACATGCCATTACCATAGATTCTATCCTTACTTGCAATCCAATAAATATTGATGAAGGCGAACAGGTAGAGTACAGTTGTTCTGGAACACCTGCGGATTGTGTAAAAATTGCAGTAAACGAAATTTTAAATAAAAAACCTGACTTGTGCGTTTCTGGTATAAATCACGGTTCAAATTCTTCGATAAATGTTGTGTATTCTGGAACGATGAGTGCTGCTATTGAAGCTGGTATTGAAGGTATTCCTGCGATTGGCTTTTCTTTATTGGACTATTCTTGGAATGCAGATTTTAGTAGTTTAGAAGAACACATTGAAAAAATTGTACTAAAAGTTTTAAATAAAGGTTTACCTGATGGTATTGTATTAAATGTAAACTTTCCTAAAACCAATACATTTAAAGGGATTAAAGTATGCAGACAAGCTAGAGCAAATTATGTAGAAGAATTTGATAAAAGATCCAATCCACAAGGAAAAGAATACTATTGGTTAACTGGAAAATTTACCAATTTAGATAAAGGTGAAGATACCGATGTTCATGCGTTAGATAACAATTATATTTCTATCGTTCCTGTACAATTTGACTTAACCGCACATCATTTTATTCAAAATTTAAATGGCTGGTTTTAATTTTAAAGATAACACAAAAAGAGATTCGTAGTAAGACAATATTGTATGAGAAAAAAAGGAAACATAAAAAAAGAAGTTTTAATTGGTGTTTTGGTTGGTTTTGCTGCCACATTTATTGGTTTTTATTTTTACACACAAGTTTTTAACGATTTTAGTATGAAGTTTGTAAAAAAATTGATTTATGAAGAAGATTATTTGGGAGATATCTTAATCTATTCGGCTGTTCCAAACCTTTTGGCTTTTTTTGTTTTTATTAAACGTAAAGAAGATTATCGTGCTAGAGGTGTTATTATGGCAACGATGTTTGTTGCTATTGGTATTGCGGTTTCTTTATTTATTTAGTTATAATTTTCATATTTTTTATCGACCTTTGTCAAAATTTATGATTCTATGAAATATTACATTATAGCAGGAGAAGCGTCTGGCGATTTACACGCTTCTAACTTAATGAAAGAAATCTATAAGAAAGATACTACTGCCGAAATCCATTTTTGGGGAGGCGATTTAATGCAAAAAACTGGTGGAACCTTAATAAAACACTATAAAGAACTTTCGTTTATGGGTTTTATTGAAGTTGTAATGAATATTGGTACTATTTTTAAAAACATTTCCTTTTGTAAAGAAAACATTGCTGCATTTCATCCTGATGTAATTATATTTATAGATTATTCTGGCTTTAATTTACGTATTGCTAAATGGGCAAAACAACAAGGTTTTAAAACCAATTATTATATTTCGCCACAAGTTTGGGCGTCTAGAGCTGGTAGAGTAAAAAAAATAAAAAGAGATATTGATGCGATGTATGTTATACTTCCGTTTGAAAAAGATTTTTATAAAAAATACGATTATGAAGTCACTTTTGTCGGTCATCCATTAATTGATGCTATTGCAGATAAAAAACCCATCGACGAAAATGAATTTAGACAGAAATACCAATTAAACGATAAGCCTATTATTGCTCTTTTGCCTGGAAGTAGGAAACAAGAAATTACTAAAATGCTTTCGGTAATGCTTAAAATGGTAGCTAAGTTTAATGATTATCAATTTGTAATTGCTGGCGCTCCTAGCCAAGATTACGCATTTTACAAACCATTCATTAAAGAGCAACCTATTGTATTTATCTCGAATAAAACTTACGATTTACTCTCGGTTTCTTATGCTGCTCTAGTAACTTCTGGCACTGCTACTTTAGAAACTGCTTTGTTTAAAATACCTCAAATAGTTTGCTATAAAGGCAGTAATATTTCGTATCAAATTGCAAAGCGAATTATTACAATTAAATACATTTCTTTGGTTAATTTAATTCTTGACAAAGAAGCAGTAACGGAATTAATTCAAAATGATTTCAACGAAAGTCGTTTAGAAAGTGAATTAAAATCTATTTTAAGTGATAAGAAAAGAGAACACCTTTTTAACGATTATTTTGATTTAGAAAATATACTTGGCGGTAAAGGTGCTAGTAAAAAAACAGCCGAACTTATTGTTAATCCTTTAAAATAAATAATGAAAAAATTCCTTTTATTAGTTTCTTTAACTATTATTTTTATTTCTTGTTCTTCAACAAAAAAGACGACTTCTTCTCAAAAAAGGCGCATACATCATACTAAAAAAATAAGCAAAACAGATAAAATTATCCGTACTGCATTGAGTTTTAAAGGCACTAAATACAAATATGGTGGTACTTCTCAAAATGGAATGGATTGTTCTGGATTGGTTTTTACTTCTTTCTTAAAAGAAAATATCACACTACCTCGCGTTTCTAGTGCAATGGCTAAAGTGGGAGAAAGAATTTCTTTACATGATATAAAAAAAGGAGATTTACTATTTTTTAAAACCAGTCGCAAGAATAGAATTAATCATGTTGGTATCGTTACTTCTATTAAAAATGGTCGTATAAAATTCGTTCATTCTTCGTCTTCTAAAGGTGTTATCGAGTCTTTTTTGTCTGAAAAATATTGGAAAAAAGCATATTCTAAAGCCAAAAGAATATTATAATGATTTATTTTTACAGCTATGAATTTAAGTTATTGGGAAATAAAAACAAGTTTTAGCAATGTAGATTTTACTATTATTGGCTCTGGTATTGTTGGTATTTCGACTGCATTACGTTTGCGTGAATTACATCCTAAAAGTAAAATTATTATTATTGACAAAGGTATATTTCCTAATGGTGCTAGTACAAAAAATGCTGGTTTTGCTTGTTTTGGTAGCCTTACGGAATTAATAGATGATTTAAAAACACACTCCGAACAAGAGGTTATAAATCTTGTTAATAAACGTTGGCAAGGATTACTATTACTTAGAAATAATTTAGGCGACAGAGCTATTAATTTTAAACAATTTGGGGGTTTTGAATTATTTAATTCTAAGGAAGATTTAGCTTTAGCAAAACAACATTATCAAAAAATAAATACGTTAATCCATCCTATTTTTAAACAAGATATTTTCTCTTTTCATAACAATGGATTTGGTTTTCAGTTAAAACAAAATTTACTTGGTTTTAATCGTTTTGAAGGACAAATTGATACTGGAAAAATGATGCTTGGTTTAATTAAAAAGGGTATTAAAAATAACATTCAAATCATTAACAATGTAGAAGTTACTGCTATTAATGACCATAGCAAGGTTAGTATTGAATTAAACAATTCGTTTACTTTTAATACCAAAAAAGTTTTTCTTGCTACTAATGGCTTTGCGAAACAATTTTTAGATGTGGATGTGCAACCAGCGAGGGCGCAAGTCATTATTACCAACAAAATTAAAAATCTTCCTATAAAAGGTACTTTTCATGTTCATAAAGGATATTATTATTTTAGAAATATCAACAATCGTATTTTACTTGGTGGTGGTAGAAATTTAGATTTTAAAGCTGAAAAAACTACCGAATTTGGTCTGACAGATATTGTTCAAAATAAACTAGAATACCTCCTAAAAAAAATAATTCTACCTAATACGAATTTTACTATTGCTCATCGCTGGAGTGGTATTATGGGTATTGGCTCTAAAAAAAAGGCAATTGTACAACAAATTTCTTCCAATGTATTTTGTGGTGTACGTCTTGGAGGAATGGGCGTTGCTATTGGCAGTCTTATTGGTAAAGAATTAGCCGAGAAACTCAACTAGTTTTCTTAAGATTACGCTTTAATTAAAACAATTTTTTCTTTTTCTTTTAAAATTCGTTTTGTATAAAAAATTTGCAGTTCTTTATAAAAATTTGGTGCTACTATTGGCACATGTATTTTTGTATTTACTTTTATTAAAATTCGATTTCCTTTTTGGATTGTTTTATAAGAGAATAAACCTATCTTATTTTTCGTTTCTATAATTACATCTTCTGGTATTTTCGCTACTTTATATCCTTCTGGTATTTGTATGATGATTTCATAATTCCTCATCCAAGGTGCAGCAAAATCGATTGGAAATCTTCGTGTATCGCTCTTTAATATATTTTCTTTTTCTCTCAGAAAAAATAATGGAGAAAAGAATAATTTATCATCCATTTTATCTACCTGATTTTCGGCTGCATACTGCATTGAAATTAAAAATGCTTTTTCTAAATTATTTTCATTTCGCAACGATGCCTTTTCAATTTCTATTGGTTAATATTGTGTTTCTAAATTTTTAATTAAACTTTCATTTGCCAATCCATTCCATCTTTTTCTATAGGTTAATGCATTCAAATTTTTGTATGCTATATTAAAGTTTCCTTTAATATTTCCGCTTTCATCCATTTTAACGCTTAACCGACTTTTGTTAACATTATATTTTTCTGGAAATAGATTAATAAATGCTGATGAACCCTGTTTTCTAATAATTCTTCCTTGCCAATTTAATACTCTTTTTGGCAATACATTTGGCAAACTATATGGTTCTGTTGCATCTAATAATATAATTTTATCTAGCAACTCTACTCCTGCTATTACATAATTAAAACCGTCTCTTGTAGGAAATACTGGTTTTTTATGTGCTCGTGTACTCACTAAAATTGGACTAACATCTAAACCTGATTCTCGTAACATTGCTGTTAAGATTAAATTTATTTCTACTACATTTCCAACGCCGTTTTTGTATGCTTGTTTCACTCCATTTTTTGTAAAAATTCCATAGTTACCATTCCATTTAACTTTGTTTTTGACAAAAGCTAAAATAGCATCTATTTTTTTTAATTCTGTTTCCGCGTTTTTAATTATCTCTTGTAAATCGTTTTTAAAATAATTTGTTTTTTTTAATTCATCTCCAAATCTAGAATCTTTATATAAAGAGCTAGTTACATCTTCCCAATTTCTACTAAATTGTTTGGATACATTTTCACTTCCTCCATATCCTCCTTTTATCACTAAAAAGTCTGACTTTGTTATTTCAAATGATATTTTTCCTCGATAATTTTCTATATTATTAACAAAAGGCTCTTCTTTTAAGGCTTCTACATCGTCAATTTTTATTTCTAACCCTTCATTTTTTGTAAAGTTTATTTTAAAATTGTCTGTATATTTATAATTTGCAGATAGTTCTTCTGGAAATGTTATTTTTCCTTTATAGTATTGTATCGGAATATTATATTGAAATACAAAATCATTAATATTATATATGTACGGTGACTGTATACGATATTCCCATTCTACAATACAACCTTCACTAATATTTGGCATTGTAAAAATTTTTGCTTTCCAATTTTTGTTTATTTTTTCTTCATAAATATCGCTTTTCTTTAATTTTATTTTTTCTACTTTTCCTCCTTTATTAGTATAAGTTACTGCTTTTATATTAAGATTCTCTTTACTGTAAAAGTGTATTTTTTTAGTAGCATTTTTAAAACCTTCTCTGTTTAATATTTTTATTCTTTCTCGTATAATTATATTGATATACATTCTTCCTCCTCCATAATCATAATACACTTTTTGATACTTATAAAGAACTATTGCATTAGCATCTTTATACTTTGTATTACTATTTTTTTCAAAATCTTGCGCTATTGATTTTCCATACTTCTTTACTTGTGCGAAAGTAAAATTAGACAATAGCAATAATAAAATACTACTTAAAATTATTCTTTTCATGTTATTACTCTTTTACCAAGACAATCTTTTCTTTTTCTTTTAAGATTCGTTTTGTATAAAAATCTTTTAGCTCTTTATAAAAATTAAATGGTATTACTGGAAAATTTATTTTCGTACTTACTTTTACAACTATTTTATCTCCTTTTAGCATCGTTTCGTATGAAAAATCAGCGACGTTATTTTCGGTTTCTATTGTGATATTTTCTGGTGTTTTTTCTACTTTATACCCTTGTGGTACTTGAATTATTACTTCTTTATTTTCCATCCATGCTGCTCCATAATCAATTGGATAATTTCGTTCTTCTAGTTTAAAAATATTCTCTTTTGCTCCAAGAAAAAATAGTGGTGAAAAATATATTTTTTTGTTTATTTTTTCTGTTTGGTTATCTGCACTATATTTTACTGTTATTGCAAATGGTTTTTCTAGATTTCTTTTATTATTTAGTCTTATTTTTTCTATTTCTATTGGTTTATATAACGATTCTATTCTTTTTATAACACTCTCTTCATTTAATGAATTAAATACTTTTCTTCCTGTTAACGCATCTAAATTTTTATAAATTATATTCATCGAGCCATTTATAGTTCCATTTTCATCCATCTTTACATTTAATCTTTTTACATCTACACTATACACCTTTGGTAGAAGCTCTATAAATGCTGATGAACCCTGTTTTCTAATAATTC
Source organism: Flavobacteriaceae bacterium (assembly GCA_026988355.1). Classification (GTDB taxonomy): domain Bacteria; phylum Bacteroidota; class Bacteroidia; order Flavobacteriales; family Flavobacteriaceae; genus S010-17. The sequence goes on from JALSLK010000076.1 coordinate 34,023, forward strand.
TTCCTTGCAATTTAATACTCTCTTTGGTAATACATTTGGTAAACTATATGGTTCTGTTGCATCTAGTAATATCAATTCATTTAGTAATTCTACACCTGCAATGACATAATTAAAACCATCTCTTGTAGGAAAAATTGGCACACCATGTGATCTGGTACTTACTAATACTGGACTGGTATCTATTCCTGCTTCTCGTAACATTGCCACTAATATTAGATTAATTTCTGCTACATTACCTACACCATCTTTATATGCTTTTCGCACACCATTATGTGTGTAATAATCGTAATATCCATTCCATTTTATTTTATTCTTTACAAAAGAGAATATTGTCATTATTTTCTCATCTTTACTCTTTGTTTCTTTAATTATTTTGGCTAAATCTTTCTTAAAATAATTAGATTTTTTTAACTCTCCTCCAAAATTAGAAGATTGGTATATGGTTTTTGTAACACTATTCCAATCTGTACTATAACTTTTATAAGATGAATTTGGATATTTAATTCCTGTTAATTCAAACTCTACTTTACCTCGATAATTGTTAATATTGTTTACATAAGGCTCTTCTTTTAATGCTTTTACATTGGTTAAGTTTACCATGTAAATATTTTCTGTCATTTCTAGTGTCCGGTTATATTTTGTTTCTGATCCATAAGTATCTTTTTCTCTATACACATAGCTAATAGATCTATTCTTTTTTTCTTTTCTTACTTTTATCATATAGTATTTACTTGCCGTGGCATTATACATAAAATATTCTGGTATACTTATTTTTGCATCTATGTACTTTATCGGAATATTGTATTGAAAAACAATATCATTAAGACTTGTATAATGTGGAGATTCTATAGTATACTTCCATTCTACAATACACCCTTCTTTTAAATTTGGCATGGTAAAACTTTTACTAGACCAAAATTTATTTTCTTCTTTATCAAAAATATTTTTTTTCTTTAATTTTGTTTTAACAACTTTACCTCCCTCTAAGTTATAGGTTGTCGCTTTTATGGTAATTTTTTCATCTTTTGATCCTGCTATATAGTATCGTAATTTTTTTGTTGCATAATCAAAAGCCTCTTTATTATATAATTTTATTCTTTCGTGTACTTCGGTTGTTAAAGAAAATCCATCATCTCCACTGTAATTATAATACGATCTTCTTTTCTTAAAAAGGACTACTGCATTTGCTCCTCCAAACTCTTTATCTACTTTACTTTCTAATTCTTCTTTGGCTACTTTTCCGAATTTTTTAACTTGTCCATTAATAGTATGCCCAAAAGATAGAAGTGCTATTATTGCTAGAATGACTATTTTTTTCATCTTCTTTTTATTATTATTTTTAAATTATCATTTTTTATAATTTCTTTAATAAATTTTCTGTATTTATTATAAGCTGTATTTGGATATTTTGCTTGTTTTAGCACCAACAACCTATTATAGATTAATTTATTATCTTTTATTTTACGAAGTGTTGCTTGGTATTTTCCAAACTGATTTTCTATTTCAATTTTTTCTGGTAATTTATCTATGGTATAGTTTTCTGGAAGGCTTATTTCTATTTCGTCTTTATCTGTAAATCCTTGTTTAATTACCAGTGGAAATTTTCTACTTATTTCTCTTTTTGGTAAATTGCTATACATATTAAATGCATTTAATTTTAACATGATTTCTTCTCCTAATAATTCTGCATAATTATTTGCTTTTAACGATATTTTTTCTGTAAAGACAACCTTTTTTTTATCATTAATTAATGTAACATCGCTAATCTGTACATCTAAAATACCTGAAAACATTTTTTTATAATAGGTTATCTGATCTTCTTTTTTTTCAAAATCTAGACCGTAACGATTATTGTATTGTTTTCCTGTACTATTAATTTCAATGGCAGCATCTATATCTCCTTTTTTATTTATGGTATACTTTCCTTTTATTTTTTGTAGATTTTTATCTTCGGTATATGTATTGGTATGAACTAGCTTTCCTCCTTCTGGATAAATAACCAATACATCTCTATCGTCTGTATCTCCTGTTTGTCCAAATGGTAATTTTTGGCTTGTACATTCTAACCAAATAGTATCTTTTTTCGTTGGTAACATTAAAATGATGTGATTTCCTTGTGTAGAAACTAAATCTTTTTTAATATTTTTTTTCTCTCCAGAATAAACTATGGTATATTCGGATTTTACATTTGCTTCGCTCAATAGTGCTTGTGTATAATTTACTAGTGCTTTACAATCGCCATATCCTAGTTTATCTACATCGGTTGCTTTCATTGGTTTCCAACCTCCAATTCCGACTTGCACACTTATATATCTCGTTTTATTTTGCATATAATCGTATACCAATTTTGCTCTTTCTATCGGATTTTCTTTGTGCTGTACTAGTTTTTTAATTTCTTTCTTTGTATTTTCTGATAATTGATTTCTTCCGTTTAATATTTTATCATACATCCATTTCCCATAGTTTTTCCAACTGGTTGCTTCTCCTTTTACTCCTGCCAAACTAAATTTATTTAATGCAAACGATACTGTTGGTGCTATATTTGCATATATTGGTGCTAGAGATTCGTATTTTATTGCTTTTATATTAGCTACTTTGTAGCTTATGGCATTATCTTCTACTTGTTTTTGTATTGGATACCCTTTAAAATTAGATTCTTTATAGTTTAATATTAAATCGGATGGATAATGTATTGTAAACGTATTATTTTCAATAGCATTATAATACGAATCATAAACATGCCATCTTGGAATAAATGCTGTATTGGATGTTTTTACCTTATAACTTACCTCAATAGAATAGGGATATTTATTAGTAACGTATTCGTAATATTTTAGTCTATTATCGCTAAATAAAGAATCCTCATTAGAAGCAATATCTGATATTTCTTTTCCTTTTACCTTTTTAATTACTTCTCCTAAAATATTATATACTTTTATTTTTACTTTGCTAATGGTAGAATGTTTGTCGTAACTCTCTATAAAAAATGGAGATTTTCCTCCTAGTTCATTGAGTACCGTTATAAAAAAATGATAGGTGACTTCCATTTCTTTTTCTGATACAATTTTCACATTCGTATTAGAAAATCTTGTTACTGTATTTGCATTTTCGGTAAGACCTTTTGTAATAGTTAAAGCACTCTTGTTAAAATCTATTTTTTGTGCATTTAAAAACAAAGAATAACAAAAAAAGAATAGTAAAAATTTTATTTTCATATTGTATTTTTTGACAAATGTAATGTTTCGAGCTGATTTTTACAAACTTATCAAAATAAAACACCTAACTATTCTATTCGTTTCGTATGTCTTTTAAGTTTAATTGTAACGAAGTGATTCCGTTCCAATGATTCTCTTCTATGGTATAAACTGCATCAAAAGATTTTCCATTATTAATTATATCTTGTTTTTTTCCTAGTCCAAAACCAATTGCATTATAGGTTTTATTATCACTACCTGTAATAATATTTAATTTTAGATGATCTCCACTTTTTCCAACTGTTTTTCCAAAACCATTATCTCTTAAACTTGCAGATAAAAAAACTGGTTTCATATTTTGTGGCCCAAAAGGACCAAACTGTTTTATTATTCGGTTAAACTTTGGTGTTAAATCCGATAAAAATACGGTACTATCAATACGAATCTCTGGAGTTAATAACTCTTTTGGTATTGTTTTTTTTACAATTTCTTCAAATTTATTTTTAAATTTTTGATAATTTTCGGGTTTTAAGGTTAAACCTGCAGCATATTTATGACCTCCAAATTGCTCGATAAATTTACTACAAGATTCTAAGGCTTTATAAACATCAAAACCTCTTACCGATCGTGCAGAAGCTGCCAAAAAATTACCGCTTTTTGTAAAAACTAAAGTTGGTCTATAATAATTTTCAATTAGTCTAGAAGCTACAATACCTATTACTCCTTTGTGCCAGTCTTCTTTAAATACAACAGTGGTAAAATTATCTTCTTCCTTGTCTTCCTTTATTTTCTGTAATGCTTCGAGTGTAATTTTCTTATCTAAATCTTTTCGATCCAGATTGTACTTTTCAATTGTACTTGCAATTTGTTTTGCTTTATCTAAATCGGTTTCCGTTAATAATTCGACTGCGTGTAAACCAGATTTCATTCTTCCAGCTGCATTAATTCTAGGTGCAATGGTAAAAACAACATCTGTAATATTTAAAATAGGTCGTTTCGCTTGATTTATTAATGCTTTAATTCCGATTCTTGGACTTTGATTAATTACTTGCATTCCAAAAAAAGATAAAGTTCTATTTTCGCCAGTTACTGGTACAATATCCGCAGCAATTGCTGTTGCAACTAAATCTAAATAGGGCACAAAATGTTCTGTTTTTAAATTTTGTTTTTTTCCAATAGCTTGAATTAATTTAAAACCAATTCCACAGCCACACAACTCATCATAAGGATAATTACAATCTTCTCGTTTTGGGTTTAAAATTGCAGCCGCTTTTGGCAATATCGCTCCTGGAAGATGATGATCGCAGATAATAAAATCAATATTCTTTTTTGTCGCATAATCTACCTTATCGACAGCTTTAATACCACAATCTAATGCGATTATTAAACCAATCCCATTTTCGTTTGCAAAATCAATCCCTTGATAAGACACTCCATAACCTTCTTTGTAACGGTCTGGTATATAACTATCTACATTTTTGTAATATGTCTTTAAAAAAGTATACACTAAAGATACGGCTGTAGTGCCATCTACATCGTAATCTCCAAAAATTAGAATTTTTTCATTATTGCCAATTGCTTTTTCGATGCGATTTACTGCAGCATCCATATCTTGCATTAAAAATGGATTGTGTAAATCTTTTAAACTTGGTCTAAAAAAAGTTTTTGCTTCGTTATATGTTTCAATTCCTCGAATAACTAATAACTTTGCAATAGTGATGTCTACATTTATTTCTTTAGCCAATCTAGCCACTTTTTTAGAATTAGGCTCAGGCTTGATATTCCAACGCATATTTTTTTATTAGAAGTGCAAAATACTTAAAATCTTACTAAAAACCCGATTCCGACTAAGAATTTTAGTTATAAAAAATAAATAAACGGCAAGGTTTCTATAAAATATTTGATAAAATAACGAATTATTAATCAAAATCAAGGTCTATCAATTTTATTTTTTGGCTTATTTTAATGTTGAGTTGGTATTATACCACTTCAAATTAAAATCTTATTTTTACGGTATAGTTTTTGTAGTATTAATCGTAACTCAAAATATACTTTTTTTTATGAAACCATTTTTATTAGCCATTGTACTTGTATCTTTCTTTGCCTGTAATACAAAGACTAAAATTATTAAACCTGGCTCTTCTGGCAGAATTAATAATGTGTTAGTCATAATGGACAATACGGACTGGAAAGGAAGTATTGGAGATTCTGTACGTGCAATTTTAGCCAAGCCTTTAGTTGGTTTCCCTCAAGACGAACCTACTTTTTCTTTAAGTCAAATTGCCCTACCGTATTTTACAAAAATATTAAAGCCAAGTAGAAATATCGTTTCTATTGCTTATGGAGATAAAAATTCTTTCTCTGTTAGTAATGATAAATTTGCAACACCACAAACAATAGTGTCTATTATTGCAAAAGATAAAAATAATCTCATCCAATTATTAAAAAAATACGAAACTAAAATAATAAATACAATTAGAAAATCGGACTTTAAAATTTATCAAAAAAAGCTAATTAAAAAATTTTGGGATACTAATAATATTGAAACTTTTAGAAACTTACATGCCGCAATTAAAATACCATATGCATACAGAAAAGTATACGATAGTGTAAATTATATATGGTTCCGAAAAGACATACCACGAGGCTATTTAAACATTCAGATGTATGCAGTACCAATTGAATCTGAAGCAGATTTAAACGGAGAAAATATTATTAATATTAGAAACAATTATGGGAAAAGATTTATACTAGGAAGTAAAGATGGCATGTATATGACTACAGAAGAAGCATTTACACCCTTGCAATTTAAGACTCAAATTGCTGGTAAAAAAACCTTTGAAACTAGAGGAACTTGGGAGATGAAAAACGATTTTATGGCTGGACCTTTTTTAAATTATAGTGTTTTTGACAAAAAAAATAATCGGTTTATCGTTCTAGAAGGATTTATCTATGCTCCAAATATTAGAAAACGAGATTATATGTTTGAGTTAGAAATTATTATGAAAACTTTAGAAATAGATTAACCCAAAATATTCATAGGTTTTTGTTATGAAAAGTTAAAAATACCAATACGACTAAACAAAGTGAAATAACAAACACAAAAAATAAGTGACCCAAAATAAAGTGGTGCGTAATTGAGAAGTACCGAAGTCTTTTTTTAGTAAAAGAATTGTAGCTCAATTTTAACAGAAAAACACGTTACATTGATATAATGAAATTTGCAATAGTAAGATGGTATTCATACCAATTCAACATCAAAATACGCTATAAATTATTTATATTTTAAATCTATTTAGCGCATTTCAAAATTGAATTGGTATCATACAATTTTAATCAAAACCATCGGTTTGAAAAGTCTTTAATGTTCCATTTTTATCACTATAAATCAAAAAAGCTTTTAACTCTTTATGATTTTTTAAAAATACTTTACTTTTTTCTAAACCCATTGCAATTAGCGTTGTTGCATAACCATCTACATCTGCACAATCTAATTTAGACACAACCGAAGCACTCAACAAATTACTTTTAGCAGGATAACCAGTTTTTGCATTTAAAATATGAGCGTATTTATTTCCATTTTTGTCTATTTTAAATTTACGATACGTTCCAGAAGTTGCTAAAGTTTCATTCTCTAAAGAAATTATTTTTTTACTAGAACGAGAACCATCAAAATTTGGATCCTCAATTTCAATATTCCATTTTGAATTTCTTGGACTTTTACCTCTTACTCTAATTTCACCACCAACTTCAATCATATAGTCTACAATATTATTTTCTTCAAAAAAACGTCCTATAATATCAACTCCATAACCTTTTGCAATAGCATTAAAATCAAAATAAGTTAGTTTATTTTCTTTAAACACTCTATCCTTTTTAATTTTAACTTTATTAAAACCAACTTGTTGCATTAACTCTTTTACTACAACTGAATCTAAATTTTTTAATTTTTTTTCAGGTCCAAAATCCCAAGCATTAACCAAAACACCAATTGTTGGATCAAAAACACCTTTAGTCTCTTTATAAATTCGTTGTGATTTTTTAAAAACTTCCTTAAATTTATCATCAACAATTACTAAGGTATTACCTCTATTTATTTTAGATATGTCAGAATCTTTTTGGTAAGTAGATAGTGATTTATTAACTGTTTTAATTAAACTATCTATAGATGTAGTCATATCTCGTTTTAATACATCGTTATAAGTAATATGAAATGTTGTTCCAAAAGCAGTACCTTTTAAATAAGAATAATTCGCTTCTTTTTTACAAGAAAAAAAAGTAATAACTAGAAATACGAATAACATTCTTTTCATGACAAAAAGTATTAAAAATTTGTTAAGACAAAATAAAAGACAAAATTAAAGGTTTAGTTAGACAAGTTTATTATAAATTTGTATTAATTTTAAAATTAAAAAACATGAAAAAAATACTTATTTTGGCAATATCAATGGCGATATTACTTTCTTCCTGTGTTTCCAAAAAACAATATACAGCACTCGAAGGTAAATTAAGTGATTCGGAACAAGAATTAGTTAATGTAAAAGCCAGTTTACAAAAATGTTTACTTGCAAAAACAGGAAGTTCTACAAGAGTAACCGCATTAGATGAACAAATTGCTTTATTAAAACAACAAATAAAAAACTTAGAGTTACAAAATAAAAACTCATTACAGCAAGTTGAGAACCTAACAGTCTTATCGAAAGGAGCAAGCGATAATATCAAAACAGTAATCTCTCAATTAAGCGAAAAAGATAAATATATTAATGGAATTAGAGATGCAATGACAAGAAAGGATTCTATTAATTTGGCTGTCGCATTTCATTTAAAAAGAGAATTGGCTGCTGGAATTCAAGATCAAGACATTCAAATTAATGTAGAGAAAACTGTTGTATATATCTCCTTATCCGATAAACTAATGTTTTCGAGCGGAGGCTCTACAGTATCTCCAAAAGCAAAAGAAATTTTAGGAAAAGTTGCAACCGTTATACAAAACAGACCAAATATGCAAGTAATGGTAGAAGGACATACCGATAATGTAGGAATCAATACTGCTTGTATGAAAGACAATTGGGATTTAAGTTCTAAAAGAGCAACAGCAGTTGTTCGCGTTCTACAAGAAACTTATGGAATTGAACCAAGTAGACTGGTCGCTTCCGCACGAAGTGAGTATGTACCAATAGAATCTAACGATACCGTAGAAGGTAAAGCTAGAAATAGACGAACAAAAATCATTATATTACCAAAATTAGATCAATTTTTTGATATTTTAGAACAAAAACCCGAATAATTCCTATAAATAATTTAAACTAAAAATATAGTTCTAAAACAACTTTAAGACTATATTTTTAGTTTAAATTATTCTTTTTATTTTTAGACAATCTCTTTCCTATATTTTTACGTTTGTATTTTACCCAATACAATGCCAATTTATCCATTTGTTTTTCTGTCAAAACACTTATAACTTAAGTTCGACGAATTTTTCCTGAAAACTTCAATTCAATGTGAAATTTATTTTTTTATTTTGCGCAGTCACAACAATAGTTGTTAAAATGGCAGGAATTAAAAATAGTTTTTCATGGTATTTCGTTTTTAAATTATTTCTTGTAAATATAAGATTTTGCAAACTTAGGTTGGTATAATAGAAAATTAGTGAATAATTCGGGCTAATATCATAAAGTTTAATCCTAAAAATAAAATTAGCTTTGTTTAATCATAAATACATGGGTTAATAATTTCTCCTAATCTAATTATTGAATAGAGGTTTTGTTATGTTCGTAACTTTCATTACTTTTGCAACCGCTTAAAAGTGAGATTAATTAACTAATAAAATAATTATAATGGAATCAATGATGATTTATATGCCAATCGTAGCAGCCTTAATTGGTTTAGTATATATGATGGTAAAAAAGTCTTGGGTAATGAAACAAGACGCGGGCGATGGTAAAATGAAAGAAATTTCAGACCACATTTACGAAGGTGCTTTAGCTTTCTTAAAAGCAGAATATCGCTTGTTAGCAATATTTGTATTAGTAGTAAGTGTATTGTTATTTGTTGTATCAACAGTTGTACCCTCGACACATTGGTTGATTGTAGTTGCTTTTATCTTAGGAGCATTTTTCTCTGCCTATGCAGGAAATATCGGCATGAAAATAGCAACCAAAACAAATGTTAGAACAACACAAGCTGCTCGTACAAGCTTACCACAAGCTCTAAAAGTATCTTTTGGAGGAGGAACCGTAATGGGCTTAGGAGTTGCTGGTTTAGCCGTTTTAGGTTTAACCATGTTCTTTATTGCATTCTATTACTTTTTTATGGACGGACCAACAGGAACATTTACAGTAGATAAAATGACCATCGTTTTAGAAACCTTAGCAGGTTTCTCATTAGGAGCAGAGTCTATTGCTTTATTTGCAAGAGTTGGTGGTGGAATTTACACAAAAGCTGCCGATGTTGGAGCAGATTTAGTTGGTAAAGTAGAAGCTGGTATACCAGAAGATGATCCAAGAAACCCAGCTACAATTGCTGATAATGTTGGTGATAACGTAGGTGATGTTGCAGGAATGGGAGCAGATTTATTTGGTTCTTATGTAGCAACTGTATTAGCTGCAATGGTTTTAGGTAACTATATTATTAAAGATATGGGCGGAAGCATTCAAGATGCTTTTGGCGGAATTGGACCAATTTTATTACCAATGTCAATTGCTGGTGCAGGAATTATCATTTCTTTATTAGGAACCATGTTAGTTAGCATCAAAAATAATGACGCTAAAGCTGCACAAGTAATGGGCGCTTTAAATAAAGGAAACTGGTTTTCTATCGCTTTAGTAGCAATTTCAAGTTATGTATTAGTAAATTGGATGTTACCAGAAACTATGAAAATGCACTTTTTTGGAGAGGGTTTAATTGAAATTACAGCTATGCGTGTTTTTTATGCAACAATAGTTGGTTTAATTGTTGGTGGAGTAATTTCATCAGTAACAGAATACTATACAGGTTTAGGTAAAAAACCAATTTTAAATATCGTAGCAAAATCGGCTACTGGAGCTGGAACAAATATCATTGCTGGTTTAGGTACTGGAATGATTTCTACTTTTCCGACCGTAATATTATTTGCTGCTGCAATTTGGAGTTCTTATGCTTTTGCAGGATTTTATGGTGTTGCAATGGCAGCATCGGCAATGATGGCAACTACTGCAATGCAATTAGCTATTGATGCTTTTGGACCTATTGCTGATAATGCTGGTGGAATTGCAGAAATGAGCGAACAAGACCCTATCGTTAGAGAACGTACAGATATTTTAGATACTGTTGGTAATACAACTGCTGCAACTGGTAAAGGTTTTGCTATTGCTTCTGCAGCATTAACTTCATTAGCACTTTTTGCTGCTTATGTAACGTTTACAGGTATTGACGGAATTAATATTTTTAAAGCACC
>JALSLK010000077.1 GCA_026988355.1 Flavobacteriaceae bacterium
ATTTAACTAAAACTTCTGGTAAAAGTAATTCTAAAATTGGTAATAAATCAATACTTGACATCTGCTTTTTTTAAGAAACAAATATCAAACTATTTTTAAAACTCCACAAGTTTTGTACTTGATCCGAGAGCAGCTTCATTTTTTTAATATAAATGTCTAAAAAAAAGAAGCTACCAATTCTGGTAGCTTCCATGCTAATTAATGCTTAATTAATTAGCTCCCCTTATTTTATTTTAAAAAATCACCTACTAATAAAAGCAGATTATTGATAAAAAATTATGTAACAAATATAGAAGAACTTAAGTTATCAAAAAATACCTAATTGTAGGTATTTTTTGCATTTTCTAAAAATTGTGAAAATAGGCGTTATTTTAATGTAAATATATGATTTTATGTTGATTAAATGAATTATTCTAAATTTTTTAGACTTTTTTCTAAAGTTTTTATTTTTAGCAAAGCGTCAGATTCTTTCTTTTTTTCAATTCCAATCACTTTTTCTGGAGCATTATTTACAAAACGTTCGTTAGATAATTTTTTTTGTACAGACTTTAAGAAACCTTTAGTATAGTCCAATTCTTCAATTATTTTTTTCTTTTCCGTTTCGATATCTATATTTTCGCTAAAAGGAATGTAATATTCGTTAGATTTTATTCTAAAAGATAAAGAATTTTCTATTTTACTAGAAGTGTTTCTTATCTCCGAAATATTACACAACTTTTTTAGTATAACATCAAAATCAGAATTAAAAGTTTCTTTAGTTGCCACAAATAATTCTAAGCTATCTTTAAAAGCAATGTTTTTTTCTTTACGAATATTTCTAATAGCAGAAATAACTTCCGCAGTATAATCAAAATCGGAAATTATTTTCTTGTTAAAATCGGATGGTTTAGGATAATGAGAAACAATTAAAGCCTCTTCTTTAGTTCTGTTACCTAATTTATGCCAATATTCTTCAGTAATAAAAGGCATAAAAGGGTGTAGTATTTTTAAATTATTTTCAAAAGCAATAACTACAGCATTATATGTTTTTCTGTCAATAGGTTGTTGGTAAGCAGGTTTTACCATTTCTAATAGCCATGAAGAGAAATCATCTCTTAGTAATTTATAGGTAGTCATTAAAGCATCAGATAATCTGTATTTAGAAAAATGATCTTCAATTTCAGTATAAGCAGCTTGAAATTTTGAATTATACCATTCTAAGGCAATTTTACTCGATATTGGTTGTTCTAAAGCTTCATCAATATGCCATCCTTCTAATAATGAGTATGAACTTGATATTTTTTTTGATAACCCTTTTCCCTGTTGTAATTTACTCTCATCAAAAAGTAAATCATTTCCAGCACCAGAACTTAGCAACATCATACCAGCCCTTACAGCATCAGCACTATAATCTTCAATTAATTTTAAAGCATCAGGAGAATTTCCTAATGATTTTGACATTTTTCTCCCTTGTTTATCTCTAACAATTCCAGTAAAATAGACATTGTTAAAAGGCTTTTCATTTCTAAACTCATAACCAGCAAAAATCATACGAGCAACCCAAAAGAAAATAATATCAGGACCAGTAACCAAATCATTGGTAGGATAATAGTAGTTTATCTCATCGTTATTAGGGTTACGAATGCCATCAAAAACAGAAATAGGCCAAAGCCAAGAAGAAAACCAAGTGTCTAAGGCATCTTTGTCTCGTGTTAAATCTTCTATTTTTAAGTTCGTATTAGTTGTTTTTTTCTGGGCTAATATTAAAGCATCTTCCATAGTTTCGGCAACCACAAAATCTTCCTTACCATCGCCATAAAAATAAGCAGGAATTTGTTGTCCCCACCATAATTGACGAGAGATATTCCAATCTCGTATATTTTCTAACCAATGACGATACGTACTTTCTATTTTTTTAGGAAATAATTTAATATCGTGATCTTCAAGAACAGCTTTTAAGGCAGGTTTAACCATATCTTCCATTTTTAAAAACCATTGATCGGATAAACGAGGCTCAATAACGGCTTTAGTTCTTTCAGAAATACCAACCTTATTTATATGTATTTCAACTTTAGGCAAACAACCTAACTCTTCTAGCTCTTTCGCAATTGCTTTACGAACAACAAAACGATCCATACCACTATAATGTAAACCAAAACTATTTAAGGTAGCATCCTCATTTAAAATATCAATGACTTCTAAATTGTGCTTGTCCCCTAAAATCTTATCATTCATATCGTGTGCAGGAGTAACTTTTAAACAACCAGTACCAAACTCTAAATCTACATACTCGTCTTCAATAATAGGAATAACTCTATTGCAAATAGGAACAATGGCTTTTTTACCTTTTAAATGTGTAAAACGCTCATCGTTTGGATGGATACAAATAGCTGTATCGCCTAAAATAGTTTCTGGTCGAGTAGTAGCAACCGTTAAAATGGCATCAGAACCTTCAATTTTATAATTAATGTGATATAATTTTCCGTTTTTTTCAACATGTTCAACTTCTTCATCCGATAAGGTTGTTTTTGCCTCAGGATCCCAATTAACCATACGAAAACCTCTGTAAATTAAGCCTTTGTTGTATAAATCTACAAAAGTCTTTATTACCGCTTCACTCATATCGTCATCTAAAGTAAATTTAGTTCTGTTCCAATCGCATGAAGCACCTAATTTTTTTAACTGTTCTAAAATTACACCACCATATTCATCTGTCCAGTCCCAAGCGTGTTTTAGAAATTCGTTTCGTGTTAAATCATTTTTATCAATACCTTGCTCTTTTAATTTAGCAACAACTTTTGCTTCAGTAGCAATAGAGGCATGATCTGTTCCAGGAACCCAACAAGCGTTTTTGCCTTGTAAACGAGCTCTTCTAATTAATACATCTTGAATTGTAACATTTAACATGTGTCCCATATGTAATACGCCAGTGACGTTTGGAGGAGGAATTACAATAGTATACGGTTCTCTTTCGTCTGGTGTAGAATGGAAATAATTGTTATCCATCCAGTATTTGTACCATTTTTTTTCTATTTCAGTTGCATTATAATTTGTTAAATTACTCATTTTGGTATACTATTTGCTTTGTTAAATTTGGTTAGCAAAATTACAATTATTTTAACTTTTTAATATTAAAAAATAATACTAACTTTACACTTTAAAAATAAAACATTATGAAACATAAGAGATTCACTAAAACATTAAAAAATAAAATCATGAATAAAAAAATATTCACACTATTGTTTATAGGAGTATTTGCATTAACTATGCATGCGCAAAAAGAGGAGTTTACTATAAAATCAGATCCAAACGCAGGAGTTTTTGAGTTTGAAACAGAAGTAGTAGATTATGGAACAATTGCACATAATTCGGAGCCAAACCGTGTTTTTAAATTTAAAAATACAGGAAAATCTCCAATTATTATCTCAAGAGCAAAAGGAAGTTGTGGATGTACAGTACCAACAGTGCCAAAAAAACCAATTATGCCAGGAGAAACCGCAGAAATAGGCGTAAGGTATGCGACAAATCGAATTGGAGCTTTCTCAAAATCAATTACATTATATTCGAATGCATCCGAAGCAACAAAAGTAATCCGAATTAAAGGAAAAGTATTAAAAGATGAAGTTGCAGGTAGTTTAAAGAAACCAAAAAGTATGATGTCGGCTAATTAGTACACAGAAAATAAATATACTCTAAAAGCTGTCTGAAAGAATTTTTAGGCAGCTTTTTTAAAGCTTTAATTTATGAAAGAAATAATTTTTATTGCATTATTGTTTGTCGTTGGTATTGGATTTGCACAAGAAAGAGAAACGAAATATCCTAAAATGAAATTTGAAAAAACAACCATAAATTATGGTAAAATCACTACAGAATCAAGTGGAAGAAGAACTTTTAAATTTAAAAATGTAGGAAATGCACCTTTAATTATTGAAAATGTGAAAGGAAGTTGTGGTTGTGTTGTCTTAGATTATCCTAAAAAACCAATCATGCCAAATGATAGTGCAGAAATAAAAATAGTATATAATGTTTTAAAAGTTGGTAGAATATCTAGAACAGTTACGATTACGGCAAATACCAAAAAACCAATTAAAGTTTTAAAAATAAAAGGAAGAGTTTTAAAAAAATAGCTATAAAATCGGCAATGAAAAAGATTAAAATTGCATTGATAGATCATAACGATTCTTTTACATTTAACATAGTTGATCTTCTACATAAAATAGGAGGTAATAAAACAACGGTAATAAGCTATAAGGATTTAATAGTAAAAAATCTAGTTGAATTTGATAAAATAATACTTTCCCCAGGACCTTGCTTACCCAATGACTATCCAAAAACATTAGAAATTATAAGAGCATTTTACAAAACGAAACCAATTTTAGGAATTTGTTTAGGACATCAAATTATTTGCGCTTATTTTGGAGCAACACTATATAACCTTAAAGAAGTTGTTCATGGAATAAATAAAAAGATGTATGTATTAGAAAAAGAAGTAGTTTTTAAAAATATTCCAAACCTAACAGAAGTAGGCTTGTATCATTCGTGGGCAGTAAGCACTAAAAATTTACCAGAGGAAATAAAAATTTTAGCGGTTACACAAGATAAAATTATTATGAGTATAAAACATGTAGAATACCCTATTTATGGAATTCAATTTCATCCAGAATCATTTTTAACGACATGCGGAAAAATAATTCTTAATAATTTTATTATATAGGTTAGGTAGTTTTTATTTTATTTTTGTAACTTACGCTACTAATTTAATTAAAACCTTATTTATATGAAAAAAATTACATTTTTATTTTTAGCATTTTTCCTTATAGCATTTAGTTGGCAAGGTAAAGCGCAATTTGTTAATGAAGGCTTTGAGGGAACTTTTCCTCCAGCAGGATGGACAGTTTTTAACAACGGAACAGGGAACGATTGGACACTCAATACTTCGGTAACTTATGCAAACACAGGTACAAATTCGGCCAAATATGCTTACGATTCGGCAAATGCAGCAGATACGTGGTTATTTACAGGAGCAGTTACGTTAGCCGCAGGAGAATCAGTAGATTGGTCTTTTTATACAAGATCACGAGGATTTGTAGAAAAATTAAAATTTACAGTAGGTACAGGAGCAACAGTTGCAGACCAAACAACCGTATTATTAAATATACTAGATGTAGATGGAGCTTATGGAGAACAAAGTGGCGTGTTTACAGCTACAACAGCAGGAGATTATTATTTTGCATTTAATTGTTATTCAGGAGCCAATCAGTTTGAACTATTTGTGGACGATGTTTTGATTCAAACACCACCAACATGTATAGCTCCGTCAGATTTAGCAGTAGCAAATATTACATTAACAGGAGTAGATTTATCATGGACGGATAATGCATCCGCATCCGCATGGGAATACGTAGTACAAGCAGCAGGAACAGGAGAACCAGTAGGAGCAGGAACAGCAGTAGCAGCAGTAACCGAAAGTGTTACAGGATTAACAGCAAATACAGCGTATGAAGTATATGTAAGAGCAGATTGTGGAGGAGGAGATTTTAGTACTTGGATTGGTCCAATGCCTTTTGTAACACTACCAAGTAATGATACTTTAGCAACAGCAACCCCAATAACTCCTTCTGCAGAAGGTACAGGTTGTGGTACGTTTACCTTTACAGCAAAAAATGTTAATGATGGTACTACGGATAGTGGTATGGATGGAACATGTAACGGAACAGATACAGGTTTAGATAGATTTTATTCATGGACAGCTACATCTCCAGCTTTAGTTTGGAATGATGGTAGTGGAAATCCAGGTATCGTAATTAGAGATACTTCTGGAACTGAAATCACATGTTCAAATACTTTCGCTTCTACAGACTTTGTTTTAAGTGGATGGAGTGTAGGAGATGATTTAATAATACAAGTATACGATTATGGAACATCCAATGTCGAAGTTACTTTTTGTTTAGAAGAATTAAGTTGTCCAGCACCAACAAATTTAACACCAGCAAATATTACCGCAACAGGAGTAGATTTATCATGGACAGATAATGCATCCGCATCCGCATGGGAATATGTAGTGCAAGCAGCAGGAACAGGAGAACCAGCAGGAGCAGGAACAGCAGTTACAGCAGTCACAGAAAGTGTTGCAGGATTAACAGCAAATACAGCTTATGAAGTATATGTAAGAGTAGATTGTGGAGGAGGAAGTTTTAGTACTTGGACAGGTCCGGTAGATTTTACAACATTAGTTTCTTGTCCAGCACCAACAGACTTAACAGCAGCAAATATTTCTACTGTAGGAGTAGATTTATCATGGACAGATAATGCATCCGCATCCGCATGGGAATATGTAGTGCAAGCAGCAGGAACAGGAATGCCAATGGCGGCAGGAACATCGGTAGCAGTAGTCACAGAAAGTGTTGCAGGATTAACAGCAAATACAGCTTATGAAGTGTATGTAAGAGCAGATTGTGGAGGAGGAGATTTTAGTACATGGACAGGACCAGTAGATTTTACTACTTTATGTGACGTATTTATTCCAGATTACACACAAGATTTCGCAACTTTTACTCCAGATTGTTGGAATCAAGCAAGTAATGGAGACCTTGCATCAGGACCAACAGATTTAGGTTCTAGTTCATGGGTTGCAGAAGAATTTGCACATGGAAGTTCGTCAGGATTAGGAGCAGTAAATATTAATTTGTATGATGTTGGAAAATCCGATTGGATTTTATCTCCAAATTTTGATTTGTCCGCAGGCGGTTACGAATTAAAATTAGATGTAGCACTTACAAATTATAATAATGCAGGAGCAGATACAATGGGATCTGATGATGAAGTGCAATTATTGTATACAGAAGATGGAACAACTTGGAATAATTTAATGACATGGAATGCCGTTAACCAACCAGCAACAGCAGGAGAAACCATTACAATAACATTACCTTCTACAGGAACTAACGTACAGTTTGGTATTTGGGCAACCGAAGGAACTGTAAATGATGCAGAAGATTATGATTTTCATGTAGATAATTTTATAATAAGAACAATACCAGCCTGTTTAGAACCAACAGATTTAGCAACAACAAATGTTTCTATGACAGGAGTAGACTTGTCATGGACAGATAACGCTTCAGCATCCGCATGGGAATATGTAGTACAAGCAGCAGGAACAGGCGAGCCAATGGCAACAGGAACAGCAGTAGCGGCAGTTACAGAAAGTGTCACAGGATTAACATCAGATACAGCTTATGAAGTATATGTAAGAACAGATTGTGGAGGAGGAGATTTTAGTATTTGGACAGGTCCAATAAATTTTACAACATTAATTTCTTGTGAAGCACCAACAGGTCTAACAACAGCAAATGTTTCTACAACAGGAGTAGATTTATCATGGACAGATAACGCCTCAGCATCCGCATGGGAATATGTAGTACAAGCAGCAGGAACAGGAATGCCAATGGCAGCAGGAACATCAGTAGCAGCAGTTACAGAAAGTGTTACAGGATTAACAGCAGATACAGCGTATGAAGTATATGTAAGAGCAGATTGCGGAGGAGGAGATTTTAGTACATGGGTCGGACCAGTAGATTTCTATACAGGTTATTGCCAGCCAGAAGTAACTTCAGGCACAACAACTTATATAGATTCATTCTCTACAACAAATGGAGCAACGAATATTGCAAATGCAACTACAGGATTTTCAACAGACAATTATGGTAACTATTATGATACAATGAGTGTTTCTTTAGCGCCAGAACAAAGTTTTGATTTTAGCGCAGAAATTGTTGGAGGAACAGCAGGATGTGCTATATGGGTAGATTGGAATAATGACCTTATTTTTGACGTAGCCACAGAAAATGTATTTGAAAATGGCGGTTATGGAGACGGACCATTTACAGGAACGATAACCGTACCACCAGGAACAGCAAACGGAGATTATAGAATGCGAATCATGATAGACTTTAATGATGGTGTTATTAATGATGATGCATGTACTTTTAACGGAACAAGAGGAGAAGTAGAAGATTATAAAATTACCGTAGATAATGTTTTGTCAATTGCTAATGCAAACATAGAAAGCTTTAGTATGTATCCAAATCCAGCAAAGGATATATTAACCCTGAAAGCACAAAATAATATAGATGCAGTGCATGTTTATACTATGTTAGGTCAAGAAGTTTTAAGAGCTTCAACAAGAGGTGCGCAAGTACAGTTAAATACGAGTAACTTACCTTCAGGAACTTACATCATAAAAGTGAAAGCAGGAGAGCAAGTAGGTTCTTATAAGTTAATAAAAGAATAATCTTGAGAAGATTATTTTATTAGATATTAAATTAAAGCAGTGTTTAAAAAGCACTGCTTTTTTTATTTCTTATTATGAGAAACAAATTATTAAAGTAAATTTGTATCGATAATTACATGCAAAATGAGAATAGAAGAATTTATACATACTGTAAATGAATATACAATAAAAGGAATACCATTTTTATTTGTTATAGATTTTGAAAAAGAAAAACCTTTTGTATCTAAAATAGAAGATTTAGAAAAAGAGAATGTTTTATATTCTATTAAAAACAAAGGAAACCTTACATCAAAAAGAAATAAAAAAACCATTCCATTAAAAATAGATGTTATTGACAAAGCGATGTATACAAATGCATTTGATAAGGTTAAAAGTAATATCATTCAAGGTAATTCTTATTTGACAAACCTTACTTTTCCTACAAATATTGAAGTGGATATTCATTTAAAAACAATCATCGAAAAAGCAAAAGCAAAGTATAAGATATTTTTTAAAAATGAATTCATTTCATTTTCACCTGAAAGTTTTATTCAAATAAAAAAAAATAAAATTTATACCTTTCCAATGAAAGGAACTATAGATGCAGACATACCAAATGCAGAAAATAAATTATTAGAAGATAAAAAAGAAATTTACGAACATAATACAATTGTAGATTTAATGCGGAATGATTTGGCTATGGTTGCAACTAATATTAAAATTAATAGATTTAGGTATCTAGAAAAGATAAAGACAAGTAAAGGAAATATCTTACAAGCAAGTTCGGAAATTGAAGGCGTTTTATCAAAAAATTGGAAAATGAATTTTGGAGAATTAGTACTTAAATTATTGCCAGCAGGATCAATTAGTGGAGCACCAAAAGTAAAAACTGTAGAAATAATACAACAAGCAGAAAAACAAAAAAGAGGATATTATACAGGTATATTTGGAGTGTTTGACGGAGAAAATGTAGATAGTGCAGTATTAATTCGCTATATTGAAAATAGAGAAAAAGGATTGATTTACCAATCAGGAGGAGGCATAACTTCGCAGAGTAATTTGGACTTTGAATATGCAGAAATGATTCAAAAAATATACATTCCAATATAAAAACCGAATCGCATATTAGAGTATTTGTTTTCCCTTCGGGTTTGATTTTTTTTTCATAATCTCGCTAAATTTCTTTGAATTATCTAGATAACCCTTCTAAAATTCATCTTCGACTATGAAAAAAAAATATAAACTGTAAACGAATTATTAGTCGAACTCAAGTTTAAAGATTAAAAAGAACAAACAAATCCTCAAAAAAATAAATTAAGAAAAAATGGCACACTGTTTGTAATACTCAAATTAGGTTATACTAACCAAGAACAAATAGTATTAACTTAAAACAGTAAATCATGAAAAAAATAACATTTATTTTAGTAGCACTTTTTTTAATTACAAATAGTGCTTTTGCAGATTCAACCAAATCAACATTACATAATAACTATGTGGAGAATAATGGAGAGTCATTCAATTTTGTTGAAGGAAATATTAATTTCATGGTTTATCAGAATGGAGAATTTGATTTTTTTATCGCACATGATGGATTTTCGGCATCGTTTGATTTTGGAGCAGTAAACATTACATTTAATTCTGGTTACAATTACGATACTTATGTACAATACGACGAGTATGGAGCAGTAGTGCAAATAGAAAATACACCGATTTATTACGATTATTATGGACGTATTAACCGAATAGGAAATACATATATTCGTTATAATCATAGAAGATTAATCCAATTTGGAGGATTATATGTACATTATAATCATTATGGATATTTTGACCATTATACAGGTTTTATAAATTATCATAATAGACATTATGTATATCGTCCATATTATAGATATTATTCAAGACCAGCGTATAATAATTGTTTAATAAGTTATGAACCATATAGAAGATATTATACACCAAGAAGACATCATTTTGATAGAAATAATAGATATAGAAGAATAGATTCAAGAAAAAGAATAGCATCAGTAAATAGAAGAAAAAGCACAACGCGAAGAAGAAGTGTGCCACGTAGAATAGATAGAGATTCTAGAGTTACAAAAAATACAAGAAGAGCAACAAGAGCAACAAGAGACATTCGTTCAATAGAAGGAACAAGAAGCACAAGAAGTATTAACAGAGATACTCGTATTACAAAAGAAACAAGAACGATAAAAGGAACAAGAAATACGAGAAATATAAAAGGAACTCGTTCGGTAAAAGGAGCAAGAAATACAAGGAGTGTTATGAGAAATACGCGTTCGGTAAGAGGAGCAAGAGGAGCAAAAATAAAAGAAAGAAAAAATGGAGGGAAACTTACAAGAAGAAATACACGTTCAGTAAGACCAATTAAATCTACAAGAAAAACACGACCGACTAATAATAGAACGGTAAAGAAAATTTCAAGAACATCAAGAACAAGAAGTGTTACAAGTAGAAGAAGCAGTCAAAATAAATCATCAAGAGGTACACGTAGTACAAGAAGAAGATAAAAATAAGGTTTGGTTAGTGAAAAAGCTTACAATCGTAATGATTGTGAGCTTTTTTTAGTTTAATAAAGTTTTATTAAAAAAAGATTTTCATTTGTTAAATGTAGGTAATATTTTGCTGTTGTATAAAAAAAAATTATCTTTGCCGTGTCCCTTAAAATAAAATTAGAAATATTTTGAAACTAACAATACAATTGCTATTGGTGGTTGTGCTATTACTAAGTACATTGCCAATTAAAGGACAAACTTCTCCTCAAATAGAGGTAACAGATAGTCAAGGTTTAAATGATATATTAGTAGATTGTGATTATCCAGTAGATGGAAACCGATGTTTTGTGTTGCAAGCAAATTATACTGTAATTAATGAAACGACATCGTACGCAGTAAACTCCATACCTTTTTCTACACTAGGAGGACTAACGAATGAAACCATAATCACAATTTCTGGAGATGATAAATGGAGTGATGTCATACAAATTCCTTTTGATTTTTGTTTCTATAACGAAGGATATAATGAATTTCTTATAGGAGATAATGGGATAGTTACTTTTAATACAGCATTAGCATTAGGAGATAGTCAATATTTTGCAGGAACAATACCAAATGCATCGATGCCAACAAATACAATATTTGGCGCATTCCATGATCTTACAAATGACGATAGTGTGTTTGGATGTACAGATGATCCAGCAACAGGAGTAAATGAATGTGGAGAAATAAAAACATATACTATCGGAGTAGCACCAACAAGAGCCTTTGTAATAAGTTATGAAAACTTAAATCATTTTAACTGTGAAGTAAGTAGATCAACATCTCAAATAGTATTGTATGAAGCAACAAATATTGTTGAAGTATATATACAAGATAAACCTATAAACTGCGAGGCAAATACCGCATTAAATGCATATCGAAAGAATGCGTTAATAGGAGTTCAAAATATTGATGGTAGTGCAGGAACTACACCAGCAAATAGAAATTCAGGAATTTGGAGTGCAACTAACGAAGCATGGAGATTTACACCAAATGGAGTGCCAGCAACCGTTGTACAATGGCAAGACGAAAATGGAGTAACTATAGCAACAGGAGATCAAATAACAATATGTCCAGAACAAACTACAAATTATACCGCAGTAGTGACATACGATATGTGTATCGGAAATGATTTAGTATTAGATGACACA
Source organism: Flavobacteriaceae bacterium (assembly GCA_026988355.1). GTDB lineage: Bacteria > Bacteroidota > Bacteroidia > Flavobacteriales > Flavobacteriaceae > S010-17. The sequence goes on from JALSLK010000077.1 coordinate 11,958, forward strand.
ATTAATATAACAATAGATTTAACATGGCCAATAGCCATAGATAATCAACAAACAGTGTGTGATATTAATTTAGTAGGAGAAGAAGAAGTAGATTTAAGTATTTACGAAGGATTAATGATAGGGACACAAGTAGGATTAGTACTAACGTATTATAATTCATTAGCAGATGCACAAGCAGGAATGAATGAAATAGTAAATATAAATACCTATTTATTAACGAATCCAACCGAAATAATATATGTCAGATTATTAAGAGGAATTGGCTGTTTTGATATAGGAACATTAACCCTTAATTTAGAAGAATTGGCAGTTTCTAATATTGTAGATATATCTGTATGTGACATATTGAATGATAATTCAGAATTAATAACATTTTCAAATTACACATCCCAAATTATAGGAGCACAAACAGGAGTAACAATTACATATCATGCAAGTCAAGCAGATGCAGATGCGAATATAAATCCGATAACTAATTTAACGGCAGCAAATGGAGATTCTGTTTTTATTAGACTTACACTACAACCAGATGCATCTTGTCCAAATGTAATACAAATACCAATAAATCTGTTTCCAGTACCAATAATAGAACCAGTTCCAGTGGAATTGTGTTCCGATATTGCAGTTTATGATTTAACACAAACCGAGGCTATAATACAAGCAAATAACACAGAGATATTAAATTTTTCGTATCATTTGTACCAATCATGGGCACAAAATAATATAAACCCTTTTGATCCATTAGACGCTACAAATCCTATAGATCCAGCAGCTTATGGATTAAATGGAATAGCCCAAATTTGGGTGCGATCATGGACAACAAATGGATGTGTAGATATTTATCCAATAAATTTCACGTACATCAATGGTATTCCAGCTACAGGAGACCAACAAGTAAGTACAGGAAATGTTTTTAATGTAACAGGTTCAATCTTAGATATGGTAGCAGGATTAACCGATAATGGAGACGGTACATACGATTTGAATGGAGATACAATAACCGTACAATATTACGATTCGCAGATAGGAGCACAAACCCAAGATCCAGCAAGTTTAATAGCAGATCCAGTTAATTATACAATTACAAATCCAGATGAAGAAGTATTTGTAGTTTTTACCAATACAGCTTCTAATTGTACATCTATTGGAAATGTAGAGTTAGCATCTGTTGGCTTTGGAGGAGGAGGAGGTAGTGGAGCCTTTCAAGTATGTGATATTTCAAACGATAATTCAGAATTAGTGATATTAAGTAATTTTGATGCAGGATTAATAATAGGATATACAGATGCACAATATATGGTAGTGACTTACCATAACAATAGTGCAGATGCTACCAACGATGTAAATCCAATAACACAATTAACCATTACAGCACCAACAATAATTTATGCAAGAGTAAAATTGGTTTTTGAAGGCGTAGAATTAGATTTTACAGTAATTCAAATAGATTTAGATTTTCAGTCAACAACTTCATTAACTCCAGTAACAGATGAGATATGCGATGAATTTGGAAATAATCAAGAAATTCATGATATAACACAATACGAATCACAAATATCAATGCAAGCAGGAGTGACGTTTGCTTATGAATATACAAATGGAGTAGCTATTAACAGTCCAACAGCTTTTAATGTAGTTGGACCAACACAAATAATAGATGTTTATGTAACTACGCCAGATGGATGTACAACACAGACAACAATTACAATTACATTTTATCCACAAATACCAACAACAGATGCAATAATAAATGCATGTGATGCAGATAACAATGGTGAAGAAGTTTTTAATTTGAATGATGCTTTGCCAGATGTAAACGTCAATTATACAAGTTTTACAGCAAGTTATTATCTAACAGAACCAGAAGCCGAAGTAGGAGATGTAGCAACAGCAATTGTTAATCCAACAGCATATACACTAAATACAAATAGTACAATATATGTGCGTTTATACGATGCAGTAACAACATGTTATGCAACGGCGCAAATAGATTTAGCAATAATACCAGTGCCAGTACTATTAGAAAATACATTCACAATCTGTGATTATGAAAATAATACCGTAGAAAATAATGTAGATCTAACACAATTTAATACAACAATTTTAGGAGCACAAACAGGTGTTTCAATTACATATCATAGCACATTAGGAGATGCAAATAGTAATGTGAGTCCAATAGTAAACGTAAATATTACCAATGGAACAGTAATGTATGTTCGTATAGAGGCAGCAGATGGATGTATTACAGTAGGAGATATTACAATAAATTTACAAGCATCTCCAGTAGTAAATAATGTAAATAAAATAGTTTGCGATAATTTTATAAATGGTCAAGAAATTTATGATTTAACCTTAAGTAATTCCGATATAATAGCAGATACAGCAAATCATAATTTTAGGTATTTTTTAACCTCACAAAACGCTTTTGATAATGTGAGTGCTATTTCAAGTAATTATAATATAACAAGTGTTCCACAAATAATATATGTAAGAGTTACAAATAATAATACAGGTTGTTTCTCAATAGCAGAGATAAACCTTAGCTTTACATTTCCAGTAGCAGTACAAGATACAGAATTAACAGCTTGTGATGATGACTTTAACCTTTCGGAAGAATTCGATTTAACCGATGCAATTCCTGCAATGTTAGCAGATACAACAGGTTTAACAATTTCATATTATACAGATGAAGTTGGAGCGCAAAATGCCAATGCAGCTTTTTTAGTAGCAACACCAACAAATCATAATACGGCAACCGAATCAGACAATATATATGTTCGTTTTGATGATTTTGCAACAGGATGTTTCTCTATAGGAAAGTTAGCATTAAAAGTCTTAGCAACACCAAAATTAGTAGCAGGAAATTATGAAATATGCGATACCGATTTTGATACAGTATATACATTAAATTTAGAAGATGTAAATAGTGTAATAATACAAGATCAAACCAATTTAACATTTACCTATTATACAGATTATAACGAAGCAGAAAATGAAATAAACGCAATACCAAATGTAAATAATTATGCCATACCAAATAATAATCATATTGTATATGTAAGAGTAATAAATCAATTTAATTGTTGGTCAATAGCACCAGTAACAATCACGATTAGACAATCAGCAACAGTAGAAGTAGTAAATGATGTATTAGAGGCCTGTGATGATGATTTAAATGAATTTTCCTTTTTTAATCTAACCGATTTTGAACATCTATTTACAACAGAAAGCAATCCAACGTTTCGATATTACAATACACAAATAGATGCAAATTTAGAACAAAACCAAATACCAAACCCAACAGTACACCAAAATACAACAGTAACATCACAAGTAGTATATGTAAGAGTATCCGTAGCAGATAAATGCGATGCAATAACATCGTTTTTAATATCGGTAAGACATATTACACCACCAAGCCTTACAGCAGCATATTATTGTGCAGGTGGCTCAGAATTTATAGACATAGGAGCAAACTATGTTTCTTACTTGTGGAATACAGGCGAAACAACACAGATCATCGAAGTAAGTATCGCAGGAACATATAACGTAACACTTACAGATACAGATGGATGTAGAGGAACATTTAACGTGGTAATAACCGAAGAACCATTACCAAACGCAATAGTAACACAAGTATTAGAATGTGATTACGATGGAGCAGCAGACGGTTTAATGGCATTTAATTTACATAGTTACGACGGACAATTAACAGGAAATAATCCAGACGTAACGACACATTTTTATCTAAACCAAGCAGATTTAGATGCCGAGATAAACGAATTACCAAACAATTATACCAATACCGTAAATCCGCAAATTATATTCGTAAAAGTAGTAGATAATAATACCTTATGTTCTAGCGAAACAACATTA
>JALSLK010000078.1 GCA_026988355.1 Flavobacteriaceae bacterium
AAACCAAGCAGATTTAGATGCCGAGATAAACGAATTACCAAACAATTATACCAATACCGTAAATCCGCAAATTATATTCGTAAAAGTAGTAGATAATAATACCTTATGTTCTAGCGAAACAACATTAGAACTCACAGGAGATTTTATCGTATTAACAGCAAATACACACGAAATTTGCGATACAGATTTAGATGGAAATTATACCTTTGATATTACAGAATTAAATGGATTAGTAATAGGCAATACAAGTAATTTAAGTTTTGAATATTATACCTCACAAACCGATGCCGAAAATCAAACCAGAGGCATATCAAGCATCGTACCATATACCATTCCAACAAACAATCATATCGTATTTGTACGTGTAGAAAACGCTAATGGCTGTGTATATATAACCACAGTAGCGATAATGTATAAAGCAGACACACAAGTAAACGTAGTAAACAGAATATTAGAAGCCTGTGATGATAATAACGATGAATTTGGTATATTTAATTTAACAGATTTTGAAGGTTTAGTAACAACCGAAGTAGGAGCGACATTTAGATATTACAATACAGAAGCCGATGCAAAGTTGGAGCAAAATCAAATACCAGATGCAACAGCACATCAAAATACAGCACCAACCTCCCAACGCGTATATGTACGAGTAACAACAGTTAATAAATGTGATGCAATAACATCGTTTGTAATACAAGTAATACATATCGCAGTGCCAAGTTTAAATAGAGCAACATTTTGTACAGGCGATACCGTAAATTTAGATATGGGAGCGAATTATGTTTCCTATGCATGGAATACAGGCGAATTTTCTCAAGACATAGATGTAAATGTCGCAGGAATATACTCCGTAGTATTAGTTGATAGTAATGGATGTAGAGGAACATTTAATGTAGAAGTAATAGAATTACCATTACCAAACGCAATAGTAACACAAGTATTAGAATGTGATTACGATGGAGCAGCAGACGGTTTAATGGCATTTAATTTACATAGTTACGACGGACAATTAACAGGAAATAATCCAGACGTAACGACACATTTTTATCTAAACCAAGCAGATTTAGATGCCGAGATAAACGAATTACCAAACAATTATACCAATACCGTAAATCCGCAAATTATATTCGTAAAAGTAGTAGATAATAATACCTTATGTTCTAGCGAAACAACATTAACAGTTGCATCTAGTTTTATAACACAAGATATAGCAATGTTAGAATTGTGTGATGAATTAGAGTCAGAAGATGGAATAAATACTTTTGATTTAACATTAGCAACACCACAAGTAATACAAAATTTGCCAGCAACAACACAAGTAATTTATTATGAAACGTTTAATAATGCACAAAATGAAATAAATCCATTAGGAGAATTTTATACAAATACAAATGCCTATTCACAAACCATTTATTCGAGAGTACAAAATAATTTTGGTTGTATAGGTATAGGTGAAGTATATCTTATAGTAAATGATTTACCAAACCTATTAGATGACGAAGAAACTATTTATTGTTTAGACACTTATCCAGAACGAATGGAATTAATAGCAGGTATCGTAGGAGATTCGCCAAATAATTATACGTATTTATGGAGTACGAATGAAACATCACCAACCATATTAATAAACGAAATAGGAGAATATACAGTAACAGCAACTTCAAATGCAGCAGGATGTTCACGTACAAGAAAAATAATAGTATTGCCATCAAGTATAGCAACAATAGAAAAAATAGAAATAGAGAATCCAATAAATGTCAACGAAATGACAGTATATGTTACAGGAGAAGGTATCTATGAGTATGCATTAGATGATGAATATGGAGCATATCAAGATAGTAATATATTTTATGGAGTAGAAGGAGGAATACATACTGTATATGTGCGAGATAAAAATGGATGCGGTGTAGTAAACGAACGAATTACAAGCATACAAATAGCAAGTTTTTTTACACCAAATCACGATTCGTATAACGATAGATGGATGCCACAAGGCTTATCGAGAGAGTTTCATACAAACATAAGTATCTATGTCTTTAATAGGTATGGAAAAATATTAAAAGTATTAGAACCATTTGGAGAAGGTTGGGATGGAACCTATATAAATAGACTAATGCCAAAAGATGATTATTGGTATAAAGTAGATTATACCGAAAAATTTAGCGGTAAAAAAAGACAAATGAAAGGGCATTTTACATTAAAACAAAAATAAATTAATTAATAGAGATAAAAGAAATAGAAATGAGGGAAAAATTACAATTATTAATAATAGCATTATTACTAGTAGCTAATATTAATGCACAAAATCAGGGATTTACAACGTATAATCAAGGAACACAATTTGTATCCATAGAAGTAGATGAAGGAACAAATAGAGTTTGGGCAGTAAAAAGATTTGTAGGTAATTCAATTATGAAATTAGAACAGAATCAAGATCCAGTTCCAACAGAATTTACAACATTTGAAGGAATTACTCCAACAGGCACACCTTTAAAAAATTATTTTATTAGAGATATAGCAATAGATGGAGATGGTAATGTTTGGGTAGGACATTATGGATATGGAAGTAATAATGTCGTAGGAGGTGTCGAAAAGATAAGACCAGATCTATCTATAAAGCATTATTATGCCTACGATGCAGGAGGAGGATTGCAAACAAGAAAAGTAAGATCTATTATTGTAGATAAAAATGAAAAAGTATGGGCGGCACAATACAATCATAGATTAATAGGCACACCGCCAGGAGCAGGAACTAATACTATAACAATATGGCCAGGAACATTGGCTTTTAAATCTAGGACTAGTTTTGATTTTAATGTTAAAGGAAATACCTATCGTTGCGCCAGTCAGCCAGCAGAATTGCCATATCCAAGAGATGCATTTGGAGACTTTATGCCAGATACAGCTTTAAGAAACTTTCAAGCATTATCATCAGATGATACCGAAGTATGGGCAAGTCATTGGGCTTATGAAACCAAGGATGATGATTGCTATAGCACACACGAAAACTTACCAGCAAGAATTTTAAGATATAATCTTAACGGAACTTATCAAGGATCATTTACAGCAGGAGATATGGGATTTGCTGTAACAAATTCGGTACCTGCAGGAGATTTAATAACAAATATATGTAGAAATAATGAAAAAGGGACTTGGGTAACATCTTCAATAAATAACGATGGTTTTTCAGTATATAAAAATGATACTTGGATACATATTAGTCCAGCGGATTTCCCAAATGTAATTCCACCAAATACAGGGTTTAATGCCAATGCAACATGGAAAGATGAAAATGGAAAAGTGTATATGGGAACCAATAATGGGTTAATTGTTTATAATGGAATTGGAGCAGTAAATACAGAAAGCTCCTATAAAATATATACCAATTATGATTTTGGAGCAGATCCATTAAGTGTTAATTATGATAGTTATGTTTTTGATGAAACGATGATTTCTAAAAATATTTTTGGAGGTTGTACAGATCCAAATGACTCTAGAATAAATTGGATTGCAACAGATAATGGAATAATGAAAATGGGAATACGAGAAGGTGTTGTTTTAATGTATAGAAAAGATCATAGAATTAACTTCAATGAAGATCCAACAGAAAATATAAAATTTTTATCAGAACTACCTGACAGTGTATTGTCAGAAGGTCAAATATCAAAGATTGCGGCTGATGGTTCAAAATCCACTATTTTTAGAATATATACTACTACTCCAGAAAAATATTATGGAGAAACTCCATTACTTACACCTAAAGTAAGTATAAACGGAGTATATCCAAATTATTCAAATGATTCAAATGAAGATGATATAAAAAGATTTGGAAAATTTGAAAAAAAAGAGCTTTCAAGTTATGGTATTGATTGTACAATATGTACGGATGATGTAATATTGTCAGAATTAAAATATGTTGATTTTATTTATCAACATCCAGAATATATTGATTCAAATGATTATGAATCTGAATATAGTATTTATGGAAACATAGATTTCAAAATAATCGATCATAATGATGTTCCAGTATACTCTAGTGTTTTTAAAATTTCTGTACCACCAGTATTAGTTTTACATGGAGTATGGTCCAATATTTATTCGGTTACAACTATACGAGATTATCTAAAGGCTTATGGTTTTCCCGATTATACAATATCTGTTCAATGGAGGGTAATAGAAAAGCAAGATGATTTTGCTCCTGAAAATTCTTTTAAAGTAGATTCAAAGGTAATACCAAGGGAGATTAAAGAATTAAAAAAGAAAGCAGCTACTAATAAGTTTTCTGTAGGAAAGATAAATGTGGTAGCACATAGTAGAGGAGGCTTGTACACAAGAGGTTATATTGAAGAAATAGAATCAGAAGGTCATCTATATGAATCCGATATCAATTCATTAATAACGTTAGATACACCACATTTTGGGGCTCAGGGAGCAAATAATGTTTTGGATAGACGAGGATTTTCTTACATAACATTAATAGGAGTTAATTTTGTAGCAAATCTATCAGGAAATACCTTGGCAGGTTTAGCAGGAAGTTATTATTTGTCGACTCATACATTAGGAGAGATTGTTGCTTCGAGTTCAGTTCCGTACAAAGATAGAGAAGTAAATAACGAGGGAGGTTATGATTGGGGAGCAAGGAATTTACTTGCTCAAGATGACCATGTTTCAGGTTTAAATTATGGTGGAGATTCTAGTTTATCTTTTATAGAGGATTTAAATAGTGTAAGTAATCTACAAAAACTTAGTGATTCAGGAGTGCCAATCCATACAATTGCTTCTATTGTTGACCCTTGCGCAACTCTAAATTGGGCTTGTTTAGAATGGGAAAATACTACAAATATAGCAATAGATTCCCCTGATGAAGTGACGGCTAAAATGATTTTGTCTGGAGCGGTTTTTCAAGCAATAGGCTCTGCAGGAATATTGAATTGGATGACGGATCAACTATACCATGAACCAAGTGATTTTATTGTGCCTTTATCTAGTCAGATTGGAGGTCTTGCAAATAATCATACAAATACAAACCCTATAACAGATGGTATAGACCATTCTGGAACTGTTGGGATTAGTGTTGCTAGACATCCTAATGTACATTCAAAAATTTTAAGTCTATTAAAATCAAATGTTTATGATGCTACTAGTGCAGGATTGTTTTCTCAGACAGGTTTGGGGACTTATACACCATTAATTTATGATTTTTTAGAGAATTCCCCTTTTTTAACATCTGCTAGGAACTCATCATCACAAAGAAATATTGCTCAATTTGAATCGAAAATACTTCTTAATAGAGATCCAGCAATTTTTGATAATAGAATAGAAGGAGATGTATTAAATTTTAATGTTTATCAAGAAGATATTGACAGGATATTATTAGTTTTTAAAAGTAAAAGTGACCAAGGAAATTCGAAAATAGAAATGAAAGTAGATAATTTAAGTTTTCAAAATAATTTTTCGTATCCAATACCATTAGGTTCAGGAGGTAAATTAACTATTACAGCTTATGGGTTTAAGGACATGCCTGATGGAGGTATTGTAGAACACACAATAACTCTAGATATTGGAATTCCAGATACAGTAACCTTGCAAAGTATACATTTTGCAGTTGAGGAACCTATAATTTATGAACAAGACAATTATAGTTATACTGTAATGGGAACTTATAGTGATGGAATAGACAGAATATTAAATAATGATGATGTTACTTTTACAATCGAGAATGCAGATATTCTTACACAAGTTGATAATAATAGTGTAAAAGGAGAGAATGTAGGGATTTCTTTACTAAAAGCATCCATAAATGGATTAGACGATACTGTAAAAATAAAAGTATTAGAAAACCCATCCTTACAACAAACTATTCTAACCAGTTTCTACGGAATACCAGACGATACAAATACAACAATTGCAATAAACTGGGAAACTTTAAGAGAATACGAAAATGCTACATTCGTATTAGAAACAAGTTACAATACACCAGATAACTTTACAGAAGTAAACCAACAAGCAGGAAACGGAACATCAAATACACCAGCGCAGTTTAATTACGATGATAGCACATTTGGAGTAAATACTTTAATCTATTATCGAATAAAAATGATAGATACACAAGGAAATATTACGTATAGTTCTACCATAGAAATAAATCTATCATCATCTTTAGGAGTAGAAGATAATAATTTAGAAAATAGTAATTTAGAACTATATCCAAATCCAACAAATACGGATAAAGTAATCTTACAGCTAAATTCAAATTTTACAGATAAAAATGCAAAGTTAGAAATGTATAGTTTACAAGGAAAACGATTATCGGTACAAACCTTAAATGTAGTAGAAGGAACAAATAGTTTTAACCTAAAAATAGGAGAAGGTTTGGTAAGTGGTATATACTTGGTAAAAGTATCTACAAAAGGATATGTTAAGACGATAAAATTAATAGTAGATAAATAAAGATAGTTCTACCATAAATTTTAGGGAGAAATTAATTTAAAAAATAGAGACAACTCCTTTAGTATTAAACCCTTAATACTAAAGTAGTTTATAGGCAATTACCATATATACAAGAGTATATCTTGGAAAATTGGAAAATAGCCTAATGTAAATAAAAAGGGGATGTTGTTAACATCAATATAATTAACATTAATACAAATATTATGAAACAAAAATTATTATTATTAATATTTGCACTTCTAATAATGAAAGTGTATGCGCAAAATCAAAAATTTACACCTTTTAATGTAAATACAGCATTTACAGCAATAGCTGTTGATGGACAAAATAAAAGAGTTTGGGCAGGAACACGTCAAGGAGGTGTTTTTAAAATAGATTCAACAGGAGTCAGTAATGAAATAGATTTTACAAGATTTGATGGGTCAGATCCAGTAAATGGACCACCATTAGGCAACATAAGAATTAGTAGTATGGCAGCCGATGGACTAGGAAATATATGGATAGGACATCAAGGAACAAACTTTAGTGGAGGACAAGGAGGAATGGAGCGAATTAATAGTGCTTTAAATATAAAGCATTATCATTCAGAAACAAATTATACCTATAATGGACTTTCATATAACAGACGAGATGGATTAGCTACTAGAAGAATTACCTCAGTTAGTGTAGATAAAAATAATAAAGTTTGGTCAGCTCATAAATATACAGACCTAACATCAGGATCATTGTATATACTACAACCAGGAGCATTTTCATATAAAGCAGCTAATAGCCCTTTATTTACAACAGTTGGAGGGTGGAAACCAGGGCGTTTGGCAGGACAACCAGCAGAGTTGCCATATCCAGCATATACATATCAAATTCCTGCTACTGCAAGTCCAGGAGCACGAATTATGGATGCAATATCTTGTGATGATACAAGAATGTATGTTGCAGTTAGAGGCTATTCAAAAAAAGTTACAGATAGCCAAGCAGATGGAGGGTATATTCCACATAGAGTTTTAGTTTATAATTTAGACGGAACACCTACAGGTTTAGGAAACGTGCCTAATTATGGCGGATTTTCTTATGAAGAAATGGCTTTTCCAACAGGAGGAGGAATAGTAAATGGAATTTGTGCAAATAATAGTATTGGAACTTGGTTTTCAAAATCTTTTACAGGAGCAGGATTTTCAGTATATAGAAAAAGAAACGATGGAGTAGAAGTATGGGAACATTTAGACCCAACAAATTATTCTCAAATTATTCCGCCAAGTACAAGATTCAATACAAATGCAATGTGGAAAGATAAAGCAGGAAGAGTATTTATGGGAACAGATAAAGGACTTATAGTGTATAGCGGAGGAAAAGGAGATGTAACAGATATAAATTCCTATAAATTATATACCAACTATGACTATGGAGCGGCAGCAGGAAACACACACAATATTCACGATGTTGATATGATATCAAGTAATATAAAAGGAGGATATGCAGATCCAAATAATATTAATGTTAGTTGGATAGTAACAGATAATGGAATAATGAAACTATTCTTACCAATAGAAGGAATGGTTGCATACCATGTAAACGAACATTTTACATACAGCAGAACTACAGTTGATGACGAAAATAACATTACTTTTTTAACAAAATTAAACAATCAAGTAGGATTAGTCCCATCAGAACCAGAGTATGCAAGTGAATTAGAATATCCAATAGTCGCAGCAGATGGTTCAGGCTCTACAATATTTAGATTTGATACAGTAGATGGCCAAGGCTTTTATGATGGAATAAATGGAATTAGTTCAAAGTACCATATCTATGTTGGACCAGGAGGAGATGTAGCAACAATTAATTCTACAGCATATATAGACCAATATGGACAATTTATTCTTAAAGATTTGTCTAGTTATATAGGAAGTCCAGCAAGTGCAGCAGATTTAACCTATATAGAAGTAGAATACATACACCCAAAATATATAGAAGAAAGTACCTATGTTGCAGGAGAGAATTATGCGATTACTAATTACATAATAAAAGATGTACAAGCAAATAATACCGAAATATTATTTACACATCCAATAAAAATAGAAGTACCACCAGTATTGTTAGGACATGGAGTATGGTCTAGTGTGAGTTCCATGGAAGGTCTAGAAACCTATCTATTTGCACACGGATTTTCAGAAGACAATGTAATGAAAGCATGGAGAACAATAGATGCTAAAGATTTACAAAATCCAGAAAATTCATTCGAAGAAGATAGTTGGGTAATACCAACCTATATAAAGAATTTAAAAGACAAAGCAGTAGATAACTTATTTTCTGTAGGAAAAGTAAATGTAATAGTACATAGTAGAGGAGGATTGTACACCAGAGGATATATAGAAGCAATTAATCCCACACATCGATATATAGATGATGTAAATTCGTTAATAACAATAGATACACCACATTTTGGATCACAAGGAGGAAACGTAGCATTAGATAGAAGAGTTGTAGTGTATAAAGAAACTTTAAAAAATGCATTTGTAGCAATAAGCACATTAACACATATACCAGTTAATATCTTGATAGAAGCAAATGATATAACAGTTGGTTTTATAGCATCAGCAGCATCTGTACCGAAACGAGATAATCCAAGAAATGGAGCAGAAGGAAAAAATTGGGGAGCAAGAAATTTAATAGTAGAAGACGATAATATTTCTGGTGTAGTTCCGCCAGAAGACCCAGGTTTTATTTCAAGATTAAATAGCACAAGCAGTTTAGCAAGATTACACGGAACACCAATACATACCATCTCAGCAATAGCAGATCCATGTATTGACTCCCCATGGTTTTGTTTAGATACTGAAGTTATAGCAGAGACAAGTAAAATTCAAGCAAAATTTGCATTAATAGTAAAAAAGATGTTACCAAATGCAATGTCAGAAGGGTTAAGATCGGTAACACAGGCATTATTTAATGGAGAACCAAACGATTTTATTGTGCCGTTAACAAGTATGCAAGGAGGATTGGGCGGAACACGCTATAACACACCATTTGGATTAAGTGATAATTTAGATCATACAGGAATGTTTAGAGAAGGAGTTGCAAAAGCAACAGTAGTACATGATAGAATATTACAATTGTTAAAATCTAATGTTTATGACGAAACAAACAATGGCTTTTTTACACAAACAGGTTTAGTACATCCACAAGGAGGGCTCACATATAATTTTTTAGCAACCGTTTTAGATCCAGCATTACAAAGAAGAAATGTTCCTTTTGATTCCAAAATATTGATAAATAGAGATCCAGCAATTTTTGACAATGTAGTCGAAGGAGATATAGTAAACTTTAATGTATACCAAGAAAATGTAGACTCAATAATGGTAACGTACGAAAGTGAAAATGATTCAGAGAATTTTACCTATACAACAAAATCACAAAATTTAGTATTCGAGAACCCATTTAGTTATACCATACCAGAAGGATATAGTGGCGAACTTAAAATAACAGCTTATGGATTTAAAAATGGAGTTGTAGGATATGCAATAAGTACAGTTACATTAGAAGTAGGAACTCCATTAGATGTAACATTACAAGGAATACATTTTGAAACACAAGCACCAATTATTTTAAATCAAAATAATTATAGGTATAAGGTAATCGGAACCTATAGTGATGGAATAAATCGAGTTTTAAATAATGCAGATTTAACATTTACCATCGAAGACAGTTCAATAAGTTCACAAGTAGATAACAGTACAATAAAAGGAGAACAAGAAGGATCTACATTATTTACAGTATCATTAAATGAGTTCGAAGATACCGTTTTAGTGACCGTACAAAGCAATCCGTCCTTGCAACAAACAATTTTAACCAGTTTCTATGGAATACCAGATAATACAAATACAACAATAGCAATAAATTGGGAAACCTTACGAGAATACCAAAATGCCACCTTTGTATTAGAAACAAGTTATGGAACGCCAGATAATTTTACAGAAATTAACAATCAAGCAGGAAACGGAACAACAGAAATACCAGCACAATTTAATTACAATGATAGCGCATTTGGAAGTAATACCTTAATCTATTACCGTATAAAAATGATAGATACGCAAGGAAATATAACATATAGTTCTACCATAGAAATAAATCTAGCATCCTCTTTAGGAGTAGACGATAATAATATAGAAAATACAAATCTAAAACTATATCCAAATCCAACAAATACGGATAAAGTAACCTTACAGCTAAATTCAAATTTTACAGATAAAAATGCAAAGTTAGAAATGTATAGTTTACAAGGAAAACGATTATCGGTACAAACCATAAATGTAGTAGAAGGAACAAATAGTTTTAACCTAAAAATAGGAGAAGGTTTGGTAAGTGGTATATACTTGGTAAAAGTATCTACAAAAGGATATGTTAAGACGATAAAATTAGTTGTTAATAAATAGATATTCAGCCTCAAAGATTAATCTTTGAGGCTGAATATAATACCATAAATATGGTATTATATTCAATAAAAAATAGTTTTATATTTACAAATAATTTTGTAAGGAAATAAAGCCACACACGACAAATTGTAAATGCTTACAGCGTTATATGAGATTAAAAAATGCATTAAGATAAATACGAATCTATTTAATAGAAATAATATGAAAATAAAAATAATTACATTATTAACTGTATTTACAATAGGATGTATACATAGTCAAACACCAGAGAGTTTAGATTTTGGATTTACCACATATAATGTAAATACAGCATTTACAACAATAGCATTAGATTCTATAAATAATCGAGTTTGGGCAGGAACAAACCAAAATGGTGTTTTTAATATAGAAATAGGCGGAGAAACGATACCACCAATTTTTTCAACTTTTACAGGAAGTGCAGCAGATGGACCAGACTTATCAAACATTAGAATCACAAGCATGGCAGGAGATGGACTTGGTAATATATGGATTGGACATCAAGGAACGAGTTTTAATGGGATACAAGGAGGACTGGAAAAAATAAATGGAACTGCAATAAGCCATTATTCCGCAGATAGAAATTTTATAGGAATTTCATTTTATGAAAGAGAAGGTCTAGCAACAAGAAGACTTACTTCAGTTACAGTAGATAAAAATAATAAAGTTTGGGTTGCGCAAAAATACCACGATTTAACAGTTACGGGAACTGGAGGTGGATATTATTTAACACCAGGAGCATTATCGTATAAATCTGCTAATGCACAAATATTTACAACAAAAGGAGGATGGTTTCCAGGCTTATTAAATGGACAGCCAGCAGAACTACCGTATCCAGCATGGACAAAAAACCCACCACCAGTAAGAAATGCACAATCAAGAACTATGGATGCAATATCTGTGGATAATTCTCAAGTATGGGTTGGCGTAAGAGGCTATTCGATAAGAGATGATGATGATACCGATCGAACTGATGATACGCATTATGAAAATAATCTATACGTAGAACCAAGAGTATTAGTATATGACTTAAATGCTAATTTTATGAATTTAGGTAGTGTGCCGACTTATAGAGGATTTTCTTACGAAGATATGAGATTTCCACCAGGAGGAATAATAAATGGAATTTGTGCCAGTAATAGCAGTGAGAATAGTGGAAATAATAATAACAAAGGAACTTGGGTAACCAATTCATTTACAGGAAGAGGTTTTTCCGTTTATAATGGTAATTCATGGACATACATGGATCCAAATAATGTTGAAGTACAAAAAATAATTCCTAGTGGTACACGATTTAATGCTAATGCGATGTGGAAAAATGAATATGGAAACGTATTTATGGGAACAACAAATGGTTTGTTAGTTTATGATGGAAGAAATCCAATAAATGAAGCAGCATCCTATACATTATATAGTAAAACAGATATCATACCAGGAAGCCCATACGTAGTAATAGATTCAAACATGTCTTCAAATAATATTAAAGGAGGAGTCTCCAATAAAGGAGAACAATGGATAGCTACCGATAATGGAATTATGAGAGTAAAGATTGGACATATAGAATACAAAGAAGAAGTAGGGCTATGCCCAAATAATTGGAGAGAAAGAACTAATTTTTCAGACGATTTAAGTATAAATCAATGTCTTTTATCGCAAGCACAGTCAACTAATCCAGTAGTTATGGAAGTAGAAACTGCAGTAGCAACACCAGATAATACATACCACAGATATCAAATAGAAACAACAATATATGATCCGAACGGAAGTACAGCGAATAGATATGCAACTGTCGAAAATATATTTCATATGCTAAAAGAACACTCAAAATTCCAGGCAATAATACCTTACGATATGCCAACAGAAATTTTAGGCGACGAATTTTTACAAGATATTACACCAGAACATGTTAAGTTGTTTGAAGATAAATCAAATGAACAAACAAGTAGAATTCCTACAGTACAATCTATAATGGATTTATCAGGTTTAACAGGATATGATATAAAAAATAATACTTGGAGAGCAAACTCAGGACTAATAATCAATTTTAATCCATGGCAGCTTTTAAATAGAAAGATCTATTTTAATAGACAAGTAGCAGTAAATCCCGAAAAATCCATACACGAAAGTCAAACCTATTTATTATATAATACTCCAGAGGCTTCAGAAGTAAGGATGTTATTCAAAAAATATTATACTAATGGTCCACTGTGGACTAATTCTATTTCTGTAAATGAAAATTGTCAAGGTCTTGGGCTAGAAAGTGTTCCTTATGATCCTGTAATAATGCATATTGATGATACAAATTACACCATTATAAATTATACAAAAGAAGGACATTATTTTCATCCAGGTAAAATAACTAGAACGGTAATAAGAGATAAAGATACAGGTGAAATTTATATAAGAACTATTGGAGAAGGATTGCATTTTTGTAAAGGAAATCTAGGTGTTTTTTCAGGAAAACTAAATACAATGATGGGAGTAATATTATTTAAAAATGTTGATCTAAGATTAAAAGACGCTTTCGAAGCTTTAGAAAATTAAAAAAAGAAATCATGAAAAAAATAATTATATTATTATTAGGAGTAAATATGTTAAGCCTTCAATCTCAGAATGTCGATGCATTAACAAATCAAGTCTGGGGAGTTCAAGAATATTATAGTGTTGTTGAAGGGACAGAAGATAAAACATATTATTACCAAGTAAGTGGTACAGATGAAGAGAATATTCATCATTTTAATGGTTGGGAATATGATTTTTATACAAATGGCACATTAAATATCAAAGCAAACGAAACATTAAATGGAGATAAGCCATGGGAGTTTTTTAGTGCAGGCGATAGTATAAGTTTTGGAACGTCAAAGTATAAATTGGTAACGCTTACACCAGATCAATTTATAATAAAAAGTAGTGCTGTTTCTTACGGAATAAATTCAGACATTTATATTGTAATGTCGCCATCAGCATCATTGCTAATAGACGATAAAAATATTGGAAATCTTGTAGAAGTATATCCAAACCCAGCAAAAGAAGTATTAAATATTAAGTTAAGTGAATTCGTTTCTAATAAAGTAAAAGAAATAGAAGTAAAAATATATTCGTTTTTAGGTAAAAATGTAATCGAAAAAAAAATGGATGTAACAACAATACAAACAATTTCTACCGCCAATTTACCAAATGGTATTTATTTTGTAAAAATATTAGATGATAAACGTAGAGTTTTAACAGTTCATAAAATTATTGTAAGAAAGTAAACTTATATTTTACATCTAAGAGTTTTATTGTCATAAATTTAAGATAATGTAAGTTAGAACCTATTTTTATTTGAGTTCATTGCGTAAAACTTTGTGTTCTGTGTGGTTGTAATTAACAATAAAATATATTGTTATAAGATTGTATCTTATGGAGATAAGAATTTATCTTTAAAAATATAAAGCAAAACAATAGGTACAGCCAAAATAATAACTAAAGTCAAATTAGTTTGCAAAATACTAGGTTTAAGTAAAATGGTTAGTAAATAACCACCTACAGCACCACCCAAATGTGCGCTGTGACCAATATTACCTAAAGATTTTTTCATACCATAAATAGAGTACAGTAAGTATCCAATAGCAAAAACAAAACCAGGAATTGGTATGGCAAAATAAAATAATAGAGTCATGTTTGGATTAAGTAAAATAGCAGCATATAAAATTCCAGAAACAGCTCCAGAAGCACCAACAGCACTGTAAAAAGGCTCTTTTTTATGAAAAAACACAGCAACAAGACTACCAGCAATTAAGCTACCAAAATAAATTAGAATAAAATTAACTTGACCAACATTAAGAATAACAGCATCTGCAAAAAAATATAAAGTAAGCATATTAAAAATCAAATGCATCGTGTCAACATGTAAAAAACCAGAAGTTAACATACGTTGTTTTTCACCTTTCTCAATTGCAGAAATTTGAAATTTATACCGATTAAAAAAAGTATTATCTTTAAACCCTTTTAAAGAAACAATAATATTAATAGCAATAATAACAATTGTGACAATATCTAATTCATCCATTTTTTATAAATTAATTTTCTTCAAAGATAAAATTAAATCGGATATTTGTCAAAAAATTAAAATTAAATGCAGTTTGTCATATTTATTTTAGTCTATCCAATAATTTGGTTGATTTCATTATTGCCTTTACGGGTTTTGTATGTGCTATCAGATTTTATTTTTTACATCGTATATTATATTTTTGGATATCGAAAAAAAGTAGTGTATACCAATTTGAAAATGGTATTTCCAAAAAAAACAGAGAAGGAAATACAAACCATTCAAAAGAAATTTTACCACCATTTTATAGATATATTTGTTGAAATGATAAAATCCTTTACAATTTCTAAAAAAGAATTACTAAAAAGGTATAAATTTACGAATATGGAAGTGCTAAATGATTTAGAAAAAACAAATAAAAGTATTATCATTACAGGAGCACATTATGCAAATTGGGAATGGGTAATTGTATTAAATAAATACATAACACATAAAAGTTATGCAGCATACACAAAAATTAATAATATCTATTTTGATAAAAAAATAAGAGCTTCGAGAGAACGATTAGGAGCAAATTTTATTGAAACAACGAAATTTATACCGTTTGTAGAAGAAAATAAAACAAATAATGTAATGGCAATTTACGGATTGTTAAGCGACCAATCGCCACAATTACACAAAGCAAAATATTTTTCGGAATTTATGGGAGTAAAAGTACCAATACAAACAGGAACCGAATTTTTAGCAAAAAAATACGATCATGCAGTCGTATTAATGAAAACTACTAAAGTAAAACGAGGATATTATGAAACCGAATTTAAAGTATTAGCAGAAAATCCAAAGGAGTTTGAAGACTACAAAATAACGGATTTATTCTTAAAAGAAATAGAAGAACAAATTAGAGCAAAACCAGCCTATTATTTTTGGTCGCATAGAAGGTGGAAACATAAAGATAGTATACCAAAAGAATTTTTATGAAAATCGTATTCTTCTGGAAATACGGTACGCTTAAATTTTAAGAAACTTACATTTTATTTAGATAAATTTTTATCGAACTCAGGTTAGTAGTAAAACGGTCTTGTATCTCTTTTAATTGGATATTAATACTGATAAACAACAGCATTAATATTCATACCAGCACCAACAGAAGCAAAAATGATAGCATCTCCTTTTTCAATTTTATGACCGTCTAAATTTCCTCTTAAAATTAAATCTAAAAGCGTAGGAACCGTTGCAACCGAACTATTTCCAAGTTTGTTAATACTCATAGGCATAATTCCTTCAGGCATTTGAGAATCAAATAATTCATAAAAACGTTTTACAATCGCCTCGTCCATTTTTTCATTAGCTTGATGAATTAAAACCTTTTTAATTTGTCGAATACCTAATCCGCTATTATCAAGTGCAATTTTCATGGCATTAGGAACATTATTTAAAGCAAATTCATAAATTTTCCTACCATGCATTTTAATAAAACCTAAATTTTGGTCAATAGAAGGGTTAAAAGAACTTCCAAAATATAAAAAATAAGCTTCCTCATGAGTAAAAGATTGGGTTGCATGACTTAGAATTCCAGCATTTGTATCCTTACTAACTTCAAGAATACAAGCACCAGCACCATCCGAATATATCATAGAATCACGATCATACGGATCTACAATTCTAGAAAGAGTTTCGGCACCAATGACCAAACATTTTTTAGCCATTCCAGATTTAATAAATGCATTTGCTTGAATAACACCTTCAATCCATCCAGGACAGCCAAAAATAACATCATAAGCAACACAATTTGGATTTTTAATACCAAGATTATATTTAACTCTAGAGCCAATACTTGGAAGCATGTCCGATTGATTATTACCACCTTTAATATCTCCAAAATTTTGACCAATTATAATATAATCAATATCTTCTAAGTTAATGTTTGCATCAGCAATCGCATTTTGAGCAGCAATTGTAGCAATATCACTACTCAATAATTCTTTTTTTAAGTAGCGACGTTCATCAATACCAGTAATGGCTTTAAATTTTTTAATGATAATTTCATTAGAATTAGGAAACGATTCTTTCTTGTCATTATAAAATGTCTGACTTAAAAAGTCTTCATTTTTTTTAACAATTGTAGGAATATAACTTCCAGTTCCAGTAATTTTAGTTGTTAGCATAGTTAGAAAATTGGTAAGCGAAAATAATGAAATATTTTAAAAAGTAATTGAAGATGTTTAAAAATATGAAAAATAGAAATAAAATAATTACTTTTATAGTTGATTGACTTTTAATTCCATTACAGTAGCAATAGATAAAGCTCTAGTTTTAGTAGCATGAGCAACATCGCCAATAAAAAGAGTGTCAACCGTAGTGTTAAAATGATGTAACCACGTTGTAAAATGTTCCGCTAAAAAAGGTTTTGTTTGGTTTAATAATAAATGAGGACGCATTGCATTTCGTCTGTACGAACCAGTATAAAAAAGCATGTTGTCCCAAAAATCTACCAAAACTTGTAAATGAGCTTCCAAACTATCATTTTGTACCATTTCATCAAAAAAATGTTTTATAGAATCATCCTGTAATAGTTTAATATAAAATTGAGAAACCAATTGATAGATGTCGTCTCTGTTTTCTAATTCTTTTTTCATAATACAATAGATTAAAATTTAGAATAATCAAAGGTACTATAATATATGCAAGGCTACTGTAACAAATAATACAAATAAACTAAGTATACATAATCTAATAACTTGAGTTCGACCTGAACTTGCAATTTGATTTTAAGATGCGCCAAAAAAATAAAAATATTCAGTACATTTGTCATAATAAAAACTACCATTATGTTTGGAAACGCTTTTAAATCGAGACCTAATTATGTGTTTGATTATAAACCAAGATATTATGATGCACGTAAAGAACGTTTAGAAAAACTCAAGAAAAAATACCAAACAGATAATAAAGAAACGGAAGATAACGTCGTAATGTCCTTAACAAGAGATAATCTAAAAGCAGATTGGAATCGTAATAAACATTTAGCACACGATAAAAGAGCAAATATTCGAATAGCACTAATAATCGCACTTTTAGTTGGAATTTTTGCATATATCTTAGAACTGCATAAATTATTTTAATGGCAGATATTATTCAATTATTACCAGATCATGTAGCAAATCAAATAGCAGCAGGAGAAGTAGTGCAAAGACCAGCTTCCGTTGTAAAAGAACTACTAGAAAACGCAATAGATGCAAAAGCAACACAGATAAAATTACTACTAAAAGATGCAGGAAAAATACTAATTCAAGTAATAGATAATGGAATCGGAATGAGCCAAACCGATGCAAGATTGTCGTTTGAAAGACATGCAACATCAAAAATAAAATCTGCAAACGATATTTATAAATTAGAAACAAAAGGATTTAGAGGAGAAGCATTAGCATCCATTGCAGCCATAGCGCAAGTAGAATTAAAAACAAAACAAACAAAAGACGAAGTAGGAAATATTCTAAAAATAGAAGGAAGTAAAATTATTGTACAAGATGTTATTTCGACACCAACAGGAACGAGTATATCGGTCAAAAATTTATTTTTTAATATACCAGCACGACGTAATTTTTTAAAATCTAATGCAGTCGAAACAAGACATATTATAGACGAATTTCAAAGAGTCGCATTAGCACATCCAAATATAGGATTTTCATTATACCACAATAACAACGAAGTATACCACTTAAAAGAAGATAATTTACGACAAAGAATAGTAGCAATATTTGGCGATCGAATAAATGATAAATTAGTACCAATAGACGAAATAACAGATCTAGTAAAGATTAAAGGATTTATAGCAAACCCTAAATTTGCAAAAAAGAAAAGAGGAGAACAATTTTTCTTTGCAAATAATAGATTTATAAAAAGTAATTATCTAAATCATGCAGTAGTAAATGCGTATGATGGATTATTAGCAAAAGGATATTATCCAACATATTTTATTTTTTTGGAAGTAGATCCAAAAACGATAGATATTAATATTCATCCAACAAAAACAGAAATTAAGTTCGAAAATGAATCGGATATTTATGCAATAATAAGAGCAACAGTAAAACATAGTTTAGGGCAATATAATGTAGCACCATTATTAGATTTTAATAGAGATACTTCGATGGATGTACCATACGATTATAAAAATAAAGCAAAAAAAACACCAAACATATCCGTAAATCCAAATTTTAATCCATTTAAGACCAAAAACACAAAAACACAAAAACCAATAAATACATCAAGTTGGGAGTCCTTATATGTAGACAAAGGCGATGTAATTACAGATAATATCAAAGTAGAAATAGAAGAAGATGTAACAACAAATAAACAAATAGAATTATTTTCAGAAATAGAAGAAAAAATACAAGCAAAAACATTTCAAGTACAGCGAAAATATATATTGAGTTCATTAAAAAATAGTATGGTAGTGATAAAGCAAAATTTAGCACATCAACGAATTTTATATGAAGAATTGCTAACAAAAATTACCGTAGAAGAAGCAGTAAGTCAGCAATTAGTAATTCCAATAGAAATAGAATTTATAAAACAAGACGTGGCATTATTATTTGAAACAAAACAAGAATTAGAAAATATAGGGTTTCGATTTGGAGAGTTTAAAAGTGATGGGATAATTTTAAGTGGAATTCCAACAACAATACCACAAGATAAATTAGTAAGTACATTAGAAGAAATAGTAGAGCAAATAAAATCAGAAGTGCCACAAGAAAATTTTAGTCAACTCGATGTTATTATAAAGAGTATGGCAAAAAATTTGGCAATTAAAACAGGAAAAATATTGAGTAGTAAAGAACAAGAAGAAATAATAGATAAATTATTTTCATGTAAAGAACCCAATTATTCGCCTTATGGAAAATTAATAGTTGCTAATTTTTCTTATGACGAGCTAGAAAATAAATTTTTGTAATTATGGTAAAAATAACAGATACAGTAAAGCATTTAATAATTATCAATGTACTATTTTTTGTAGCAACTTTGGTTTTTAAACAAGATGCTTACGATTTGTTGGCAATGCATTATCCAGCAAATTCACTTTTTGAACCATGGCAAATTATAAGTCATTTATTTATGCATGGAAATATTACACACCTATTATTTAATATGATTGGATTGTGGATGTTTGGTAGCTCAGTAGAACAAATTATAGGAAGAAATAATTTTTTGATATTGTATTTTGTGGCAGGAATTGGCGCAGTTCTTTTTTCAGTAGGAATTGATTATTTTCAATATAATACCGTCTATAACAAACTAATTGCTATTGGAATTTCACCATCAGAAATTCAAAACATGCTATTAACCAAAAACATTCCAGAAAGTGATCGAGTTTTAGAAGTAATACCAATGGAAAGTTTAGCAAATATGCTAACGAAATATCATACAACATTAGTAGGAGCATCAGGAGCATTATATGGTGTAATTGTAGCATTCGGAGTATTGCTACCTAAAGCGAAAATGGGATTAATCTTTTTACCAATAATGATAGAATCTAGAATCTTTATACCATTACTATTATTATATGATGTGTTTTTTGGTATTTTTAAATCAGGAAGCAATATAGGACATTTTGCACATGTAGGAGGAGCAATAGTAGGTTTTTTGGTAATATGGTATATGAAAAAAGAGAGGTTAATTCATAGGTTATAAAGTGTTTACACATCAACATATTTACAGGGCAGGCATTTTAAAAAGTCCGTAAATATTTATTGTCCGTATTGTATTCATATTCAGAAGGTCAATTTTATACCATATAATGTCAGTTCGAGTGATTTTAAGAAGAACGAGTAAAAATGAATAGAGAGCAGGCTGTAAAATTACTTTTTCTATAAAGTCAATCTCAACTAGATTTAATACTTTTTTTTAATAATACGTTGAATAAAAAACACTTTTAATACATTAACCTTGTCAATATTTGGAGGAATATTTTTTTTATAAAAAAAAAAATACTACATTTGTTTCAAATACAGTAATCAAAAAACAATTTGCGTATAAAATAATTCTACTTTTTAAATTAACGACTATAGCGCTAAAGCTATAAAATAAAGAAGAATTATGCAAAATAAGAACCTACAAGATGCTGTTTTAGTTTCAAGTTATATTAACGGTAATGAACAAGCTATAGAAGTGCTAATATATCGTCATAAACAACGTATTTATAGTTTTATATATAGTAAAATATTAAATAGAGATACTACAGAAGATATTTTTCAGGATACATTCATTAAAGTAATAAATACACTAAAAAGAGGAAAGTATAATGAAGAAGGTAAATTTTTGCCATGGGTAATGCGAATCGCACATAATTTAATGATTGATTATTTTAGAAAAAATAGTCGTATGCCAAAATTTAGAAATACAGACGAATTTGATATTTTTTCGGTCTTATCAGATAATACGTTAAATGCAGAAACACAACTTATAAACGATCAAATTCATAGAGATGTAAAAGAGTTAATACAAGAATTGCCAAACGATCAAAAAGAAGTGTTAATAATGCGCTTATATAAAGATATGAGTTTTAAAGAAATAGCAGAGACAACAGATGTAAGTATAAATACAGCATTAGGTAGAATGCGATATGCATTAATTAATATGCGAAAGCTAATTTCAGAGAAGAAAATTATTTTAAGCACATAGCAATAATGTAATATTTGTTACGTTATCTATTTAATACCAACTCATAAATAGTAATATGGCAAAAAATTACATTAAAAATCCAAAAGAAAGATTATTGAACCCTAAAAGAAAAACTATTTCTTTTTTATTAAATTATTCTAAATCCATAGAAGTAATAGACGTACAAAAAAATAGTATTATATTTCATTTAAATTAATTAAAGGCTATTAGATAAAACTAGTAGCCTTTGTTATATGGCAAAATAATTTATAGCGCATTTTGAAATTGAATTGGTCTTATTTAATATCAAAATTAAAACGCATATTTTGATAAGGCTCATAGCGTAAAGTAAAATGCCACCACTCTTTCGAATAAGCTCTAAAACCATGTTTTAGCATAATAGATTTAAGTAATTTGCGATTGGATTTTTGCTCTCTAGTTAAGTTCGGATAATCAACAGCAGATTGCTCCCCAAAAAAATCGTATTTACTGCCCATATCCAACACATCATTAGTATAATCAGAATAAATAGTCAAATCGATAGTGCTACCACTGCTATGACGAGATTTAGAAGAAATATAGCCCTTTTTAAATAAATTCTTTTTAGCAATATTTGGATAGAATTCCTGTTTCATTAACGTGTCATTAATATTTTTAGCCCATTTTACAAATTGATTTACAGCCTTTTGAGGCCTGTAAGAATCATAAATTTGTAAACAAAGATTGTTTTCATTTAAATCCTCTTCCACATTTTTCAAAGCAATAGCAGCCTCTTTAGATAGAATACAACGCTGCGAATAATAGCCATCAATAGGTTTACCAATAAAATTATGAGCAGTAGCATAACGTAAATCAATTTTTAAATTAGGAATAAACTCAGAAGCATCTACAAAACCTTTAGGAAGAGTAGTTTTTTGAATAGCAGAGAATGAAACAATACCAAAAAGAATAAAAATATATTTTAATTTCATAGAATAAAAATAGAAATTTTATTTAAAAATGTCATTTAATATTTTAGCCAAACGAATACCACCTTTTTGAATTTGTTTTCTAACCGTGCCAAAATGATCGTAAGAATATCGGTACCTTAATTTATCACCACTATTAGCAGATTTATAAACAGAAATAGCTAGTTTTTGCGATTCATAAACCCAATCTAAGACAGTACCATCCTGATACGATTTAATCTCTTTTTTAGATAAAAACTTCGTGTTATCCGCAAGTTCTACATAGCTCATATCCCATTCATCAATCATATTAATATCCCAAACACGATGTAAATTAGTACCTTTTTTAAACCATTGAACTTGAATAGAGTTTCCTCCCTTGTCCTCAGCGCGACCAATGTGTAAAGGTTGATGCAAATCGCCAATTAAATGAACCAGCATTTTTAAGTAAAAAACATTGTCTTTTTTAGAACTCTTTTTATCTTTGAGTATTTTAATACAAGTCGCAATACCAGTAATTAAATCCCCTTTAGGATTTTTTTTAGAATCTTCATATTTAGAATTAAATGGAAAATTAACATAATGCCAAGTATAAAAATCATTATAATTTTTATCAGATTTAATTTCATCAGCATAGGTAGAAACAAAAGCCAAACTTTCGCCATTTAATAATTTTTTAATTTTTCGTTTTACTCTTTTTTTGAGATGTTTCTCCGCAATTTTACCAACAGCGCGATGTCCAGTAGGTCCCCAAATAGGAGTAGAAAAAGTGGTTAAATTAACAAAAAGAAACAAAGAAAGTAGGAATATTTTATATCGCATTCGGTTTTTTTTGCGCTAAAATAGTTATTTTTACCTATTAATTTAAACAAATTAGAGTAATTTACTCCTCAATCGTTACATTTAAAACAATTTAAAATTACTATTATGATTAATAAAATTTTAATTGCCGCAATTTTTCTAAACACAGTTTTTTTATTTTCACAAAATGTTATCGTCGAATCTTTTGGAACAGGATTTACAAAGCCAGTAAATATACAACATGCAGGAGATGATAGACTGTTTATAGTAGAACAAGATGGAAAAATAAAAATATTAAATGCAAACGGAACAACAAATGTAGCCGATTTTTTGAATATAGATGCAATCGTACGTTCCGTAGGAAATGAGCAAGGATTATTAGGATTAGCATTCCATCCTAATTATAGCACAAATGGATTTTTTTTTGTGAATTACATAAACAATTCAGGAGATACCGTTATTGCAAGATATACAGTAAGT
Source organism: Flavobacteriaceae bacterium (assembly GCA_026988355.1). Lineage (GTDB taxonomy): Bacteria > Bacteroidota > Bacteroidia > Flavobacteriales > Flavobacteriaceae > S010-17. The sequence continues at coordinate 23,808 of JALSLK010000078.1, forward strand.
GTAAATGCTAATATTGCAGACTCCAATTCAGGACAAATAATACTCACAATAAGCCAACCATATACAAACCACAATGGAGGTAATATAGTTTTTGGACCAGATGGATATTTATATATAGGCATGGGAGATGGAGGAAGTGCAGGAGATCCACAAAATAACGCACAAAATGGAAATTCATTGTTAGGAAAGATATTACGAATCGATGTAGGAGTTGCAACAACAGCAAATTATACAATACCAATAGATAATCCATATATAGGAAATGCAAGTATTCTGGATGAAATATGGGCAATAGGAGTACGAAACCCTTGGCGATTTTCTTTTGATAGCACAAATGGCGATTTATGGATAGGAGATGTAGGACAGAATAGTAAAGAAGAAATAAACCATGTCGTAAATGGAATGAGTGCCGTAAATTATGGATGGAGGTGTTATGAGGCAAGCGATACGTATAATACAGCAGGATGTGGAAATAGTACAAATTACACATTCCCAGTAGCAGAATACAATCAAGGAGGCTCTCCTTATAAATGTTCAATCACAGGAGGATTTGTATATAGAGGAGCAGCCTATTCCAACTTTACAGGACTCTATTTTTATGCAGACTATTGTAGTAATGAAATATTTACAGTTAACCCAAATAATGCATATCAAGTAATACAGAACGGACCTTTTGAGGGAGGAATATCTAGTTTCGGGCAAGATGTAACAGGAGAACTATACTATTCCGGACTTTATAGTGGAGAAATTTATAAAATAAAAGATGCAACATTAGAAACAGAAGAAGTAATATTTATACAGAATATTACCTTAGAACCAAATCCAACGAATTCAAAAACAAAAATAAAAACAAATAACGATAATTATATTTTAAGAAAAATACAAATTTTTAATGTTTTAGGAAAATTAATGCAAACAGTAAACATAAAAAACATATCCAATTACGAACTTAATTTATCCAATTTTGACAAAGGAATTTATTTCGTAAAAATTCATTTAACGAACAACAAATCAACAATAAAAAAACTAATAATAGAATAATGAAAGAATATAAAATAATAAAACAAGCAGGAACAACAGTACGAAAAGATAAAGATTTCGAAGACTTGTTAAATAGCTATGCAAAATCAGGTTGGCGAGTAGCAGAAATTTTTAAGCATAGAGGTTTCTTAAAAGCACTTTTAGAAAGAGAAAAAAAAGAAGAATGATAATTTCGGATTAATTATTTAAAAATATAAAAAGCATCCAAATAGGATGCTTTTTTACAAATAAGAAGTAATTTTAAATTTATTTTACTTTATCAACAATAGCTTTGAAAGCATCAGGGTTATTCATTGCTAAATCAGCAAGAACTTTACGATTTAAGTCAATATTATTGGCTTTTACCTTTCCCATAAATTGCGAATAAGACATCCCGTGTAAACGAGCTCCAGCATTAATACGCTGAATCCATAAACCACGAAAATTTCTTTTGTTATTTTTTCTATCTCTGTATGCATAAGACATTGCTTTGTCTACTGCATTTTTAGCAACGGTATAAACGTTTTTACGTCTACCAAAGTATCCTTTTGCTAATTTTAATATTTTTTTTCTACGAGCTCTCTTAGCTACTGAATTTACTGATCTTGGCATTTCTTTTAAATTTTTGAGTTAGGCAGATTAAATTTGAATCATTTTTTTTGAGCACTAACACATGGTTAATAATTTACCTTAAAGTAATGATTACTTTAAACAAAGTTGATTTTTAATATTTGCTTCATCTGCTTTGTGTACCAAACCAGAATGAGTCAATCGTAACTTTCTTTTTTTACTTTTTTTAGTCAAAATGTGACTTTTAAAAGCATGTTTTCTTTTAATTTTTCCAGAACCAGTAACTTTAAAACGTTTTTTGGCACTAGATTTTGTTTTCATTTTAGGCATTTTCTTCCTGTTTTTGAATCAAAATATGATTCTAGTTATTATTATAATATACTTCTTATTTTATTTTTTCTTTAACGGAGCAATATACATAGTCATACGTTTCCCCTCTAATTTAGGCATTTGCTCCACTTTACCAAAATCTTCTAAATCTTGCGCAAGACGTAATAAAAGAATTTGTCCTTGTTCCTTAAAGATAATAGATCTACCCTTAAAAAACACAAAAGCTTTTAATTTAGCACCATCAGTTAAAAATTTTTTGGCATGTTTCATTTTAAATTGATAGTCGTGGTCATCTGTATTTGGACCAAATCGTATCTCCTTTACAATTACTTTTGTTGTTTTTGCTTTTAAAGCTTTTTCTCGTTTCTTGTCTTCATAAAGAAACTTTTTATAATCCATTATTTTACAAACAGGAGGTTTAGCATTAGGAGAAATTTCAACTAAATCTAATTCCATATCAATGGCCATCTGTTTTGCTTTAGCAATAAGGTAAACAGCAACCTCTACGTTGTTTCCAACAAGACGTACCTCTGGAGTACGAATTATTTTGTCGTTAATTCGATGTTTATCCTCTTTAAAAACTCTTCCTGGACCTCTTCGTCCCCTTTTTCTACGTATTGCTATGGCTATAAAATTTTAATGCTATAAAAGCTGTTTATTCAAATTGTTGTAAAGACTCATTAATCTCTTTCTGTATTAAAGATGCAAAATCAGGAATATTAAACACTCCAAGGTCACCTTCACTATGTTTTCTCACAGATAGATTTTCATTTAGCTCTTCTTTTTCACCAATAATAATCATGTAAGGAATTTTATTCATTTCAGCATCGCGTATCTTTCTTCCTATTTTTTCATTCCGATCATCTATGAGGGCGCGAATTTCGTAATTTTCGAGGAGATTTAAAACTTTTTTCGTATATTTTTCATATTTCTCGCTAATTGGTAGTAAAATCACTTGCTCAGGCATCAACCAAAGAGGGAAATTTCCACCAGTATGCTCTAATAAAATAGCAATAAAACGTTCCATAGAGCCAAAAGGAGCTCTATGAATCATTACAGGTTTATGTAATTGATTGTCGGAACCTTTATAATTCAAATCAAACCGAATAGGTAAATTATAATCTACTTGGATTGTTCCTAATTGCCAATTACGACCTAAAACATCCTTAACCATAAAGTCTAATTTTGGACCATAAAAAGCAGCTTCACCATATTCAATAGTGGTTTTTAATCCTTTTTCATTAGCAGCTTTAATAATAGCATTTTCAGCTTTTTCCCAATTTTCATCACTGCCAATGTATTTTTCCGTATTTTCAGGATCTCGCAAAGAAATTTGAGCAGTAAAATCTTCAAACCCTAGAGCTCCAAAAACATATAAGACTAAATCAATAACATTTTTAAATTCAGAATCTAACTGTTCAGGAGTACAAAAAATATGAGCATCGTCTTGAGTAAAACATCTAACACGAGTTAAGCCATGTAATTCCCCACTTTGTTCATACCTGTAAACAGTGCCAAATTCAGCAAAACGTTTGGGTAAATCTTTATAAGAATACGGTTTGTGATTAAAAATTTCACAATGGTGCGGACAATTCATAGGTTTTAATAAATACTCTTCGCCATCTTTAGGAGTGCCAATAGGTTGAAAGCTATCTTCGCCATATTTTTCATAATGACCAGAAGTAACATATAAATCCTTATGTCCAATATGAGGAGTAATAACCATTTCGTATCCAGCTTTTTTTTGCGCTTTTTTTAAGAATTGTTCCAATCTATCTCTAAGAGCTGCACCTTTAGGAAGCCATAAAGGTAAGCCCTGTCCAACTTTAGGAGAAAAAGTAAATAACTCCAATTCTTTACCTAATTTCCTGTGATCTCTTTGTTTAGCCTCCTCTAGTAACTCTAAATAAGCTTTTAAATCTTTTTGTTTAGGGAAAGAAACGCCATAAACACGAGTTAATTGTTTGTTTTTCTCATTACCTCGCCAGTAAGCACCAGCAACACTCATTATTTTTATAGCTTTAATAATACCAGTATTTGGAATGTGACCACCACGGCATAAATCCGTAAAGTCGGCATGGTCACAAAAAGTTATAGTACCATCCTCTAGATTTTCAATCAATTCAATTTTAAATTCATTATTTCTTTCCTTATAATAAGATAAAGCTTCTTTCTTTGAAACAGCACGTAATTTAAATTCAAATTTCTGACGAGCAAATTCTAAAAATTGCTTTTCAATTTTAGAGAACTCTTCTTCTTTTAATATATCATTACCAAAATCTACATCATAATAAAAGCCGTTATCAATTGCAGGACCAATAGTTAGCTTTGCATTTGGATAAAAGTGTAAAATACTTTGTGCTAAAACATGTGCCGAAGAGTGCCAAAATGCTTTTTTGCCATTATCATCTTTCCAAGTATATAATAATAAAGAGCCATCGGTTGTAAGTGGAGTAGAGGTTTCAATAACCTCATTATTGAAACTTGCCGAAATCACATTTCTAGCAAAACCTTCACTAATAGCTTTAGCAACATCCATTGGAGTACTATTCATCTCCATCTCTTTAATAGAACCGTCAGGTAGTTTAATATTTATCATTTTGAGTTTGCTTTATGAATTGCAAATATATTTAATATGGTTAATTAACGAGTTAAAAAGGTTTAAAAATTTTCATATTTATTAACAGGATGATATTGTTTTACAAGATTTAGTAAAAGTAATATTTTTGTATATAGTTTTTACGTGGGGATTAGTTTAGACAATTAACATTTCATTAAACGGTTGATTTTTTGTTAATTACAAATTAATTTCAATAAAATTAAGAAAAAGATTAAAAAAGTCATTGT